>NZ_CP145809.1:321828-643657 GCF_038049925.1 Georgenia sp. M64
TCAGGGCGGTGGAGACGAGCTCGCGCTCGCTCCCCAGCGGCAGGTCGAGGTTGCGGGCCAGGAGGTTGCCGGTGCCCAGGGGGATGAGGCCCATCGGCACCCCCGTGCCCGCGAGGGCCTCGGCGACGGCGCGCACGGTGCCGTCCCCGCCGGCGGAGATGACGACGGAGGCGCCCCGCTCCACCGCCTCGTGCGCCTGGCCCAGGCCCGGGTCCTCGACCGTCGTCTCGAACCACATGGGCTCGGGCAGGCCGGCGTCGGTCGCCGTCTGGGTGACCAGGCGACGCAGCGCCTCACCGTCGGCGGACTTCGAGGGGTTGAAGACGACGGCGGGCGGACCCACCGGGGGCGCGCCCTCGTCGTCCCGGTCGGGGCGCTCCTCGCCCTCGGCGGAGAACGACGGCGTGCGCCGGCGCACGGCCCGCCACGCCAGGGCCGCGAGGACCACGCCGACGACGGCAAGTACCAGCGCGACCAGCGCGACCCACTGTTCCCAACCCATGGCGCAAACGTAACGGCGCCCGCCCAGGTCGGCGCGGCGATCCGGGGTGCCCCGCACCACACACCGGGCGGCGGGCACGCCGACCGTGCCCATTAGGCTCGGAGCCATGATCGACCTTCGAGCACTGCGCGAGGACCCCGAGCGGGTCCGGGCCAGCCAGCGCGCCCGCGGCGAGGACCCCGGCCTCGTCGACACCCTCCTGGCCGCGGACGAGCGCCGGCGGGAGACGCTCGCCCGGTTCGAGTCCCTGCGCGCGGAGCAGAAGCAGGTCTCCAGGGGTGTCGGCAAGGCCTCCCCGGAGGAGCGTCCCGCCGTCCTCGCCCACGCGAAGGAGCTGGCCGAGCAGGTCAAGGCCGCCGAGGCGGCGGCGGGGGAGGCCGGCGCCGAGGTCGACGCGCTGCTCTACCGCATCCCCAACGTCGTCCTCGACGGCGTCCCCGTCGGCGGGGAGGACGACTACGTCGTCCTCCGGCACGTCGGCACCCCCCGCGACTTCGCGGCCGAGGGCTTCGAGCCCAGGGACCACCTCGACCTCGGCGAGGGCCTGCGCGCCATCGACACCAAGCGCGGCACGAAGGTCGCCGGGGCCCGCTTCTACTACCTCACCGGCATCGGCGCCCGCCTGGAGCTGGCGCTGCTCAACGCCGCCGTCGACCAGGCGGTCGCGAACGGGTTCACGCCGATGATCACGCCCACGCTCGTCACCCCGCAGACGATGTCCGGCACCGGGTTCCTCGGCTCGCACGCGGACGAGGTCTACCACCTGCCCGGCGACGACCTCTACCTCACCGGCACCTCCGAGGTGGCCCTGGCGGGCTACCACGGCGACGAGATCCTCGACCTCTCCGACGGGCCGCTGCGCTACGCCGGCTGGTCCACCTGCTACCGGCGCGAGGCCGGCTCCTACGGCAAGGACACCCGCGGGATCATCCGGGTCCACCAGTTCAACAAGGTCGAGATGTTCTCCTACGTCCCGGTCGAGGAGGCCGAGGCCGAGCACGCCCGCCTCCTGGCCTGGGAGGAGGAGATGCTCGCCAAGGTCGAGCTGCCCTACCGGGTCATCGACACCGCCGCCGGGGACCTGGGCACCTCCGCCGCGCGCAAGCTCGACTGCGAGGCGTGGCTCCCGACCCAGTCGCGGTACATGGAGGTCACCTCGACCTCGAACTGCACCACCTTCCAGGCCCGCCGGCTGGGCACCCGGGAGCGGGCGGAGTCCGGCACGCGGCCGGTCGCCACCCTCAACGGCACGCTCGCCACCACCCGCTGGCTCGTGGCGATCCTGGAGAACCACCAGCAGGCCGACGGCTCGGTGCGGGTGCCGCAGGGGCTGCGGCCCTACCTCGGCGGGCTGGAGGTCGTCGAGCCCGTATGAGCGGTCAGCTGAGCGGCACCGACGACGCCCCCGGTACGGCCGCCCCCCTGGCCGAGCGGGCCGCCCGCTGGCGCCGGCGGCTCCCCGCCGGGCTGCCGGCGGCCGGGCCGGACCTCCTCGTCGCGCTCGACATCGACGGCACGCTGCTCACCCACGACGGCGAGCTCGCCGAGGAGGTGGCCGCCGCCGTCGCCGACCTCGACGCCAGCGGCGCCCGGGTGGTCCTCTCCACCGGCCGGTCGCTCCAGGCCGTCACCCCGGTCGCGGCGCAGCTCGGCCTGACGTCCGGGTGGGCCGTGTGCTCGAACGGGGCGGTCGTCATCCGGCTCGACCCCGACCTCGAGGACGGCCACGAGATCACCGACGTCGTCACGTTCGACCCCGGCCCCACGCTGCGGCTGCTGCGCGAGGAGCTGCCCGACGGGCTCTTCGCCGTCGAGGACCTCGGCCGCGGCTTCAAGGTCACCGCGCCGTTCCCCATGGGCGAGCTGACCGGGGACGTCGAGGTCGTCGACTTCGAGGAGCTGCTCCACGCCCCCGCCACCCGCGTGACCCTGCGGGCGCCGCACCTGGCCTCCGCCGACTTCCACGCCCTGGTCCAGCGGGTGGGCCTGCACGGGGTCAGCTACGCCGTCGGCTGGACGGCGTGGCTGGACATCTCCCCGGACGGGGTGTCCAAGGCCAGCGCGCTGGAGACACTGCGGGGGCGTCTCGACGTCGCTGACGGCGCCACGGTCGCCGTGGGGGACGGCTCGAACGACCTGGAGATGCTCGGCTGGGCCGCGCACGGGGTCGCCATGGGCAACGCCAGGCCCGACGTCGTCGCCGCGGCGGACGCGGTGACCGACGCGGTGGGCGACCACGGCGCCGCCGTCGTGCTGCGCGCCCTGCTCGCCGCGCGCTGACCCTGCTCGCCGCGCGCTGACCGGGCCCCGGCGGACCGGGGCACCCGAGCGGGACCGTCGCCGCGCGCCCCTACCGCTCCGCGCGGTCGGCGTTGGCGTGGATGGCGTCACGGACGTACGCCGCCAGGCCGGGCCGGATGTCCTCGTACGTCCTGGTGAAGCGTGGGTCCGCCACGTACATGTCGCCGAGGCTGCGGTGGAACGCCGGGGTCAGGTCGTAGAACCGCTCGGCGATCTGGCGCCGGGCGGCCTCCGCGGCGTCCATCGCGGCGACGGACGTGGGCGGCTCGCCGGCGTCGAGGGCGGCGACGAACGCGGCGTTCACGGCGTCGGTCTCGGCCTTGACGGCGGCCCAGTCCGCCTTGGTGTACCGCGCGGTGCGCTCCTGCGACTGCTTCCAGGCCTCGGTGGCGCCCCACCGGTCCTGCGCCTCCGCGGCGTGGCTCTCGTCGAACGCGTCCCCGAAGAGCTCGCGCTGCTCGTCCCTGGTCAGGTCCATCCCGGTCCTCTCCTTCTCGATCGCTCGGTCGATGGCGACGACGAGGCCGCGCAGCTCCTCGAGCCGGTCGGCCACGGCGGCCCGCTGCCGCCGCAGGTGCTCCCCGACGTCGGTGCCGCCGTCGAGCAGCTGCTGGATCTGCTCCAGCGCGAAGCCCAGGCGCCGGTAGACCACCACGTGCTGGAGCCGGGTGAGGTCCGCCGCGGTGTAGAGGCGGTACCCGGCAGCGGTGCGCCCACCGGGACGCACCAGCCCGATCTCGTCGTAGTGGTGCAGCGTGCGCACCGTGACGCCGTGGAGCTCGGCCACCTGGCCGACCGTCCACGTCCCGGAACCCGTTCTCGTCGTCACGACCACCACTGTGGCGCCTCACGTCGCGTGAGGGTCAAGCCCCGTGGGCACGTCCGGCGGTCCGGCGACGAGAAGGGGGTCGGTGACGGCGAGAAAGGGTCGGCGACGGCGCGGAGCGAAGGGGGCCCGCCCGACGTTCCCCTGGGCGCAGCCCGCATTTCGGTCAGCGATATGCAGAATCGAGGCCAGAAATGCGGCGGTCCGCCTTTCCGTGCCTCGTGCTGGGGGCAGCCGACCTGCACCGTTGCAG
Organism: Georgenia sp. M64; assembly: GCF_038049925.1. Classification (NCBI taxonomy): domain Bacteria; kingdom Bacillati; phylum Actinomycetota; class Actinomycetes; order Allobogoriellales; family Allobogoriellaceae; genus Georgenia; species Georgenia sp. M64. Next base: position 325,711 of record NZ_CP145809.1, read on the forward strand.
GATCGTTACGGAAAAGAGGGTCGAGTGAGTTGAATCTCACTTCGTGGACGGGTTGGGTGTCAGTGGGAGCGATGAGCGCTCGTGACGATGATGTAACGAGGAGGACGCACGTGAAGATCACTGCGAAGAAGCGCGGCCTTTCCATGCTGGCGGGAGGTGCTGCGCTGGCCCTCGTCCTGACCGCCTGCGGCGGCGCCGACGACCTCGGTGGGGGCGGTGGCGGTGGCGGCGACGACGAGGCCACCGGCGGCGACACCGACTGCGCCGCCTTCGAGGAGTACGGCTCGTTCGACGGCGAGACCGTCTCGCTGTTCTCGTCCATCCGCGAGACCGAGGCGGACCAGCTCCAGGACACGTTCACCCAGTTCACCGAGTGCACCGGCATCACGGTCGAGCACAACGGCTCGGGTGAGTTCGAGCAGCAGATCGTCGTCCAGGCCGAGGGCGGCAACGCCCCCGACCTCGCGATCTTCCCGCAGCCCGGCCTGCTCTCGCGCATGGTGGGCGACGGCTACCTCGTCCCGGCGTCCGAGGCCGTCGAGGCCAACGCCGACGAGGGCTGGTCCGAGGACTGGAAGGCCTACGGCACGGTCGACGGCGAGTTCTACGCCGCGCCCCTCATGGCGAGCGTGAAGTCGTTCGTCTGGTACTCCCCGAGCGCCTTCGAGGAGGGTGGCTACGAGGTCCCCACCACGTGGGACGACCTCATGGCCCTCACCGAGGAGATCGCCGCGACCGGCACCAAGCCGTGGTGCGCCGGCATCGAGTCCGGCGGCGCCACCGGCTGGCCCGCCACCGACTGGATCGAGGACATGGTCCTGCGCTCCGGCGGCGGCGACGTCTACGACCAGTGGGTCACCCACGAGATCCCGTTCAACGACCCGGCGATCGTCGAGGCGACCGACATGGCCGGCGCCATCCTCAAGAACGACGACTACGTCAACGGCGGCATCGGCGACTCCCGGTCCATCGCGACGACGTCGTTCAACGACGGCGGCCTGCCCATCCTCGACGGTGAGTGCTACATGCACCGCCAGGCCTCCTTCTACGAGGCGCAGTGGCCCGAGGGCACCGACGTCAGCCCCGAGGGTGACGTCTTCGCCTTCTACCTCCCCGGCATGACCGAGGACGAGTCCCCGCTGCTCGTCGCCGGTGAGTTCGTCGGCGCGTTCAACGACAACGAGGCCACGCAGGCCGTCCAGGCCTACATGTCCTCCGGCGAGTGGGCCAACACCCGCGTCGAGATCGGTGGCGTGACCTCCGCCAACAGCGCGGTCGACCCCGAGCTCGCCTCGTCCGACGTGCTGCGCCTGGCGATCGAGCTGCTCCAGCAGGAGGACGCGGTCGCCCGCTTCGACGGCTCCGACCTCATGCCCTCCGCCGTCGGCGCCGGCTCCTTCTGGACCGGTATGACGCAGTGGATCGACGGCGAGGAGACCCAGACGGTGCTCGACCAGATCGAGGCCTCCTGGCCCGCCAGCTGACCATCGACGTGACAGGGGAGCGGTCCGTCGGGCCGCTCCCCTCTCCCGTCGGTGCCCCGTCCGTCGCCGAGGAGGGATGAGATGGACTTCTTCCTGTTTTCCAAGATCGGCCAGATGATCCTGGCCGTCCTCGTGTTCGCGGCCGTCGTCGCCCTCCTCATGGTGGTCGCGCGGCTCGCGGACAAGTACGCCGGGCGCTCCCGGACCGCCTGGGCGCTGCTCGTCTTCGCCGGTCCCGCGGCGCTGCTGCTGGGCGTCGGCCTCATCTACCCCGCGATCCGCACGACGACGATGTCGTTCATGGACAACCGGTCGGAGAACTGGGTCGGCCTGGCCAACTACGACTACGTCTTCAACAACCCCGACTCCATCCAGTCGTTCATCAACACGTTCTGGTGGGTCTTCCTCGTCCCGATCGTCTCGACGTCGGTCGGGCTGCTCTACGCGATCCTCGTGGACGGCAAGCGGTTCGAGAAGCAGGCCAAGTCCCTGCTGTTCATGCCGATGGCGATCTCGTTCGTCGGCGCCGGCATCATCTGGAAGTTCGTGTACGAGTACCGCGGGGCGGAGCAGACCCAGATCGGCCTGCTCAACGCGATCCTCGTGGGCCTCGGCATCGAGCCGGTCCGGTTCCTCCAGGACGGCCCGTGGAACACGTTCTTCCTCATCCTCATCATGATCTGGATCCAGGCCGGTTTCGCCATGGTGCTCCTCTCGGCCTCGATCAAGGCGATCCCGAACGACATCGTCGAGGCGGCGCGTCTGGACGGGGTCAACCCGTGGCAGATGTTCCGCTCGATCACGGTGCCCTCGATCCGGCCGACCCTCGTGGTGGTCCTCACGACGATCTCGATCGCCACGCTGAAGATCTTCGACATCACCCGTACCGTCACCGGTGCGCGGTTCGGCACCCAGGTGCTCGCGAACCAGATGTACGACCAGTCGTTCACCTTCGGCAACAACGGCGTCGGCTCGGCGACGGCGGTGATCATCTTCGTCCTGGTGATCCCGATCATCGTCTACAACGTCCGCCAGATGCTGAAGAACAAGGAGGTCCGGGGATGACCAGCAACCCGAGCGCGCTCGCGACGCCCGCGTCGGCCGAGACGGCCCGTCACGCCCCCCGCGTCTCCGCGGCCTCCCGCACCAAGACGATGCTGACCTCCAAGATCGCCTCCGCCGTCGCGATCTTCATCGCGTTCGTGTGGACGGTCCCGACGGTGGGCCTGCTCATCAGCTCGGTGCGCCCCGAGGGGGAGATCCGCACGACGGGCTGGTGGAGCTTCTTCACCGACCCGACCTTCACGATGGAGAACTACCAGGAGGTCCTCTTCGGGCGCGCGTCCTCCGGCGCCCTGGCGAACTTCTTCATGAACTCCCTCACCATCACGGTGCCCGCGACGGTCATCCCGCTGGTCATCGCGACCATGGCGGCCTACGCGTTCTCGGTGATGCAGTGGAAGGGCCGGGACACCGTCTTCGTCATCGTCTTCGCCCTCCAGATCGTCCCGCTCCAGATGGCGCTCATCCCGCTGCTGCGGATCTTCTCGGGCACGGAGCTGGCCGACGACTTCCCGTTCCTGCCGATCTGGGTGGCGCACGCCTCGTTCGGTCTGCCGCTGGCGATCTTCCTGCTGCACAACTTCATGTCCGAGGTGCCCAAGGAGCTCATCGAGGCCGCCCGCGTCGACGGCGCCGGGCACGTCACGGTGTTCTTCCGGGTGATGATGCCCCTCATGGTTCCCGCCATCGCGAGCTTCGCGATCTTCCAGTTCCTGTGGGTGTGGAACGACCTGCTCGTCGGTCTGACCTTCTCCGGCGGCAACAACCAGATCCAGCCGCTCACGGCGCGCCTGTCCGAGATGGCCGGCTCGCGCGGGCAGGACTGGCACCTGCTCACGTCCGGCGCGTTCGTCTCCATGATCGTCCCGCTCATCGTGTTCTTCGCGCTGCAGCGGTACTTCGTGCGCGGACTCCTCGCGGGCTCCGTCAAGGGCTGACCCGCCGGGCGGAAGGTCCCGCGCGCACCGAGGCCGCCGTGCCCCACCCTGGAGTGGTGGCCGGCGGCCTCGGTGCGTCACGGGGCCCATCGGACGCCGGGTCCGACGGGCGGAGGTCTCAGATGGGTCGCACCGACCTGCTCGGCGGCACACTCCCGGTGCTGACGTTCGGCCGCGGCCCGGACCTCGTCGTCCTGCCCGGACTCGAGGCCGCGAGCGGCAACCCGACCGGCCTGGCCCGCCGGATGGAGGAGGCCCGCTACGCGGCGTACGCGCGGACCCGGACCGTGCACGTGGTGCGCCGTCCGGTGGGCATCGCACCGGGCACGACCATGGCCGACCTCGCCGGCTCCCTCGCGTGCGCGATCACCGCGGACCTCAGCACCTCCGTGGACGTCATGGGTATCTCCACGGGCGGGTCGCTCGCCCTGCAGCTCGCCGTCGACCACCCGCAGGTGGTGCGCCGGCTGGTGCTGGTCTCCGCGGCTGCCCGGCTCCACGACGACGCCCGCGCCACGCAGCGACGGTGGGCCGAGCGGGTGCGGGCCGGCCGACGCCGGCGGGCCGCGGCCGGGCAGGCCGAGCTCATGGGCGCCAGTGCGGCGGGAGTCGCGTTCTGGCGGGCGGCGCTGTGGCTCGGCGCTCCGCTCGTGGTCCCGGACGACCCCACCGACCTGCTGCGCACGGTCGAGGCCGAGGACTCCTACGACGTCACCGCCCGGCTCGGCGAGGTCACCGCACCGACGCTGCTGGTCGCCGGGGCCCGCGACGGCAACTACGGCGCGGACCTCCTGCGGCGCACCGCGGCGGGGATCCCCGGTGCCCGCCTGCGCCTCCACCCCCGCTATGGCCACGCCGCCGCGACGAGCAGCCGCCGCGTGCCGGCGATGGTGCTGGACTTCCTCGCCGGGTGAGGCCGCTGGGGGACGAAGCTCTCCTGCGACCGTCCCGCGCCGCCGCTCCTCGTCCGCCGGCGCCGCGTCGGCCCGGGCTGCGTCCGCGCCGCGTCCGCCCGCGCCGGCGTCCCGGCTCGTCAGGGGACGAGCAGGACCTTGCCGAACACCGCCCCGTCACGCAGGAGCGCGTGGGCGCGCTCGGCCTCGGCGAGCGGCACCCGCTCCTGGACGAGCGGCCGCACGCGTCCGTCCTCGACCATCGGCCAGACGTGCTCGCGCACCTCGGCGACGACCGCGGCCTTCTCCGCGACCGGCCGGGCCCGCAGGGTCGTGGCGTGGATGCTCGCCCGCCGGGTCATGAGGGCGCCGAGGTCCAGCTCGCCGCGCCGGCCCTGCTGCGTCCCGATGACCACGAGGCGGCCGCCCGTCGCGAGCATCTCGACGTTGGCCGCCAGTGCGCCGGCGCCGAGGACGTCGAGGACGACGTCGACGCCCCGGCCGTGCGTCGCCTCCCGCACCGCCGCCGTGACGTCCTCCGTGCGGTGGTCGACGGCGACGTCGGCGCCGAGCTCGCGGCACCGCGCCGTCCGCTCCGGGCCGCCCGCCGTGGTGATGACCTGGGCGCCCAGCGCCGCGGCGATCTGGATCGCGGCCGAACCGACGCCACCGGAGCCGCCGTGGACGAGCACGGTCTCGCCGGCGCGCAGCCCGCCGGTCATGACGAGGTTCGACCAGGCCGTGCACACCGCCTCGGGCAGGGCCGCGGCGTCGACCAGGTCCACCCCCGCGGGGACGGGGAGGAGCTGCCCGGCGGGCACGGCCACGAGCTCGGCGTAGCCGCCGCCGGCGAGGAGGGCGGCCACCTCGTCGCCGACCGTCCAGCCGGTGACGCCCTCGCCCACGGCGGCCACCGTGCCGGCGGCCTCGAGCCCCAGGACGTCGCTGGCCCCCGCCGGGGGCGGGTAGTGGCCGGCGCGCTGGAGCAGGTCGGCCCGGTTGACCCCGGCCGCGGCGACCCGCACGAGCACCTCACCCGGTCCGGCCTCCGGGTCGGGCAGGTCGGTGAGCGTCAGGGTCTGGTCCTCGGTGGTGATGGCGCGCATGCCGCCATCCTGCCGGGAACGGCACAGGCGCGCGGCCCCTAGACTTGTGCGGCGTCGCCGTCGGGCTCCCGGGGCGGCGAGGAGGGCTGACAGAGCGGCCGAATGTGACGGTCTTGAAAACCGTTGTGCGGTAACCCCGCACCAAGGGTTCGAATCCCTTGCCCTCCGCAGGTGCGGACCCGGCCCGGGTGGGGGAGCCGCACGGTCGCGACGCCGGCACTGCCCTTGACGGGGCCGCGCCCACCGGGCAGGTTCGCGGCATGGGCGAGGACCGCGAGGCGATCTACTTCGACGGCCCCGCGGCGTGGCGGTCCTGGCTCGAGGAGAACCACGCCACCGAGCGTGAGGTCTGGGTCGGCTACTGGAAGAAGAGCAGCGGCCGGGCCGTCCTCACGTGGAGCGAGGCGGTGGACCAGGCCCTCTGCTTCGGCTGGATCGACGGCGTGCGCCAGAGCGTCGACGACGATCGCAGCAGACAGCGGTTCACCCCTCGGCGCGCCAGGAGCAGCTGGAGCCGGATCAACGTCGCCAAGGTCTCGGCCCTCGAGGAGCAGGGGCTGATGACCCCCGCCGGCCGAGCCGCGTTCGAGGCCCGGGTGCCGGAGCGGGAGGGGGTCTACACCTACGAGAACGGCGCGGTGGAGCTGCCCCCGGCGTACGCCGCGCAGCTCGCCGCCTCACCTCGAGCGCAGGCGTTCTTCGAGGCCCGGCGACCGTCGTACCGCAAGATCGCGAGGCAGTGGGTCATGTCGGCCAAGCGGGAGAGCACCCGCGACCGGCGGATGGCCGAGCTCGTGGCCGACTGCGAGGCGGGCCGGCTGATCCGTCCCCAGCGCTACGGCGCCGACGCCGGGTAGCGACGGCACCTGGTCGCGCTGACGCCGGGTAGCGACGGCACCGGGAAGCGACGGCACGGGTGGCCGCCGGCACCGGGAAGCGACGGCACGGGTGGCCGCCGGCACCGGGAAGCGACGGCACGGGTGGCCGCCGGCACCGGGAAGCGACGGCACGGGTGGCCGCCGGCACCGCGATGCGACGGCACGGGTGAGCGCCGGCCCGCGGCACCCCGGACGGGGACCTTCGGCCCCGGCGCGCGCGGCGCCTGTCCGGTTGCATGGGGCACCAGCCCCGCGACGGAAGAAGCCATGGACGTCGAACCCGCACGGCCCGCCGCCCCGCCCGCCGCCCCACCCTTCCCCGCCCCGCGCGCGGCCACGGCGCCGTCTGTGCGCTGCCCGTTCTCGCTCACGGCCGAGCGGATCGCCCACATGCTCAACCTCGAGCTCGCCGACCACCCGGTCTACGACGGCCTCGAGCTGCAGTGGTTCGACGACGACGTGCACGGCACCGGCATGCTCGCCTTCCTCTCGCGCCGGGCCGGCCGCGCGGTGGACTACTACGCCCAGCCGGGGCTGCGCCTGGACCCAGCCGGCTACCGGATCGGCGGCGGCACACGGTCGTGGAACGAGACCGAGTTCGCCGTCGCCCGGCTCGAGGTCGCCGACGACGGCGTCGACGCGCACGTGCGGTTCACCGACGTCGACGGCCGCGCCGTCGAGGTGCGCGTCCTCGACCGCGACGGCCGGAAGCGCCGCCGGGCGGCGCTCCTCGCCCCGGTGAGCGCCGCCGTCGAGCGGCCCGAGTCGATGCTCCTGGTGTGGATGACCGACTTCGATCTCGTCCACGTCGGACCGACGCGGCCGGTCGTGCGCATCGAGGGGCAGGACGCGGCCATCGGACGGCTCCCGGGGGAGCGGCTGCACCGCCGTCACCTCATCAAGTACGCGGGCTCGCTGTGCGCGGTGACGCTCAACCGGAACCACGACGGCCCGCTGGCCACCGCTCGGGATGCGACCGGCACCGGCTCCGCGCAGAGCCCTGACGGTTCCGGCGACGCCGGCACCGCCGTCCTCGGCGCCGACGCCGACGGGCACCGCGCCCGGGTCGTGCTCGACCCCGCGCTGCCCGACCTCACCTCGGTGACGGACGGGGCCACGACGACCGGACGCTGGCGCGTCACCGTCGACGGTGCCCGCCTCACGGGCGGGCGATGGTGGGTGCGGCGGGTCGGTGACCGGGCCGACCTTCGGCTGGACGTGAGCGAGCGGTGGCGGCCCCGCAGGCTGCCCCTGCTCATGCAGGTGGTCACCACCGTCGCCCCCGTCTTCCGGCGCTGGCCCACCACGTACCGGTGGCGTGCGCGAGTCGAGCTCGGCCCGGCGCCGGCGATGACCTCGAGGTGGGAACGGGTGGGCGGCGAGCGCGGGGCCGGGTACCGCCGTCTCACCGGCTCCTGAGCCGCCCGAGGTCCGCGGCGGTCACGGCGCCGTGCGTTTTTGACCGGCGCACCGGTCCGGGTAACCTGTGGGAGGGACTTGGAGACGTCGCATAGTCAGGTCTAGTGCGCATCCCTGCTAAGGATGTGACGGGGCAACCCGTCCGTGGGTTCAAATCCCACCGTCTCCGCCAGCGTCCGAAGGGGCCGCGAACCTCGGTTCGCGGCCCCTTCCGTGCCCGCGGCGTGGGGAACCGGACTCGCCGTCCGAGCGAGTGCTCGAACCGCTAGAGCACGTGCTGGAGCAGCTGGGCCGCCGTCACCCGCACGTCCCGGCCCTCGCTCAGGGCCGAGACGGCCGCGCCGTCGACGACGGCGATGACCAGCTCCGGTGGGCACTCGCTGCGGACCTGGCGCAGCACCCTGACCAGCGCACCGTTGAGGCGGTCTCGGCCCGTTCGGTAGGACCGCGTCACGGGAGCGGAGCGTGCTGCCGCGATCAGCTGGAGGTAGTGGCCGAGGAGCTCGTCGCCCTCCGGCAGGCAGGCCCGTAGGACAAGAGCCGTCACGGTCTCGCGGTCGGTCGGTGGTGGGTCGGCCTCCACCTCCTCTGCGACCGCTTCAGCCCGTGACGCCCACAGGCCGATGTTGATCCGGCCGGCTTCGCCGAGCAGCTCATCGAGGCTCTCGTAGTAGTAGGTCGTCAGGGACAGCGAGCAGCCCACGCGACGGGCGACGGTGCGGTGCGAGACGCCGCCCGGGCCCTCCTCGCGCAGGATGGCCGCTGCGGCCTCGGCGATCTCCGCCCGTCTCCTGCCGCCCCGGTCCGAACCGCCCTGGCGGGCAGTCGTCCGCTGGGCGACCGCTGAGCGGGTCTGTCCACTCATCGCCTGCCTCCCTCCGTCGCCGCTCCGCTGGCCACGCTCCGCAGGTAGCGGGCCACCACCCGAGCCGATAGTGCGGATCGTGCACTCGCCACCACGGTGTCGTCACGGGCGACGGTACCGACGATAGGTGCGATCCGGGCACGGTCGATCGCTGCTGCCGCCAACGGCCCGCCGCCGGGAACCGTCTCGATCACCACCAGGTCGTCCGACTGGGTCACCTTGCGCACGAGGCGCTCGAGGACGCGCAGGGACGACTGGCCAGGGCCTGCCCATCCAGCGCGCATCTCGGGCGCCGGCCCCGCGTGGCCGACCAGGGCGCTCATGCGGCACCGTCCGGCAGCACCATGGTCCCCATGTCCTCCTCGGTGAAGATCTCCACCAGCATCGAGTGCGCGTGCCGGCCGTCGATGACGTGGGCCTGTGGCACCCCACCGCGCACCGCCCGCAGGCACGCCGCCATCTTCGGTGCCATGCCGGACCGCAGATCTGGCAGCAGCCTCTCGAGCTGCGAGACCGAGACGCGACGCAGCAACGAGGACCGGTCCGGCCAGCGCTGGTAGAGGCCCTCGACGTCGGTGAGGATCACCAGCTTTCGGGCGCCCAGTGCGACGGCGAGTGCGGCCGCTGCCGTGTCGGCGTTGACGTTGAGCACGTGCTCGGGGTCGTCGATGTCAGGGGCGACGGTCGAGATCACCGGGATCCGGTCGCCACTGAGGAGGTCCTCCACGGCCTGCGGGTTCACCGTGACGACGTCGCCGACCAGGCCCACGTCGACCTCGTCCCCCGACGCGCCCGTACCCAGGCGTCGAGCGCGGAAGAGTCCGCCGTCCTCCCCGGAGATCCCGACGGCGTGGGCCACCCGGGCGTTGAGCAGCCCGACCAGCCTGCGCTGGACCTGTCCGGTGAGGACCATGCGGACGACGTCCATCACCTCGGGCGTCGTCACCCGCAGCCCGCTGCGGAACTCCGAGCTCATCCCGAGCCGGTCCAGCATCTGCGAGATCTGCGGCCCGCCGCCGTGGACCACGACCGGTTTCATGCCGACCCGGTGGAGGAACAGGACGTCCTCGGCGAAGGCCCGCTGGAGCTCCTCGTCCACCATGGCGTGCCCGCCGTACTTGATGACGACACGGCCACCGGCGAAGCGCTCGAGCCAGGGCAGCGCCTGGACGAGCACCTCCGCCTTCTGGTCGGGGCGCAGGTCTCGCTCGGTGGAGAACGCCTGCGCGACGGGGGACGGGAGAGTGGGGCGGTCGAGGGACTGTGTGGTCATGGTTGGGCCCTCAGTCGTTCGCGAGTTCGGTGAACGCGGTCTCCCGGCTCGCGATCATCGCCCCGAGGGCGAGGACCGCTGCGGCGGTGAGGTACCAGGCAGGGGCCGCTGCGGAGCCGGTCACCTGGATGAGCCAGGTGGCGACGAACGGCGCCGTCCCGCCGAACAGCGCGTTCGCCGCGTTGAAGCTCAGGGCGAAGCCGCTGTAACGCACGCGGGTCGGGAAGATCTCCGCCAGGAAGGTGGCGAGGGTGCCGTCGTTTGCGGTGAGCATGACCCCGAAAGCGATCTCCACCGCGATCACGACTGCGAGGTTGACTCCCTGCAGCAGCGTGAAGAGCGGGACCGTCAGGACGATGAAGAGCACGCACGCGAGGATCAGCATGCGCCGCCGGCCGAACCGGTCGGAGAGGTGCCCCATCGCGAAGACGGCCGCGATGTAGACGGTCAACGAGATCGTCGAGGCGAGGAACGACAGGTCCTCGCGCATGCCCAGCTCGGTGACGAGGTAGGTCGGCATGTAGCTGAGCAGCAGGTAGAAGGCCACCGCGTTGAGGCACGTCACGCCGAAGGCGATGGCGACCTTGCCCCGGTGCCGGCGCAAGACCTCCGTCACTGGCGCACACCTCGTCGTCTGCCGGTCGGCGCTCGCCGCCATCTCGCGATACTTGGGCGAGTCCTCGAGGTGGACCCGGATGTACCGGCCGACTAGGCCCAGCGGTCCGGCCAGGAGGAACGGGATGCGCCAGCCCCACGAGTCGAGCGCGGCGTCGGAGGTGGTGGCGTGCAGCAGCGTCACGAACAGCGATCCCGCGAGCAGCCCGGTCGCCGTGCTGGCCGGAACGAAGCAGGTGTACAGGCCCCGCCGCCCGGCCGGGGCGTACTCGGCGAGGAAGGCGGCTGCACCTGCGTACTCGCCAGAGGCGGAGAAGCCCTGGACCATGCGCAGCAGGAGCAGCAGCACCGGGGCCGCAAGGCCGATCGTGGCGTAGCCGGGGAGCAGTGCTATGAGGAACGTCGCCCCCGACATCAGGAGGATCGACCAGGACAGCGCCCACCTCCGCCCCTTGCGGTCCCCCAGGCTGCCCCAGAAGATCCCACCGATCGGACGCATGACGAACGAGACCGCGAAGACGGCGAACGTGGCGAGCAGCGCCGTCGTGCTGTCCGTCTCCGGGAAGAAAACGCGCGCGATGACCGTGGCGAGGAAGCCGTACGAGGCGTAGTCGAACCACTCGACGAAGTTGCCGATGAAGCTGGCCCCGGCGGCGCGGCGGAGGGCGCTGCGCTCCGCGCAGATCTCCTGAGCGGCTCGGTCGGGGCAGGTCGGCGGGGCGAGGGAACAGCCGTTGCCGAGCCTCGCGCCTCCGGCGCCCGGGACGCTGTCGTCGCTGCCGGAGACGGACGCTGCCCCGGTGTCGACGCTCGTGGAGCCAGCCTCTCGGATGTTCATGGCCGGCGTGGTCAGCGCTCGGGGAGTGAGGGAGCGGCTGCCGAGAGGCCCCCGGATCGGCGTGGCTTCATGACGAGCTCGACCAGCATGGGCCCCATCCCGCCGACGATGATGAGCACGCCACCGAGGGCGCCGATCGCCGTCATGGTCTCGGACCAGACGACCGCGCCGAGGATGATCCCGACGACGCACTCCCAGTACGACACGGTGGAGAGCTCGACCGCCATGAGGTGCTTACCCGCGACCGGGAGAAGGCCGATGGCGAACAGGCCGCAGAAGAGGAACATCCCGACCGCCCACGCCCAGTTCGTCGGCGTCATCACCTCGAGCGGGTTGGTGGGGTCCAGGGTGTTCATCCGGAAGATCATCACGGCGATGGCACCGACCGCTCCGAACGTGAAGTTCCAGAGCGACCGCACCTCGGAGCCCATGTCGCCGCGGTAGCGGTAGAAGAAGAGCGCGAGCCCGTAGAAGAGCCCGGAGGCGAGGCCGAAGACGTCGCCGAGCGTCTTGTTCGGCATCTCCGGGTCGGCGCTCAGGTCCAGGCCGACGACCAGTCCCTCGCCCAGCGTCCAGCTGACAAGTCCGATCGTCATGATCATGCCGAGGAACACCAGGAGCAGGAACAGTGCGTTCTTGAGGTCGATCCTCTCCTTGAGGAAGATCCACGCGAGGATCGCCGAGAAGAGCGGACCGGTGTAGATGAGGAAGACGGCGTTGGCGATCGTTGTCATGAGCGTCGCGGACACGTAGAACGCCAGCGACATGCCGATGCTCAGGCCTCCGGCGATGACGGCCGGGGAAAGCCTCGTCCGCCGAAGGTCGGGCATCTTCTTGAGGATGACGACGATGACGAGCATGCCGAGGGCGCCCACGGTCATGCGCCCGAAGGCGAGGAAGTCACCGGTGATGTATCGGACGCCGGTGGTGGGGTCGATCGGCGTGGAGAGCCGCCCGAATGTCCCGACGAAGCCCATGCCCGTCGCGGAGAGGAGCATCGCGGTGAAGCCGAGCTTCTTGTTCATGAGGTGCCCCGACACGGGGGCGACGGTCTGGGTGGTCATAACAGGTCCGTGACCTTTCGATGCTCGACGGCGCGGGGTCGGGTGCCGCCGGACGGCCCGCGCAGCGGGCTCTTCCATGGTGGGGTGTCGCGGTCCCGCGGGAGCGGGACCAGAGCCCTGAGGCGCGGCGGCCGGTCGGCACAGTGACGGCCGGCCGCCGCGCCTCGGAGCAGGTCAGACGAGGGTGGGGTCCTCGACCTGGTTCGGGAAGTAGTCCTCCATGCCGCCCTCGCGGTAGACGTCCGCTGTTGCGCAGTGCAGACCGCCGCCGAAGGGGTAGGCGTCGCGGAACGGTACGGGGATGACGTTCATCCCGAGCTTGTCCATCTGCTCGGCCTGGTAGACCTCGGACTCCTCGACCACGACGGTCTTGTGGTCCAGGACCAGGCAGTTCATCGACAGCCAGACCGAGGAGTAGCACAGCGGCGGCGGGCCGTCGTGGGCCGGCTTGGCGGCCTCGACGATCTGCCAGTCGTTGGCCTCGAAGATCGCCCGTTGCTCCACGGGGAGGGGACGGTGCGGGTTGTTGATGATGAGGCCCGGCCGCAGCGGCACGAACGTCGCGTCGATGTGGATCGGGTAGGGGTCCCCGGGGAAGTTCACCGAGTGCACCCGCAGGTCGGGGTAGTACCTCTTGAACCACTCCATGGCCTTGCGGTTGGTCGTCAGGCCGTGCTGGATGAACAGGTCCTTGCCCACCCGCATGACGTCCGCCGCGTCCCACATGGGCTCGACCTCGGTGGTGACGAAGTCCTTGTTGGCGGTGCGGACGAGCCGGTCCTCGAGGGAGATCTTCTCGTCGTAGTAGTTGTGCTTGTAGGACTTGTCCGTCAGGCGCGGCCGGGGGGCCTGCGACCACTTGAACTCCGGGTCGTTCTCGAAGTACTCGTTCATCAGGGGCCAGTAGGCCAGGTACTCGAAGTACCGGCACCGGAACGAGTTCGCCGAGGCCATGATCTCGTTGCCGATCGTGAGCAGGATGTCGCGGGGCGGCATCGCGGTCATCATCGAGTCGTTGCGGAAGTCCGGCGTCTGGATGTGCTGGTTCCACTGCAGCGGGGTGGGCCGGTCGGCCTTCACGCCGTGCTGCTCGAGCACCTTGACGTAGTTGTCGAGCTGCTCGTTGGCTCTCTCGACGGTCTCGGTGGGCCGCGGACCCCACATCCCGCGCATCTCGGAGTCCACCGGCACCTTCTCGGAGGTGGCCGGCTCCTCCGGCGGGATCATGCTGAAGTCGGCGCGCCCCACGATCGCGTGCTTGAGCGGGTCGAAGTCGTTCCACGAGTTGACGATCTTTGGCATCTCAGGACTCACTCCTCGTATCCGGTGCGCGGCGTCGCGCACCTCTTCTCGGTCCGGTGCGACGGGCGCACCGCTCCCGCCCCTGTGGGCGGGTCCGTCTGGCTACCCGCCGCGGTGGCGGCGGGGGACTGCTGGGCGAAGCCGTGTGCGGCACCTCGGGGGTCGCATCACCTCGTCCCGGGTGGCTCGGCTCATGCGCGGCGGATCATCGCCGTCTCGACGGGCTCGGGCAGCGGCGGCCGAATGTCGTCCGGTCCGCCGTAGTTCCCGCCCGGGGTGACGATCGTCCCGGCGTCGCCGGAGATGATCCGTGCGGCATCCTCGAGACGGCCGATGGCGGCCGTCTCGCCCGTGAGCTCGACGAATCGGCAGGCCGCCTCGACCTTCGGCCCCATCGAGCCGGCCGCGAAGCCCTTCTTGCGCATGAACGAGGGGGTCGCGCGGGGGATCTCGACCTGCTCGGGAGTTCCGTAGCCGTCGAGCACCGCCGGGACGTCGGTGAGGATCATGAGGAAGTCGGCCTCGATCGCCTCGGCGAGGACTGCGGCCGTGAGGTCCTTGTCGATGACGGCCTCGACCCCCTTGCGCAGGCCGCGCTCGTCGCGGATGACGGGGATCCCGCCGCCGCCGGCGCAGACGACGACGGCGCCGGACTCGATGAGGGTCCGGATGATCCGGGTCTCGACGATCCGCTGGGGCTTCGGGGAGCCGACGACGCGCCGGAAGTACTTGCCGTCCGGCTTCATCACCCAGCCGCGTTCCTCGGCCAGCTGTCTCGCCTGCTCCTCGTCGTACACCTGACCGACGAACTTGGTCGGGTTGTCGAAGGCGGGGTCACCGGCCAGGACGAGCGTCTGGTTCACGATCGAGGCGACGTGCCGCCCGGGAAGGTTGTTCTGCAGCGACTGCAGCATCCAGTAGCCGATCATTCCCTGCGTCATGGCGCCGAGGGTGTCGAAGGGGTACGGCTCGGTCAGGGTCGTGTCGTTGGCCGACTGGAGGGCGAGGACGCCGACCTGGGGGCCGTTGCCGTGGGTGAGGACCAGCTCGTGGTTCTCGGCGAGCGGCGCGAGGGCCCTGACGGCGCGTTCGACGTTGGCCTGCTGCGCGCGGGCGTCGGCGATCTGGCCTCGCTCGAGGAGGGCGTTCCCGCCCAGTGCGACGACGATGCGCATGATCAGCTCCCCAGGGTGGCGACCATGACGGCCTTGATGGTGTGCATCCGGTTCTCGGCCTGGTCGAACACGACCGAGGCGGGGGACTCGAACACCTCGTCGGTCACCTCGAGGGCGGTCATCCCGGTCTTCTGGAAGATGTCCTCCCCGACCTTGGTGCCCCGGTCGTGGAAGGCCGGCAGGCAGTGGAGGAACTTCACCTCCGGGTTGCCGGTGGCCGCCATGAGGGCGGCGTTGACCTGGTAGTCCTTGAGCAGGGCGATGCGCTCGTCCCACACCTCCTTGGGCTCGCCCATGGAGACCCAGACGTCGGTGTAGACGAAGTCCACGCCGCGCACGCCGGCGGCGACGTCGTCGGTGATGGTGATCCGGGCGCCCGTGGCGGCGGCGATCTCCGTGGCGGTGGCGACGACCTCGGGGGCGTTCTGGAGCTCTATCGGGGCGACCATGCGCACGTCCATGCCCAGCATGGCGCCGGAGATGAGCAGCGAGTTGCCGACGTTGTTGCGTGCGTCGCCGAGGTAGGCGAAGGCGATCTCGCCGTCGGCCTTGCCGCTGTGCTCGCGCATGGTGAGCTGGTCGGCGAGCATCTGGGTGGGGTGCCACTCGTCGGTCAGGCCGTTCCACACCGGGACGCCGGACTTCTCGGCCAGGACCTCCACGGCCTCCTGGCTCTTGCCGCGGTACTCGATGCCGTCGTAGAAGCGGCCGAGGACCCGGGCGGTGTCCGCGACGGACTCCTTGTGGCCCATCTGGGAGCCGGCCGGGTCGAGGTAGGTCACGTGCGCGCCCTGGTCGAAGGCGGCGACCTCGAAGGAGCAGCGGGTGCGTGTGGAGGTCTTCTCGAAGATGAGCGCGATGTTCTTGCCGGCGAGGTGCGCCACCTCGGTGCCGGCCCTCTTCTCGGCCTTGAGCACGGCGGCGAGGTCGAGGAGGGAGCGCCACTCGTCGGGGGTGAGGTCCAGCTCCTTGAGGAAGCTGCGCCCGTGGAGGCGGTGGGGCATCCGGACCTGCCCCGGAGCCGTGGTGCGGTCGGGGTTGGCGACCCCCGTGGTCTGTACCTGTGACATGTCAAATCTCCTCTCGGACGGTGGGGCAGCTCATGCAGCGCGGACCTCCACGTCCGCGTCCGAGCTCGGTACCGGGGACCTCGAGGACCTCGATGCCGTTCGCCCGCAGGTAGGCGTTGGTGGTGGTGTTGCGCTCGTACCCGACGACGACGCCGGGCGCGATGGCGAGGGTGTTGCAGGCGTCGTCCCACTGCTCGCGCTCGGCGGCCAGGGAGTCCTGCGGGGTGGTGAGGATCCGGATCCGGTCCAGGCCGAGGGCGCCGGCGATCACCCGGTACATGTCGTCCGCAGGGTTCGTGGTGACGGACAGCTCCTTGGGGGTCCGCCCGGGCCGGATGGTGAGCGAGGGGAGCATGCCGAGCCCGGCGTACTGGGTGAACGACTCCTGGTCGACCATGGTCATGACGGTGTCCAGGTGCATGAACGCGCGCGCCTTGGGCATCTGGAGGGCGATGACGGTGTCCGCGGAGCCCTCGGCGAACAGCCGGGCGGCGAGCCGCTCGACGCCCTGTGGGGACGTACGCTCGCTCAGCCCGACGAGCACCGCTCCGTTGCCGATCACCAGGACGTCGCCGCCCTCGACGGTCGCGACCCCCTCCGCGGTCCCGCCGGACCAGACGTGGTGCCCGGAGTACGCGAACCTCGGGTGCCAGCGGTAGATCGCCTCGTAGTTGACCGTCTCGCGCATGCGGGCCGTCTTGCGCATGGAGTTGACGGCGACACCGTCGTAGATCCAGCAGGACGTGTCCCGCGTGAACAGGTGGTTGGGCAGCGGGGCGAGGACGAAGTCGTCGAGGGTCATCGTGCCGAGGGCGACGGAGTCGGGCTCGACGATCTGGTCGAGGAGCTCGCGCTTGGTGATGCCGGCGACCAGCACGCTCGCGAGGGTGGCGCTGTCGAGGTTGTCGGCGTGGTTGCGGAGGGCGTCGATGGCGCCGAGCCCGTACACCCGCTCGTCGACGACGTGGTCGAGGACGAAGCGGCGGGCGCCGAGGTTCTCCAGCGTCTCGGCGAGGAGCTCCTCGAGGTAGAGCACCTGGACCCCCCGGCCCCGCAGGACGTCGGCGAACCGGTCGTGCTCGACCTGCGCCTGGGCGACCCAGAGGACGTCGTCGAAGAGCAGCTCGTCCTTGTTGGACGGCGTGAGCCTGGACATCTCCCGCCCCGGCCGGTGAAGGATCACCTGGCGCAGGGGGCCTACCTCCGACGCGACGCCGTACTCCTGCAGCGTCACGGTGGTGTTCAACGTCATCCTCGTCAGCCCTTCGTCTCATCCTTGAGAACCCGATGCACAGAAGTGAATCGCGTCCTGAACGGGCGTACAGGGGACTGAGGTCCCGATCCGCGGCACCTAGTTACTTAGGGCGAGCAGTATGTGGTACGTGCGTCCAGTCTGGTCATCGGGCCTGAGCCGCGGGGACCGTCCGACCGGTCCGGGACCGCAGCTGACGGCCCGCCGCGCCTCTCCGGGCGGAGAGGCGGCAGCCCGTCGGTCCACACTTGCCGGATCGCCCTGCCGGTCGGATGATCGACCTGCGGGGTGAAGTGTGGGGGCACCCCGCACGGTGCGAGGACGCGCCGTGCGGCCTCGAGGAGGAGAGCGCCATGACCATCGACCACCGCCTCGGAGACATCGGCGAGGAGGAGGAGGAGATCGAGCTCGAGCCGATACCGAGGGAGATTCCGGTCCCGGAGCCCTCGCCCGAGGAGATCCCGGCCTGACGATGGAGGCCGATGAGTTCGGCGGCCCCGCCCTCGTGCTGGGCTCGGTCCGAGGACGGCGGTCCTTCGGGGTGAGGGCTGACGGTCACCTCACCGGTGTCTTCCACACCCAGGTCTGGCACCCGGGGGAGAATCTGGCGCGGTGCCGCCGCGATGGTGGCGTCGTCGAGCGTCGACCCGACGGACGGATCGTCGTGAGGACGTCATCCTCGCGCGAGATCGGCACCGGGCACGGCCTCGGGGGGTGCACCTGTGGGTTCTACGCGTACTACCAGCAGGACCCGTACACGGCGCACCGCCGGCTTTCTGGAGTCGTCGAGGGGTACGGGCGGGTGGTGCTGGGGACCGCGGGCTTCCGCGCCGAGAAGGCCCGCATCCTTGCGCTGCTCCTGCCGGCAGAGCCGGCGTTCGATGTGCGCGGCCCCGGTGCCCCCGGGCAGCCCGTGCACCTCGACGACGTCGAGCCGGTCGAGCGACGCGAGGCTGACGTGACACGAATCCGGTCGACGTACCGGGACGTGGCCTTCTTCGCGCGCGAGGACGACATGCTCGCGGCATATCCGCCGACGGAGCGTGGTCCCGAGGTCTGACCTGGCCTGCGAGCCCCGGACCGCTCCGGGTACCCGACAGGGCGCTCCACATCGGGCGGGACGTGGGCGCCGGTGGTCGCCGCCGGTCCGGGCCGGCGTCGGGTGGGTCCGCGATGCGTCGCCGCGCTGGTCGCGGACCTTCGGACCTGGTCGTCCGGGAGGCCGCCCACCTAGCGTGGAGGTCGGCTCCTGGAACCCGGAGGTCACCATGGCAGCTGCAACCCGAGCCCGTCCGTCACGAGGGGCTCGCCGTGCCGGGTACGTCGTCTCGGTGGTGGTCAACGCGGCCCTGCTCGTGGCCGTGAACGGATGGCCGGGCTGGGAGGTGCTGCCCTTCCTCACCGCCGACACCCGGCAGGTCCTGGGCCTGGTGAACGCCTCGATCCTGCTCACCCTGGCCGTGAACCTGGTGTACATCGTCAGCGACCCGCGATGGCTGAGGGCCCTCGGCGACCTGATCACCACCACGGTCTCGATCGTCGTGACGGTGCGGATCTGGCAGGTCTTCCCGTTCGACTTCGCGGGCAGCGCCTTCGACTGGGGCCTCGTCGCCCGCATCCTCCTGGGCCTGGCGATCGGCGGCAGCGTCATCGGCGCGGTCGTCGCGCTGGTCGCCCTGGTCAGGGCTACGGCCGCACCTCCGGACGGGGGGGCCCGGAGCGGGGCCTGGCGTCACGCGTAGCGGCAGCACGGGCCCGCGCTCCCGGGTGACACCCGACACTCGACGCCCGGATGTGCCCCCGCTACCGTCGACGTCGTGGTCGACGCCGCGCTCGTCCCCTGGCTGCTGGACACCGACCCCGCCCTGCGCTGGCAGGTCGAGCGCGACCTCCTCGGCGAGCCGCCCGAGGTGTGGCAGGCCACCCGGGCCCGGATCGCGACCGAGGGGTTCGGTGCCCGCCTCCTCGCCGAGCAGGACCCCGACGGGCAGTGGGCCGGTGGCGCGTACTTCCCCGCCGACTTCGACTTTCAGGGCCCCGAGGCCGCGGAGGGGGCCGGCCAGCCCTGGACGGCGACGACGTGGACGCTCAACACCCTGCGGGAGTGGGGCCTGGACCCCGCCCCGCTGCGCGCGCGGCGGACGGCCGAGCTCCTCGCCGAGAACAGCCGGTGGGAGTACGAGAACCTCCCGTACTGGGGCGGTGAGGTCGACTGCTGCATCAACGGCTTCACGCTCGCGAACGGCGTCTGGCTGGGGCCGACGTGCGCGGCATCGCCGACTGGCTCGTCGAGCACCGGCTCACCGACGGCGGCTGGAACTGCGAGTGGATCGAGGACTCGACCCGCTCGTCGTTCCACTCCACCCTCAACACGCTCAAGGGCCTCCTCGCGTACGACGCCAGCACGGGCGGGACGGAGGCGAGCCGGGCGGCCCGCCACGGCGGCGAGGAGTACCTGCTGCGGCGCGGCCTCATCCGACGCCTGAGCACGGGCGAGCCGGTGGCCGACTGGGTGAACCACTACGCCTACCCGTTCCGGTGGGTCTTCAGCGTGCTCCACGCCGCGGAGTACTTCCGGCAGGCGGCCCTGCTCGACGGGCGCGAGCCGGACCGCCGCCTCGCCGACGCGATCGCGCTGATCCGCGCAGCCCGCCGACGCGACGGCACCTGGGTCCAGGAGCGCCGCCACGCCGGCCGGGTGTGGTTCGACATCGACGTCCCCGTCGGCGAGCCCTCGCCGTGGCTGACGCTCCACGCCACCCGGGTGCTGGACTGGTGGGACGGCCGGGACACCGCGGCTGCCTGACCCAAGGCGGCGCCGCAGGGACCAAGACCCCTGGTCAACGGCGCGGCACGGGCAGACGATGACCCCATGAGCGCGCGCCCGAACACGGTGCTGGCCGTGGTGGCGGGTCTCGTGGTCACCCTGGCGGTGGTCGCGGCGGTGGTCTCCGGTGCGCGGGAGCGCCCGGAGCTCGACCCGACCACCCCCGAGGGAACCGTCCAGCTCTTCCTCACCGCGATCTTCGACGGCGACCAGGACGCCGCGGCCGACCACCTCGACCCGGGCCTGGGCTGCGAGCCGCCGTTCGAGGCCTACCTCCCGCCCGGCGCACGCGTCGACGTGGTCAGCACCAGCACGGAGGGCGACGAGGCCCACGTCGTCGTCGACGTCGTCGAACGCACCGGCGGACTCGTCCCGGACGACTGGACGCACCGGCAGTCCTACGACCTCACCGCCGACGGGGACGGCTGGCTCCTCACCGGCGACCCGTGGCCGGTGTTCTGCGAGAAGGGGTGGTAACCGTGGGCATCGCGCTGTCGTTCATCCCGCTGCTCATCACCGTCGGGCTCGTCTACCTCGTGGTGAACGCATCACGTCGTCACGGTGGACCGGGCGCCCCGGACGCGCGCGGGGTGCGCCGCTTCTTCCAGTACGCGCTGCTGTGCGCGCTGGTGCTCGTCACGGCGACCGGTGTGTCCGACCTCCTCGGGCACCTGGTCGGCGACGGCGACCCCGACGACGAGGCGGCGCTCGCCCGCGCTCTGGCCTTCACCGTGGTCGGCGGCCCTCTCGCTGCTGCGCTGGCGTGGTGGACGCGGCGTCGCCATCTGCGCGACCCGGGGGAGACGGCGTCGACCACGTACGCGTCGTACCTGACCCTCACCGCGCTGACCGCCCTCGCCGTCGCCATGGTCCAGACGCAGGCCGCCGTGGCCGTCGCGCTGCAGGCGCGGCCGGGCTCGGCCGGTGCGGCCGTCGCCGTCCTCGTGTGGGGCGGGCTGTGGCTCGTGCACTGGTGGCTGGCCGAGCGCACGCTCAGCCGCGACCGCAACACGGGCCACCTGCTCCTGGGCTCCGCCGCCGGCCTGGGCACCGCGCTGGCAGGTTTCGTGCTGCTCCTGGCCGCGGCCCTCGACCTGCTCGTCCGCGCCGAGCCGGTCCTGGGCGGGACCGCCCGGCTGGGCACGGCCGCCGCGACGTTCCTCGTCGGCGCCGTCGTGTGGGTGCAGTACTGGGTGCTGAACGCCGCACGGGGCCCGCGCGGCGTCCCGTGGCTGCTGCTCGTCCTGCCCGTCGGTGTGGGCGGCGGGCTCGTGGTCGCCGTCGTCGGCGCGAGCGTCCTGCTCTGGGACGTGCTCGTGTGGTTCCTCGGGGACGTGCGGGCCCCGTCCGCGCTCGACCACTTCGCCGGCGCCCCGACAGCGGTGGGCGCCGTCGTGGGCGGCGCCGTCGTGTGGTGGTACCACCGCGCGGTGCTCGGCGAGACGAGGGTCGTCCGCACCGAGGTCCGGCGGATCTACGAGTACCTCGTGGCCGGCATCGGACTCCTCGCGGCCGCGACCGGCGTCGGCATGGTCGTCGTGGCCGCCGTCGAGTCCCTCACCCCGGGCGTCGACGTCGGCGTCACGGTGCGCAACACCCTCCTCGGTGCCGTCACCCTGCTCGTGGTCGGCGTGCCGCTGTGGTGGGGCTTCTGGCGGGGGATCGGGCGGGCCGTCGTCGCGAGCCCGACGACGGAGGTGGCGTCCCGCACCCGTCGCACCTACCTCGTGCTGCTCTTCGGCATCGCCGGGGTGGCCGCCGTCGTGGCCCTCATCGTGGCGGTCTACCTCCTGCTCGAGGACCTGCTGGCCGGCGAGCTCTCCGGCGCCACGGCGCGCGACATGCGCTACGCCCTCGGGGTTCTCGTCGCGGCCGCCGCGGTCTCGGCCTACCACGGGTCGGTGTTCCGCCAGGACCGCGAGCTCGTCCCGCCGACGCCGGAGCTGCCGGCCGGTCCGCGGTCGGTGGTGCTCGTCGGTCCCGCGGACGACCACCTCGCCCGCGAGCTCGCCCGGCGCACCGGGGCCCGGGTGGAGCTGTGGCCGCGCCTCGACGACGACGCCGCCGCGGCCTGGTCCCTGACGGACCTCGTGACCGCCGTCGAGGGATACCCCGGCGCAGACGTCCTGGTCCTCGGCGGGTCGCACGCGCCGGAGGTGGTCCCGGTGGGACGGCACCGCTGAGGCTGCTCGTTGCGGCCCGGTCGCGTCGAGGGCTGGTGCGGCCGCTCGGAGATCCCACCCGCGCGGTCCCGGCTCGCGCACCTCTCAGGCGCCGGTGCTGCTCAGCACGGTCGAGGCGGCGATCTTCAGCAACCCGTCCTCCTCCGCCAGACGGTAGGCGGTCCGCTCCACGACGACGCGGCCGTCGTCGAACCGGTAGGTCAGGGTCGCCTCTGCCTGGTCCGGGGGCAGGCCCTGGACGTCCGTCACCGCGACGTCCTCGATGTCGGCCCAGAAGGCCTCGTAGCTCTCGCGTCCCCCGGCGTGGCCCGACTGGTAGTCGGCGGTCATGCGCGGCCAGGCGGCGTCGGTGTCGCCCGGCATGAGCGCGTAGTAGTCGACCACCGCGGAGGCCAGCTGCGTCGCCCGGTCCGGGGCGGGCTCCTCGGCCGGGGCGGGCTCCTCCTCGGCCGGCGCCGGTTCGGGCTCGGGCTCCGGCGTCGTCGGTGCGGGGCTGGGCGGCGGTGTCGTGGCGGGCTCGGTCGGGGCGGGTGACTCCTCCGGAGCGGCCGTCGCCTCGCCGGTCGGCTCGGCGGACGGTGCGCTGGACGTCATCGGGCCGGGCTCGGCGGTGGTGCCCGGGTCGGGCCCCGTCAGCATCGCCGCGACGACCCACACCAGGGCGACCACGACGGCGGCGGCGGCCAGCACGCCGAGCAGGCGTCGGCGCGGCGGGTCACCGGCCGTGGCGCTGGTGACCGGTGGGACGGACGGTGTGCGGGCGTGCGCGGGGGGCCTGGAGGCGGGACGGTGCTGGTCCGGACGGCCGGCGGGCGGTGCGGGCGGCTCGGCGGCCGGTGCGGCTGCAGGCACCTCGTCGGTCACCGGCTCCTCGGGTGTCGCGGGGTGCGTCACCGGGACGTCCGCGGGCACCGGGACGACCGCCGGCTTCGGCTCCTCCGGCGCGGCCCGCTCCTCCCGCGCCACCTGCTCCTCGGTGGGCACGGCCGCGGTCGCCGAGAGGTGCGCGGCGACGGCTTCCATCGTGGGCCGCTCCGCCGTCTCCGCCGAGAGCATCCGGAGCAGGAAGGGGGTGAGCGGGCCGGCGCGGGTCGGTGGCTCGACCTCCGCCGCCGCGACCTTGTGCAGCAGGGCGATGGAGTTCGGCTCGGCGCCGAACGGCGGCCGGCCCTCGAGCGCCGCGTAGAGCGTGGCGCCGAGGGAGAAGACGTCGGACGCGAAGGTGGCGTCCCCGCCGCGGGCCACCTCCGGGGCGAGGAAGGCGGGGGTGCCGTGGACCATCCCGGTCGCGGTGAGGGTGGGGTCGCCCATGGCGTGCGAGATCCCGAAGTCGCTGATGTGCGCGGCGCCGTCGTCGGTGATGAGGATGTTCCCGGGCTTGACGTCGCGGTGGACGATCCCCAGCCCGTGGGCGGCGGCAAGGGCGGCGGCGACCTGCGTGCCGAGCCGTGCGACGTCGGTGGCCGGCAGGGGCCCGCGCTCGCGCAGGACGGTCGAGAGCGGTGTCGACGGCAGGAACGGCATGATGAGACAGGGCCGGCCCTCGTGCTCGACGGCGTCGAAGACGGGGACCGCGTGCGGGTGGTGCAGGCGCGCGGTGATCCGCGCCTCGCGCATCGCCCGGCTCTTCGCGAGCTCGGCCTCGGCCTCGGGGAGGCCGAGCGCGGTGTGCAGCTGCTTGATCGCGACCGTCCGCTCGAGGCGCTCGTCCCACGCCTCCCAGACCACGCCCATCCCGCCGGTGGCGATCACCCGGACGGGGCGATAGCGACCGGCGATGAGAGGCTGCGGCTCGCTCACCGGACCCCTTCCTCGTAGGACGACGCACCGAGCGTAAGGCTGGTGGTGGCCGGGCCGCCCGCCAGGGATGGCGGCGTCAGTGGTGCGCCCCGGCCTTCTTCTTCCGCGGGATGACGTGCATGACCGCGACGACGAGCGCGCCGGCGGCGAGGCCGAAGATCGCCGAGCCGAGCGTGTTGACGAGCCAGCCCACGAACGCGCCGACCGCAGGCAGGGCATGGGCCGCGGCCTCCTCGAGCTGGTGGACCAGCCCGTAGGGGCCGTGCCAGCCCAGCTCGTCCGTACCCACGAGGAGGATGTGCCCGCCCACCCAGAGCATGGCGACGAGGCCCACGGTGGAGAGGATCGCGAGGAGCTTAGGCATCGCCTTGACGAGGAAGCGACCCAGACGCTGGGAGAACGCGGACTCCCGCTCAGCCAGGTGCAGCCCGATGTCGTCCATCTTCACGATGAGTGCGACGACGCCGTAGACCAGCGCGGTGATGCCGAGCGCGACGACGACGAGGATGAGTGCGCGGGAGACGAACGGCTCGTCGGCCACCTCGTTGAGCGAGATGACCATGATCTCCGCGGAGAGGATGAAGTCGGTGCGGATCGCTCCGCTGACCATCGACTTCTCCTCCTCGGGCCCGACGACGGCGGCCGGCTCGGCCTCCTGCTTCTCCTCCTTGTGCTTGCCGGTGACGAGCTCGTAGATCTTCTCCGCGCCCTCGTAGGAGAGGTAGAGACCGCCGAGCATGAGGATCGGCGTGAGCAGCCACGGGATGAACTGGCTCAGCAGCAGGATGGCCGGGAGGATGAACAGCAGCTTGTTGCGGACCGAGCCGATGGCGATCTTCTTGATCATCGGCAGCTCGCGCTTGGCCGCGAAGCCGTGCACGTACCGCGGCGTCACCGCGGTGTCGTCGATGACGACGCCGGCGGCCTTCATGCTCGCCCGACCCGCGGCGGCCCCGATGTCGTCGACGGATGCTGCCGCGATCCTGGCCAGGGCGGCCACGTCGTCGAGCAGGGCGACGAGGCCCCCGCTCACCAGGGGCTCCCGGGTGCGCGCACGGGTCGGGCGGCGGAGGACGCGCGGGGCGTCGGGTACGTCGGCACGATCGTGAGAATAGGCGTTCGGGCGCCCGGCTGCCGCTCGGGCCGAACGGACCGGCCCGCGGCCGAGGGGCATGCCTGCGGCGGTGGTGGACAGTCCCCACTGCTCCCTCAGGGCGCGGACGGGCAGCCGGCGCCAGAGCGGGACGAGAGCGGAACGCGAGCCCGGTTTCCGGGCGTAGTGGTCCACATCTCGTCAGGTCACGACTTCGCAACGGCCCTTGACACGGTCGCGGCCGGGGCGCAAGACTCCCACCACTGCTCAAACGATTTAACACCACGGCAGGACCAACCTCGACGGGGAGGCTGATCATGACGAAGCGAGTCGGTATCCGGGACGTCGCCCGGGAGGCGGGCGTCTCCCCGGCCACCGTCTCCCTCGTCCTCAACGACCGCGCCGCGACGAGGATCCCGGCCAGCACCCAGGACCGGGTGCGCCGGGCGGCGTCGGACATCGGGTACTCACCGAACTCCGTGGCCCGGAGCCTGCGCACCCGCACCACCCGCACCATCGGCCTCATCTCCGACCAGATCGCCACCACCCCGTACGCCGTCCGGATGATCGAGGCGGTCCAGGACGGCGCGCGGGCCCACGGGCACCTCGTCTTCCTCGTGAGCACCGGGGCCGAGCGGTCCCTCGAGCGTGACGCGGTGGCCGCCCTGCGCGACCAGCAGGTCGACGGGCTGATCTACGCCTGCATGTGGCACCGCGACGTCGAGGTGCCGCAGGGGATGCCGCCGGGCTCGGTCGTCCTGGACGGGCGGCCCGACCGGGCGGGCTATCCCGCCGTCGTGCCGGACGACCGACGGGGTGCCGAGGCGGCCGTCCAGGCGCTCGTCGACGCCGGGCACCGGCGGATCGCGTACGTCGACATCGACGAGGACCCCGAGCCGCTCGCCTCGGGCCTGCGGCGCGAGGGCTACCTCGCCGTCCTGGCGGCGGCCGGGATCGACCCCGACCCCGCGCTCCACGTCAAGGGCTCGGCGGACGCCGTCGGCGCCCGGGACGCGGCCGGCCGGGTGCTCGAGCTGCCTCCCGGGCGCCGCCCCACCGCCCTGTTCTGCTTCAACGACCGCATGGCGATGGGCGCGTACTCGGCGGCCCGGCGCCACGGCCTGGAGATCCCCACCGACCTGTCGGTCGTCGGCTACGACGACCAGCAGCTCATCGCCGCCGAGCTCGACCCGCCGCTGACCACCGTCGCCCTGCCGCACTACGACATGGGGCGGTGGGCGGTGGAGGTGCTGCTCGGGTCGCGCGAGGCGCCGCCCGACCAGGGCGTGACGTTGATGCCGTGCCCTCTCATCACGAGGGAGTCGGTAGGTCCGCCGCCGGCCGAGCAGAAGGAGCCCGGCCGACGACGGACGTGAAACACCCTGTGGCCGTCGACCGACGGCCACCGAGCCGGGGGTCCGACCTTGCCCGTCGGGTCCCCAGGAAAGGAATCACGATGCGACGCAAGTCCTTCACGGCGATGGTAGCCACCACGGCGGCCCTCGGGATCGTGCTCACCGCGTGCGGACGGGCCGGTGAGTCCGACGGCGGTGGCGGCGGTGGCGGCGACGGCGAGACCACCGAGCTGACCATGTGGACGCACTCCGCCGGGAACCCGGCCGAGCTGGAGGTCTACGAGAAGATCGTCGCCGACTTCAACGACTCCCAGGACGAGTACGAGGTCGTCATGGAGTCCTTCCCGCAGGGCGCCTACAACGACGCGATCGTCGCCGCCGCGGCGTCGGGCGACCTGCCGTGCCTGCTCGACATGGACGGCCCGATCGTCCCGAACTGGGCGTGGGCGGGCTACATCCAGCCGCTCGGGCTCGACCCGGCGGTGACCGACGCCCTCCTGCCGACGGCGGTCGGGCGCTACCAGGACGAGATCTACTCCGCGGGCTACTGGGACGCGGCGCTCGCCGTCTTCGCCCGGCAGTCGGTGCTCGACGAGAACGGGATCCGCGTCCCGACCTTCGAGGAGCCCTGGACCCAGGAGGAGTTCGACGAGGCGCTGACCACGCTCCAGGGCGCGGGCTACGAGACGCCGCTGGACATCGGTGCCGAGGACACCGGCGAGTGGTGGTCCTACGCGTACTCGCCCATGCTCCAGAGCGCCGGTGGCGACCTCATCGACCGCGACACCATGCTCACCGCCGACGGGGCGCTCAACGGACCGGAGGCCGTGGAGTTCTTCACCTGGTTCCAGGGTCTGTTCGACCAGGGCCTCGCCTCGGACTCGGGCGAGATCGGCAACGAGGAGTTCAACAACGACGAGGTCGCGCTCAGCTACACGGGTGTCTGGAACGCGATGGACTCCCTGGACGCCGTCGGCGACGACCTGCTCATCCTGCCGCCGCCGGACCTGGGCAACGGCCCGGTCATCGGCGGTGCCTCCTGGCAGTGGGGGATCTCGGCCGAGTGTGACGCCGCCGACGGCGCCCGCGAGTACCTCGAGTTCAGCTTCAAGCCCGAGTACATCGCCGAGTTCGCCGACAAGCAGGTGGTCATCCCGGCGATGGCCGAGGCCGAGGAGCTGTCGGAGAACTTCGGTGAGGGCGACCCGCTCCAGCCCTTCGTCGAGCTCTCGCAGCGGTACGCGCTCGAGCGCCCCCCGACACCTGCGTACCCGGTGATCTCCAGCGTCTTCGAGCGCGCCGCGAAGGACATCATGAACGGCGCCGACGTCCAGTCCACGCTCGACCAGGCGGTCCAGGAGATCGACGCCAACATCGAGTCCAACGACGGGTACGGCTTCTGAGCCGACCGTCCTGAACGGCGGCCGGGGCGGCGCAGCCCGCTGCGACGACGCACCCAGGGTGCGCCGCCCCCACGCCCGCCGGAACGGATGTGCACCATGACCGTCCCCACCCAGCAGGTCTCACCGCACGCCGAGCCCCGCACGTCGAGGAAGGTGCGCCGCAACGCGCGTGCCTCGCGCGAGGGCAGCCGCTCCGCCTACGCGATGGTGGCACCGGCCACCATCCTCCTCGTCCTCTTCCTCATCGTCCCGGTCCTCCTCGCGTTCGGCCTGTCCTTCACCAACGCCCGGCTCATCTCGCCGAACCCGCCGCGGTTCGTCGGTCTGGACAACTTCGTCCGCGCCTTCACCAACGACCCGACCTTCATGAGGTCCCTCCTCAACACGTTCCTCTTCGCCGCCGTCGTCGTGCCGGTCCAGGCCGGCCTGGGCCTGGTGATGGCGATCCTCGTGAACCAGAAGCTGCGCGGCGTCACGTGGTTCCGCGTCATCTTCTTCGTCCCTGTCGTCACCTCGATCGTGGTCATCTCGATCCTCTGGGAGTTCATGTACCAGGAGAACGGCCTCGTGAACTCGATGATCGACACCCTCACCTTCGGCGCCTTCCAGGGCACCGACTGGCTGGGCAACACCGACACCGCGCTCGGCGCGATCATCGTGCTCTCGATCTGGCAGGCCGTGGGCTTCCACATGATCATCTGGCTCTCCGGACTCCAGACGATCCCCGGCGAGCTCTACGAGGCGGCCCGGATGGACGGCGCCAACGCCTGGCAGCAGTTCACGTCGGTGACGTGGCCGGGCCTGCGCTCGACGATGGTCTTCATCCTCGTCACCATCACCATCGCCGCGCTCGGGCTGTTCGTCCAGATCGACGTCATGACCCAGGGCGGCCCCCGCGACGCCACGACGACCCTGGTCTACCACGCCGTGCAGCAGGGCTACCGCCGGCAGGAGACCGGCTACGGCGCCGCGATCTCGCTCATCTTCTTCGTCATCGTGCTGATCATCGCGCTGGTGCAGCGGTACCTCACCCGAGAGAAGGACTGACCATGACCGCACCCGCCACCCAGACCGCGCGGCAGCGGTCCGGCGCCGCCGCCGACGCCGCGCAGCGGCGGAACCGCCGCCGCCTCGTCATCGGCTACATCCCGATGGTCCTGCTCGCGCTGTTCTTCCTCTTCCCGCTGGTGTTCATGTTCGTCTCGAGCCTCAAGCCGGACGCGCAGATCCTCTCCGACATCGACTCCCCGCAGGCCTTCCTGCCGGTGGGGGACATCTCCACCCAGAACTACGTCGACGTCTTCGACCGGGTGCCCGTCGCCCGGTTCATCCTCAACTCGGTGCTCGTCACCACGCTCATCGTCGGCCTCGGTCTCGTGGTCAACTCCATGGCCGGCTTCGCGCTGTCCAGGCTGGAGTGGTCCGGCCGGAAGGTGCTCCTGACGGTCATCATCGCCACCCTCATCGTGCCCTTCGAGACGATCGCGATCCCGATGGTCTACTGGGTCTCGAAGCTGCCGACCTTGGTGTTCGAGGGGGCGGTGCCGATGTACGACATCGGGTGGCTGAACTCCTACCACGTGCAGATCGTGCCGTTCATCGCGAACGCGTTCTCGATCTTCCTGTTCACCCAGTACTTCTCCACGATCCCGAAGTCGCTGGACGAGGCGGCCCGGATCGACGGTGCGGGCTGGTTCACCATCTACCGGCGGATCATCGTGCCGCTGGCCGGGCCGGCGTTCGCCACCGTCGCCATCCTCACCTTCCTGCCCGCCTGGAACCAGTACCTGTGGCCGCTCATGGTGGTCCAGCAGGAGGAGCTGAGGCCCGTCATGGTCGGCATGCAGTACTTCTTCCAGATCAACCCCGCCTGGGGCGAGATCATGGCGTACACCTCGCTCATCACCCTGCCGGTGCTGATCATGTTCCTGGCCTTCCAGCGGGCCTTCGTCAGCTCGATCGCCTCGAGCGGGGTGAAGGGATGAGCCTGCGACTGCCCGACCACTGGGTGTGGGACAGCTGGCCCGCCTTCGACGGCACCCACCACCACCTGTTCTTCCTGCGGGCCTCGCGGGCGCTGCACGACCCCGACCGGCGGCACCTGCGCGCCTCCGTCGGCCATGCCCGCTCGACGGACCTGCGCACCTGGGAGCTCCTGCCGGACGCGCTCGTGGCCGCCGACACGCCCGCCTGGGACGACCAGGCCACCTGGACCGGCTCGGTGGTCCAGGCCCCCGACGGCACCTGGCGCATGTTCTACACCGGGGTCGACCGGGAGGGCCGCGGGCTGGTGCAGCGGGTGGGGGTCGCCGTCTCCGACGACCTCATCACCTGGCACCGCCGGCCGGGGCCCATCACCGAGGCGGACCCGCGGTGGTACGAGAAGCTGGACCTCGACGCGTGGATCGACGAGGCCTGGCGCGACCCCTGGGTCCTCCCCGATCCCGACGGCGACGGCTGGCACATGCTCGTCACCGCGCGGGTCCCCGACGGCGACCCCGACGGCCGCAGCGTCATCGGTCACGCCCGCAGCGCCGACCTCGAGACGTGGGAGGTCCAGCCGCCGCTGACGACCCCGGCGGGGTTCGGGCAGATGGAGGTCCCGCAGGTCGCCGTCGTCGACGGCCTGCCGGTGCTGCTCTTCTGCTGCTGGCCGGACCGGATGTCCGAGGAGCGCCGCGCCTCGGCCCCCTCGGGCGGGATGTGGGTGGTGCCGGGGGAGTCGCTCCTCGGGCCGTGGGACCTCACGCGGGCGACGACGTTCGACCACCCGAGCCTCTACGCCGCGCGGCTGGTCGAGCGGACGCCGGGCGACTGGGTGCTGCTCGGCTTCCGCGACAAGGAGGACGGCGCGTTCGTCGGGGAGATCGCCGACCCGCTGCCCGTCGTCCGCGACGGGGACACCCTGCGGCTGGCGTGAGCCGGAGCGGCCGTCGGTATCTCGTGCCGACGGCCGCTCGGCGCGCCCGGACGCGGCAGTCCGGCGGCGACGTCGCCTGCCGCCCGTCGATCAGCCGAGCTCGATCGTCATGAAGGCACTGTGCGGACTCGGGCGGTAGTCGCCGAACGGCCCGCACGGGCGGAACCCGGCCCGGGCGTAGACGCGCCGCGCCGGCTCGAACGCCTCCGTCGGGCCCGTCTCGAGGCTCACGCGGGTGTAGCCCTGCGCGCGGGCCACGTCGAGGAGGTGCGCGACGACGGCGCTGCCCAGCCCCTGACCGCGGGCCTCCTCGGCCGTGTGGACCGACTTGAGCTCGGCGTGGTCGGGACCGAGCCGCTTCAGGGCGCCGATCGCCAGCAGCAGTCCGCCCTGCCGGGCGCCGAAGAGCTCCACGCCCGGTTCCGCGAGCCCCTCGACGTCGAGGGCGTGGACGTCCTCCGGCGGGCTCTGGCTGTGGGCGAAGGTGTGGTGCCGGTCGAGGATCTGGAGCACCTCGGGGGAGCGGGGGTCCTCCACGGTGATGATGAGGTCGGGCACGCAAGGAATGTAGGCGCTGCGCCGCGGTCGGGCTCCCGGGACGCCGGGATCCGGACATCGGCGCCACCATGACGCTCGTGCACGCGGCCACCATGACGCTCGTGCGCGCCGGGGCCGGTGAGGAGCCTCACCCGGTCACCGTTTGGACCGTCGGGCGGGGCACGCTAAAGTCTCCTTTGGCCCGAGTGGCCATGCGCCCGTAGCTCAATGGATAGAGCATCTGACTACGGATCAGAAGGTTGGGGGTTCGAGTCCCTTCGGGCGCACAGTGAGGCCCTGACCCGCGAGTGCGGGTCAGGGCCTTCGTCGTGGTCAGGGCCTTCGTCGTGGTCAGGGCCTTCGTCGTCCCGCGGTGTGCCACCAGGGTGCGACCCCCACGCCGGGCCGTGAGATCCCAGGGTCCGATCAGGGCTTTCCCTCATTCCGCCGCGCCCCTGCCGGGCGGTTGACTCGACAGCGACACGAACGCGAGGGCACCCGGCACGGACCGGGAGGTCCTCACCCCGGCGAGACGACAAGAGAGTCAGGCCATGATCGAGGCACGGAACCTCACCAAGCGGTACGGCGACAAGGTCGCCGTCGACCAGATCAGCTTCACCATCGAGCCCGGAACCGTCACCGGGTTCCTCGGCCCCAACGGGGCCGGCAAGTCCACGACGATGCGGATGATCGTCGGGCTCGACCGGCCGACGGCCGGCACCGTGACGGTCAACGGCAAGCCCTACGGCCAGCACCGCTCCCCGCTGAACGAGGTCGGCGCACTTCTCGACGCCAAGGCGGTGCACACCGGGCGCTCCGCCCGCTCCCACCTGCGCACCATGGCCGCCACCCACGGCATCTCCACGCGGCGCGTGGACGAGGTCATCGAGATGACCGGCCTGGCCGGCGTCGCCGGGAAGCGCGTGGGCGGGTTCTCCCTGGGCATGGGCCAGCGGCTCGGCATCGCCTCCGCGATGCTCGGCGACCCGCGGACCCTCATCCTGGACGAACCGGTCAACGGGCTCGACCCCGAGGGGGTCGTGTGGGTCCGGACCCTCGTGCGGCAGCTCGCCGCCGAGGGCCGCACGGTCTTCCTCTCCTCCCACCTCATGAGCGAGATGGCGCAGACCGCCGACCAGCTCCTGGTGATCGGCCGCGGCAGGATCATCACGGCCGGGCCCGTGCAGGACGTCATCGACGGCGCCACCGGCTCCGCCGTCCGCGTCCGCTCCCCGCAGGCTGCCGACCTCGCCGCCCTCGTCCAGGCCGACGGCGCCGCCGTCACGAGCCCCGAGGTCGGTGTCGTCGAGCTCCGCGGCATCAGCGCCGAGGAGGTCGGCGAGACCGCCGCTCGCCACGGCATCGTCCTCCACGAGCTCACGCCCCGGCGCGCGAGCCTGGAGGAGGCCTACATGAACCTGACCCAGGACGCGGTCGAGTACCGCTCCGAGACCGCCCCCGCCGCCATGGAGGCCGCGAGATGACCACCACCGTCACCCAGCCCACCACCGGAACCGACCTCCTGAGCGCAGGCGCCCGGCCACGTCCCACCAGCGACGTGCACGCCGAGCTCAGCTTCGCCGGCGTCGTGCGCGGGGAGTGGATCAAGCTCCTCTCCCTGCGCTCGACCTGGTGGACGCTCGCCATCACCGTCGCCCTCATGGCGCTCATCGCGCTCGCCGCCTCGGCGTCCCTGGCCGACATGGTCGGTGACGGGCCCGTCGACGCCCCGCTCCCGCACGGCGCCGAGTTCGTCACCACCGGGTCCCAGCTCGGGATCGTCACGGTCGCCGTGCTCGGCGCCCTGCTCATGACCGGTGAGTACTCCACCGGCATGGTCCGGTCGACCCTGGCGGCGGTGCCCACCCGGCTTCCGGTGCTCGCCGCCAAGGCCATCGTGCTGACCGTCGTCACGGTCGCGGTCACGATCGTCAGCATCGCCGCGTCCTACCTCCTCGCCCGGCCGTTCCTCGACGACCACGGCCTCGTCCCCGCCCTCGACGACGCCCAGACCTGGCAGGTCTTCGGCGGGACGGTCTACTTCTTCGTCGTGACGGCGCTCGTGGCCCTCGGCATCGCCACGGCGGTGCGGCACACCGCCGGCTCGATCACCGCGGTCCTCGGGCTGCTCCTGCTCCTCCCGGGCGTGCTGCAGTTCATCAGCATCGACTGGGTCCAGGACGTCACCAGCATGCTGCCGCTGCCCGCCTCCTTCGCCTTCCTCGGCGTCAGCGGCGCCATGGGCGGCAACGAGCTGCTCACGCCCTGGGAGGGGGTCGGTGTCGTCGCCGCCTACGCGGTCGTGACCCTGGCCGCCGGGGCCGTGCTGCTCCGTCGCCGGGACGCCTGAACCCGGACCCGGAGACGGTCTCCGGTTCGCCGCGCAGGGTGGGAGGTCGACGACCTCCCACCCTGCGTCGTCTCGGGCCCGCGGTCGGTGCCGCTGGCCGGGGCGGGCATCGGGTGGTGAGGTGTGATGGTGCGCGAGGAAGCTGCTCAGGACGACCGCGAGCCGGCGCCGGTGCTCACCGGCGTTCGTGACGCGCGCGTCGTCGCCCTCGTCGAGGGTGTCAGCGACCAGGTGGCCGTCGAGCGCCTCGCCCTCCGGCGCGGCCGGGACCTGGCCGGCGAGGGCGTGCTGGTGCTTCCGATGGGTGGGGCGACCAACGTGGGCCACCACCTCAGGGCCCTGGGCCGATGGGGGGTGCCGGCGTCCGGGTTGCTCGACATCGGGGAGGAGCGCTTCGTCCGGCGCGGGCTCGCCTCGGCGGGGCTCGGCGTGCCGGTCACCAGGTCGGACCTGGCGCGCGCCGGCTTCTTCTTCTGCGTGGCCGATCTCGAGGACGAGCTCATCCGGGCGCTCGGCGCCGCCGCCACGGAGGAGGTGCTGGCGGCGAACGGCGATCTCGCGCTCTTCCGGCGGTTCCAGCGCCAGCCGGCCCAGCGCGTCCGTCCGGTCGTGAACCAGCTGCACCGGTTCCTCGGCACCACCACCGGACGCAAGGCCCGGTATGCCGGGCTGCTCGTCGAGCACCTGGACCTCAACCGCGTGCCCGACCCGCTCGACGCCCTGCTCCGCCACGTGACCGCGTAGGACGCAAGGGGTGCGCCGCCCGGTCGCCCCTCAGCGGCGGAGGTCCGAGGCGCCGACCGCCGCCTTGCGGCCGTGGCGCAGGCCGGTGGGGAAGCCGATGACGGCGGGCTGCGCGGTCGAGCACACACCGGTCTCGGGCAGCTCGAGCTGGAGCCTGCCGGCCGCCTCGACGTCACCCGCCAGGTGGGCGGCCACCGAGCGGACCTGCTCGTACCCGGTCGCGAGCAGGAAGGTCGGAGCGCGTCCGTAGGACTTCATCCCCACGACGAAGAAGCCCGGCTCGGGGTGGGCGAGGGTGGTCGCGCCGTGCGCCGGGACCGTCCCGCACGAGTGGTGCTCCGGGTCGATCAGTGGCGCGAGGGCGCTGGGCGCCTCCAGCCCCGGATCGAGGTCGAGCCTCAGCTCGCGCAGCATCTCCAGGTCCGGCCGGAAGCCCGTCGCGCCGGCCACCGCGTCCACCCGCAGCCGCAGGGCGCCGGCGGGGCGCGCGAGCGTCACGTCGACCTGACGGCCGCCGGCCACGACCTCGAGCGAGGCGACGGTCGTCGACGTGAGGAGCTCGACCCGGCCGGCCTCCACGGCCTCCCGGACGCGCGTGCCGAGCGCGCCCCGCGCGGGCAGCGCGTCGGCGTCGCCGCCGCCGTGGGCCCGAGCGGCGGACTGCCCGCGCACCGCCCAGGTGATGCGCGTGGCGGGGGCTCTCTCCTGGAGCTCGACCAGGCTCAGCAGGGTGTTGGCCGCGGAGTGCCCGGCACCGACGACGAGGACGTGCCCGTCCTCGACGCGGGCCCGGTCGCGACCGAGCACGTCCGGCAGCGGCCCGAGGAGGAGCTCGGCGGCGTCCGCCTCCCCGGGGGCGGGCAGCCCGGCCGTGCCGAGCGGGTTGCGCCCCGACCACGTCCCCGACGCGTCCACGACCGCCCGGGCCAGGTGGTCGACGACCCGGCCGTCCACGACGCTCCGCACGAGGAAGGGGCGGTCCGCCCGCCCGGCGGCGTGGGTCTTGTCCGCCCCGTCGCGGCTGACGGCGACGACGCGCGCGCCGGTGACGATACGGCCGGACAGCGCCCGCGCGAGCGGCTCGAGGTAGTCGCTCACGAGCTCGCCCCCGGTGGGCAGGCCGTCCCTCGGCGGCGCCTGCCACCCCGTGCGCCCGAGCAGCCGCCGGGCCGCCTGGTCGACGTCGTACTCCCAGGGGGAGAACAGCCGGACGTGGGACCACTGCCGGACGGCGGCGCCGACGTCGTCCCCAGCCTCCAGGACGAGAGGCTCGAGACCTCGCTCGAGAAGGTGGGCCGCGGCGGCCAGGCCCACCGGGCCGGCACCGATCACCACGACGGGCAGGGAGTCGGCGGCGGCGGAGCCTGCCGCGCTCGCGGGCTGGGACATGGGAACCTCCGGTTCGTGCGCCGATGACCGGTCGCATTGATGAACGTCGATGGATGAAGCATGGAACAGGCATCGACGTTTGTCAATCGATCGGGCATACTGCCGGCCATGTCTCTCACCGTCACCGCCATGGAGCCGGGGCACTGGCCGCAGGTCGAGTCGATCCTCCGGGCCGGCATCGAGACCGGTCACGCGACGTTCGAGTCTGCCGCCCCCACCTGGGAGCGGTTCGACGCCTCGCACCTTGCGACGCACCGAGTCGTCGCCCTCGACGACGCGGTCCTCGACGCCGACGTCGTCCTGGGCTGGGCGGCGGTGAGTGCGGTCTCCACACGGGAGGTCTACGCCGGCGTGGTCGAGCACTCGGTGTACGTCTCGGACGCCGCGCGCGGGCGCGGCGTGGGCCGCGCTCTGCTCGAGTCGCTCGTCGCCTCCACCGAGGCCGCCGGCATCTGGACGATCCAGTCCAGCGTCTTTCCCGAGAACGTCGCCAGCCTCGCGCTGCACCGCGCGCTCGGCTTCCGCGAGGTGGGCCGTCGGCAGCGCATCGCGCGGATGACCCACGGCGAGCTCGCGGGCAGGTGGCGGGACACGCTGCTTCTCGAGCGGCGCAGCGCGGTCGTCGGGCGCTGAAGCCGGTCCCCTGGCGACGGTCGCGCCGGGATACGCTCGGCCGGTGACCGGGCCGGACGGCGTTGCAGTGACCGAGTCGATCGCCGCTGCTGCCGGGAACGCCGGGCTGGCCATGATCTTCGCGGCCTTCGTGGTCCGTGGGCTGTACCTCCGGTGGCACCGGACGGAGGCGGTCCACGTCGTCGAGGGCGGTCTGCACCGCCTTCGCTGGCACGGCCGGAGGCACATGCACGAGGTGTCCTACGAGCCGACGGGTCCCGCCCCGGCGGTGGGCGCGGTCGTGCCGCTCTGGTTCCACGCCGGCGATCCGTCCCGGTGGTCGCTCACGGCCCCGTACCGCGGCGCCCGTGCGCTGGCCGCCGCGGGTGCCGTCCTGGCCGCGGCCGGCCTCCTGCTCGGGTTCGTCCTGCCATGACCCGGTCCACGGGCGCGCCCTGACGGAAGGGCCGGGCGGGGTGCGCACCCGCCCGGCCCCGTCTCGCCATCCGCCGGTCAGGGGCGGCGGACCACCCACACCTCACGCAGGTCGACACCGGCGTCGGTGAGGAGGTTCAGCAGTGGGCAGCGGCGCCGCACCTGGTCCTTGAGCTCGGCCAGCTCGGCCTCCGGCACCGAGGTGGTGAGCGTGAGCGTCAGGGTCAGCTGCTGGAAGTGCGGCGAGACGTCCGCGGTGCCGAGGAACCCGCGGATGTCCAGGGTTCCGGTCGCGTGGCTCTCGAACGCCGCGACGGGGACGTCGAGCTCACCGGCGACGGTCTCGACGACGACCGAGACGCACCCGGCGAGCGAGCCCAGCAGGTACTCGATGGGGTTGGCGGCCTCGTCGGTGCCGCCGAGGGAGGTCGGCTCGGCGACGGTGAAGCCGAACCGGCGGGCCTCGACGGAAGTGGAGAGCCGGCCCTTCCACCGTCCGGCGGCGCTGAAGTCGGCGAGCCGGGGCGTGGGGTCGTAGGCGCGGACGGGGCTGACAGCGGTGGGGGTCTCGCTGGTGGTGCTGAGGGTGATGGGGCTGACGGTGGTGGGGCTGACGGTGGTGGTCATGGTCTTCTCCTGTGGCGGGGCGAGGGGGCGGATACGTCGTCGCCGCGCGCCCGGCAGCGCCTGACCGCCCGGGGCGGTCCGACGCGGGAGGGGGTCAGCGGATGACCCGTCCCCCGGACGCGCGGCCGCGCATTCGGGTCGCCCGGAGCAGCCGGACCGTCGTACCGGACATCGCTGCTCCCCTCTCGCGGACCTGGCCATCGGTGGATGGAGGGACGCTAACGGGTCCCCTCCCCGCACCGACCAGCGGCGACCGGCGACTGGGACGGCACAGGTGATCCGTCCCGGATGGTGGGAATTCACCGTTGACCGGTGGACGGCGAGGGCGGACCATCGAGGTGCGGCCGGCCGGGGAGTCCCGGCCCCGCCGAGGAGGCCGACATGGTCAGGAAGGTCGCGGACTGCCGGGACACCCCGAGCGTCATGGGGTGCACCCTCACCATCTCGGGTGAGGAGGAGGAGGTGGTGCGGGCCGCCGTCGAGCACGCCATCTCCGTCCACGGGCACGAGGACAGCCCGGAGCTGTGGGACGAGACGCGCCGCACCCTCAAGGACGAGGTCTAGGGCCTCTCACGCCTGGAAGATGGTCACCTCGGCCGTCTTGACGCTGAAGACGGCCTCGGTGCCCGGGGTGAGGTCGAGCGCGGCCACGGAGGCGGGCGTGATGTCCGCCGCGAGGACGTGCCCGGTGGCGGTGGTGCCCCGGACCCGGACGAGGTCGCCCTGGCGCTCGAGCGCGCCCACCCGCACGGGCAGGGCGTTGCGCGGGCTGCCCCCGGGAGGTGTCCGGTGCACCGAGACGGCGCGCGGCCCGAACGTCGCGGCGACCGCCTCCCCCGGTGCGCACCCGGCGTCGACGAGCCCGTGGACGACGAGGGCCGGCGCGCTCGTCCGGTCCGCCGCCGTCCCGGTGGCCGGTGCGATGACGGCGTCCTCGTCGTCGGCGAGGTTGCCCAGGACGAGGTTGACCCCGGCGAGCGCGGCGGCGAAGCGGGACCGTGGACGGGTCAGGACCTCCCCGACCGGCCCGGTCTCCACGACCGTCCCGCCGTCGAGCACGACGACGTCGTCGGCGACCGCGAGGACGTCGAGGAGGTCGTGGGTGACCAGGACCGCCGTCCGGCCGGAGCCGCGCAGCACGTCGCGCAGCAGGTGGCGCATCTCGGCCGCGGAGCCGACGTCGAGCGCGGAGAGCGGCTCGTCCAGGAGGACCACCTCGGGGTCGGGTGCCAGCGCCCGGGCCAGCGCCACCCGCTGCGACTGCCCACCCGAGAGCGCCGCCGGTCGCCGCCCGGCCAGGTCGGCGCACCCGACCCGGTCGAGCAGCGTCAGGGCCAGGCGGTCCGCCTCCCGGCGCCCCGCCCCCGCCGCGCGCGGCCCGAAGGCGACGTTGTCGAGCGCCGTGAGGTGGGGGAAGAGCAGGGGGTCCTGGGCGAGCAGCGTGACGCGGCGGTCGTGCGGCGGCGCCCAGGCGCGCGGGCCCGCGACGAGGCGCCCCCCGACGTGGACGGTGCCGGACGACGGCGCCGCCAGCCCCGCGACGAGCGCCAGGAGGGTGGACTTGCCCGCGCCGTTCGGGCCGAGCACACCGAGCACGCGCCCCGGCCGGGCCTCGACGTCGAGCCGCACGCCCCGGGCGGCCACCTCCGCGTGCACGGCCACCGCCGGGTGGTCGCCGGCCGGCGCGCCGGCCCGCGTGCCGTTCACCGTCGCGCCCGGTGGGTGGCCAGCACGACGACGACGGCGACCGCGACCAGCAGGACCGACAGGGCCAGGGCCGCCTCGGGGTCGGTCTCGCGCTGGAGGTAGATCTCCAGCGGCAGGGTCCGGGTGACGCCCTCGAGGGAGCCGGCGAACGTGAGGGTCGCACCGAACTCACCGAGGGAGCGGGCGAACGCCAGGGCGGTCCCCGAGCCGAGTGCGGGCAGCAGCAGAGGCAGGCTCACCCGCCGCAGGACGGTGGTCGGTCGGGCCCCCAAGGTCGCCGCCACCTGCTCGTAGCGTCCGCCCGCCGTGCGCACGGCGCCCTCGAGGGACAGGACGAGAAAGGGCAGGGAGACGAACGCCTGGGCGAGGACGACGGCCGCGGTCGAGAAGGCGATGTCCACGCCGAGCGCCTCGAGCCGGGCGCCGAGCAGTCCTCGCCGGCCCAGGGTGGCCAGGAGGGCGAGGCCCGAGACGACCGGCGGCAGGACGAGGGGGAGGAGGACCAGGGTGCGTACCACCCGCAGCCCTGGCAGCCGGGTGCGGGCCAGGACGAGCGCGAGCGGGACGCCCAGGACGACCACGATCGCGGTGGCCGCCGCGGAGGTGCGCAGGCTGAGCCCGAGGGCGGCAAGCGCGGAGTCGGTGGTCAGCAGCTCGGGCAGACGGTCCCACGGCACCCGGGCGAGCATGCCGAGGACCGGCAGGGCGACGAGCGTCGCAGCGACCGCGGCGGGCACGAACACCCAGCGGGGCAGCCCGGCGGTCCGTTCGTCGGGCCGTAGCGCGCCGACCTCGCGCGGGGCGTGGCCGCTCACGGCAGCGTGAAGCCGGCGTCGGCCAGGACGGTCCGGCCGGGCGCCCCCGTGACGGCGTCGAGCCACAGCGCGGCGAGCTCGGGGTCGCCGCCGGTCACGGCCGCCGCCGGGTAGCGGTTGAGCACGTCCGTCGAGCCGGGGACGTCGACCACCTCGACGGCGCCGCCGGCGCGGCGGGCGTCCGTGGCGTAGACGACCCCGGCGTCGGCCTGCCCGGAGGTGACCTTGCCGAGGACGTCGGTGACGGCGGACTCCTCGCTCACCGGTGCCAGCGTGACGCCGTCGCGCCGGGCCAGCTCGGCCGCGGCGGCCCCGCACGGCACCTGGGGCGCGCAGACGACGAGCGCGGCACCGTCGAGGTCGTCGAGGCCGGTGACCCCGGCGGGGTTGCCCGCCGGCACCACGAGCACGGGGGAGTTCTCGGCCACCACCACCGGGGCGGCGACGGCGCCGTCGTGCTCGGCCCGGGCCATCGTCGTCTCGTCGGCGGTCATGAGCACGTCGGCCGGGGCGCCGGCGAGGACCTGGGCCACGAGGTCGGCCGACCCGCCGAAGGAGAGGGTGACCTCGACCGAGGGGTGGGCCGCCTCGACGGCCGCGGCGAGCTCCTCCACGACCTCGCTCAGCGAGGCGGCAGCGAGGACGACGAGCTCGCCGGCTGCCTCGCCGGTGCTCCCCGCAGCACCGGCGGAGGACCCACCTGCGCCCTCGTCGCTCCCGCCGCCCGTGCAGCCCGCCAGCGTGGCCGCCACCACGGCGAGCAGGGCAGCGACGCGGCGTTGCCCCCTCACGCGCGCCCGGTGCCGGTGCGTCGTCACGCGTGCCCAGGGACGGTCTCGACGATGACGTTGGTGGCCTTGACCACGGCCGTCGCGGTCGAGCCGGGCTCGAGGCCGAGCTCGGTCGCGGCCTCCGCGCTCATGAGCGAGACGACGCGGAACGGCCCGCACTGCATCTCCACCTGGGCCATCACCGTGTCGGCGACGACGCGGGTGACCAGGCCGGTGAAGCTGTTGCGCGCCGAGCGGCTCACCCCGGCGTCCCCGGCGGGCTGGGCGGCCAGCTGCTGGGCGTGCCGGGCGAGCTCGGCGCCGTCGACGGTCTTCCGGCCCGCGGCGTCCGCACGCGCCGTCAGCCGGCCGTCGTCGACCCAGCGGCGGACGGTGTCGTCGCTGACGCCGAGCAGCCGGGCGGCCTCGGAGATCCGGTAGTGCGGCACAACGGCAAGCGTACTGCCGCAGCTGCGGCGCCAGTGAGCGGTTCTGTGTCGCGGGTGCGGGTGCGGGTGCGGGTGCGGGTGCGGGTGCGGGTGCGGAGTGTGCGGTTGTGCGGGTGTTCGGGCCCGGGTGCGTCTGCCCCGCCGTTAGTTCCGGGTGCTCGTCGGGCGGTTCCGGTCGCGGGGCCGGGTCGAGGGCTCCCAGCCACGGCGCGGGTCCCGCGTGGTGGTCCCGGCCTCGCGTGAGCGGTAGACGATGTACGGCCGCGTCGAGTACTGCACCGGCGCCGAGAAGGCGTGCACCAGCCGGGTGAACGGCCACACGAGGAACAGCAGGAACGCGGCCGTGATGTGGAGCTTGAACGGCAGCGGGACGTCCGTCATGAGCTCGGGCTGGGGCTGGAAGTACAGCAGCGAGCGCAGCCAGGGGGAGATGGTCTCCCGGTAGTCGTAGCCGTGCCCGTCGCCGAGGAGCTGCAGCTGGACGGTCGCCCAGGTCCCGAGCAGGATCGGCAGGGCCAGGAGGACGTACATGGCCTTGTCCACCCGCGTCGTCGCGAGGAACACCGGGCCGGTGCGGCGGCGGCGGTAGATGAGGATCGCCAGCCCGACGATGGTCATCACCGCGGCCACGGACCCCATGTAGGTGGCGATCCAGTGGTACCAGGTCTCGTTGAAGCCGACGGCCTCGGTGACGTCCTTGGGGATGAG
Source organism: Georgenia sp. M64 (assembly GCF_038049925.1). Taxonomy (NCBI): domain Bacteria; kingdom Bacillati; phylum Actinomycetota; class Actinomycetes; order Allobogoriellales; family Allobogoriellaceae; genus Georgenia; species Georgenia sp. M64. The sequence goes on from NZ_CP145809.1 coordinate 367,669, forward strand.
CAGGCCCATGAAGTGCCCGAGCCCGACGAAGATGATCCCGAAGTGGAACAGCGGTGAGCCCAGCCGCAGGATCGTGTGCTCGTAGAGCTCGGACGAGCGCGTGGTCCAGCCGTACTTGTCGTAGCGGTACCGCCAGATCATGCCCACGACGAAGACCGCCATGGAGACGTACGGGAAGACCACCCACAGGAGGATCTCGGTGGCACTCATGCCCTCACCCCTTCGTGACTCGCCCCGCCCGGGGCGAACGGCTCCAACGGTCCGAGCGCGCTGAGCCCCACCATCTCGGTCGGTGGCCCGGCGGTGATGAGCTGGAGGAAGCGGTCCTCCACGTCGGGCGTCGGCCGGGGCAGCACCATGCACACCGCCTCGACGGCGGCGGCGTACGGGCTCCCGAGCGACGTCAGGGCCGAGCGGAGCACCTCCAGCCCCTCGCGGTGCGCGGCGAGCAGCGACGTGCCGATCTCGGCGTCGCCCACGGCGGCGAACTCGAGCGTGATCGGGAGGAAGTCGGGCAGCTCGTCGCGGTCGACCTCCCACCCGCCGGCCCGGTAGGCCTCGACGAAGCGCACGAGCGCGCTGCCGCGGCGGCGGGTGTCGCCGGTGTGGAAGTAGGACAGGTACATCGAGCACTTGCGCCTGAGGTCGAACGTGGCCACGTAGTGCCGGGCCGCGGCGTCGCCCTCGCTGCCCAGGAGGTGCTCGGCGACGGTCAGGAGGCGCTCGCGCACCTGTGGCGGCAGCTCGCCGACGCCGTCGCGGACCGCCGCGACGCGGCGGAGCTGGTCGGCGCCGGGGTAGTCCAGCAGGACCGACGCGGCCATGAACGTCACCGCCCGCTGCTCCGCGTCGACCGCCACGGTCGAGAGCCGAGGGAGCGCCGGGACGCGCGCGGGGCCGCTCATCGCCGGTCCTCCGGCCGCTCGTCCCGGCCGGGGCCCACGCCGGGCTCCTCGGGCCGGGCGCCGGTGGCCCGGGTGCCGCCCGCCTCGTGGAGCGGGTCGCCGCCGGCGTGCGGGGCGTCGGGCCCGGAGCCGGGCGCGGCCTCGGGGTCGGTGACGTCGAGGCTGCGCGGGTCCCGGCCGGTCTGGACGTCCGGCGGGAACAGCCCGTCGGTGCCGCCGCGGCCGTCCCAGTTGAGGAGGTTGACCCTCGAGCCGCCGGTGGGCACGTTCGGCGAGTCCGCGGTCTGCCGCTCCTTGAGGGCGTGGAACGTCTCCACGCTCACCGGCGTCGGGTGCCCCGAGGAGGTGCCGAACGGACCCTGACCGCCCATGCCCGGCCCGCCGTCGAAGTCCAGCGAGCAGGCCATCTCCTCCAGCCCGCGGGCGATCTCGGCGTGCGTGGTGGGGATGACGTAGCGGTCCTCGTACTTGGCGATCGCGAGGAGCCGGTACATCTCCTCGACCTGGGCGCCGGTCATGCCGACGGCCGCGGCGATCTCCTCGTCGCCCGGGTCGCCCATGTTGATGTCGCGCATGTAGGACCGCATCGCCGCCAGGCGGCGCAGCACGCGCTCGACCGGTGCGGTGTCGCCGGCCGTGAACAGCTCGGCGAGGTACTCCATGGGGATCCGCATCGTCGAGATGGCGGTGAGCAGGGTGCGGGCGTCCTCACCGTCGTTGCCCGAGCCGGTGACGACGTCGACGACCGGGCTGAGCGGGGGGATGTACCAGACCATCGGCAGGGTGCGGTACTCCGGGTGCAGGGGCAGGGCCACCTCGTACTCGGAGATGAGCTTCCAGATGGGGCTGGCCTGGGCGGCGTCGACCCAGTCGCGGGGGATGCCCTCGCGCTCGGCCGCGGCGATGACCTCGGGGTCGAACGGGTCGAGGAAGACCGAGCGCTGCGCGGCGAGGAGGTCGTGCTCGTCCTCGACGGCGGCCGCCTCGCCCACCCGGTCGGCGTCGTAGAGGACGAGGCCGATGTAGCGCAGCCGCCCGACGCACGTCTCCGAGCACACCGTCGGCAGGCCCACCTCGATGCGCGGGTAGCACATGGTGCACTTCTCGGCCTTGCCGGTCTTGTGGTTGAAGTAGACCTTCTTGTACGGGCAGCCGGTCACGCACATGCGCCACCCGCGGCACTGGTCCTGGTCGACCAGGACGATGCCGTCCTCGGCCCGCTTGTACATCGCGCCCGACGGGCACGACGCCACGCACGACGGGTTGAGGCAGTGCTCGCAGATGCGCGGCAGGTAGAACATGAAGGTCTTCTCGAACTCCATGTGGACCTGCTCGTTCATCTTCTTCAGGATCGGGTCCATCACCGCGATCTCCTGCGACCCGCCGAGGTCGTCGTCCCAGTTGGCCGACCAGGTGATGGACGTGTCCTCACCGGTGAGGAGGGACTTGGGGCGCGCGACGGGGGTGGTGCGCTGGTTCGCCGGGGCGGACAGGAGCATGTCGTAGTCGTACGTCCACGGCTCGTAGTAGTCGTAGATCGTCGGCATCTTGGGGTTGGAGAAGATCGTCGCGAGCTTCTTCAGCCGCCCGCCCGCGCGGAGCTTGAGCTTGCCCCGCTTCGTGCGGACCCAGCCGCCGCCCCAGCGCTCCTGGTCCTGGTAGGTGCGCGGGTAGCCCAGCCCGGGCCGGGTCTCGACGTTGTTGAACCACACGTACTCGGTGCCGGTGCGGTTGGTCCAGGCCTGCTTGCACGTCACCGAGCAGGTGTGGCACCCGATGCACTTGTCGAGGTTCATCACCATCGACACCTGTGCCATGACCTTCATCAGTACTCGACCTCCTGGCTGCGACGGCGGATGACCGTCACCTCGTCGCGCTGGTTGCCCGTCGGGCCGGTGTAGTTGAACGCGTAGGACAGCTGGGCGTAGCCGCCGATGAGGTGGCTGGGCTTGAGCAGGACCCGGGTGAGGGAGTTGTGGATGCCTCCGCGCCGTCCGGAGGTCTCCGTGCGGGGCACGTCGATGGTCCGGTCGGTGGCGTGGTGCATGTACACCGTCCCCTCGGGCATGCGGTGCGAGACGACGGCGCGGGCGACGACGACGCCGTTGCGGTTGTACGCCTCGATCCACTCGTTGTCCTTGACGCCGACCTTGGCGGCGTCCTGGGGGGACATCCAGATGTTCGGCCCGCCCCGGGAGAGGGAGAGCATGAAGAGGTTGTCCTGGTACTCGGAGTGGATGGACCACTTCGAGTGCGGGGTGAGGTAGCGCACCGCGACCTCGGCGAGGCCGGCCGAGCCGTCGGTCGCGTCGGCGCCGCCGGTGGTCCGGGCCCCCGGGACCGCGTCCCCGAAGAGCCGGTGCATGTCCAGCGGCGGCCGGAACACCGGCAGGTTCTCCCCGATCTCGCTCATCCAGTCGTGGTCGAGGTAGTAGTGCTGCCGCCCGGTGAGGGTGTGCCAGGGCTTGAGCCGCTCGACGTTGACGACGAAGGCCGAGTACCGCCGTCCGCCGTGCTCGGAGCCGGACCACTCGGGCGAGGTCACGACCGACTGCGGCCGGGACTGGACGTCGGCGAAGGTGATCCGGGTGCCCGCGTGGTCGCTGGAGAGGTCCGCGAGGCGGGTGCCGGTGCGCTTCTCCATGAACTCGAAGCCCTGGGTGGCCAGGCGCCCGTTGGTGGTGCCGGAGAAGGCGAGGATCATCTCGCAGGCCTTGGTGTCCTTGTCGAGGAGGGGCCGGCCGGCGGCGATGCCGGACGTCGCGCGGCCGTTCTTCTCCCCGAGGGCCCGGACCTCCTCGGTGGGGTCGAAGGAGACCCCCTTGGTGACCATCCCGACCTTGTCCGTGAGCGGACCGAGGGCGTTGAACTTCTCGAGGATGTTGGGGTAGTCGCGCTCGACGACGACGAGCTTGGGCATCGTCACCCCGGGCGTGGGCGGGAGCAGGTCCATCGCGGCCACGGCGCCGTGCGGGGTGGCGAGCTCGTCGGGGGTGTCGTGGGCGAGCGGCGCGGCGACCACGTCCCTGCGCACGCCGAGGTGGCCGTGGCTGAGCTCACCGACCCGCCGTGCGAGGGACTGGAAGATCGCGTAGTCCGAGCGGGTCTGCCACGGCGGGTTGATCGCCGGGGTGAACGCGTGCACGAACGGGTGCATGTCGGTGGAGTTGAGGTCGTACTTCTCGTACCAGGTCGCCGCCGGCAGCACGACGTCGGAGAACAGCGTCGTCGAGGTGTTGCGGAAGTCGATGGTGGTGAGCAGGTCGACCTTGCCCTCGGGGGCGTCCTCGCGCCAGACCATGTCACGCGGGCGCCGGTCGGGGGTGGACTCGGCGGCGCGGACGGAGGCCTCCGTGCCGAGGAGGTGCTTGAGGAAGTACTCGTTGCCCTTGGACGAGGAGCCGAGGAGGTTCGAGCGCCACACGGTCAGGACGCGGGGGAAGTTCTCCGGGGCGTCGGGGTCCTCGACGGCGTAGTGCAGCCGGCCGGCCGCGAGCTCGTCGACGATGTGGGCGGGGACCTCCTTGCCGGCCGCGGCGGCCTCGTCCGTGAGGTCGAGCGGGTTGCGGTCGAACGTCGGGTAGGAGGGCATCCAGCCGCGCCTGCTGGCCTCGACGAGCGTGTCCGCCGTCGTCCGGCCGGCGAACGCGCCCGTCGCGAGCGGCGAGGCGAGGGAGTCGGCGGGCAGGCCGTCGTAGCGCCACTGGTCGGTGGCCAGGTACCAGAACGCCGTCGCGATCATCTGCCGGGCCGGGCGCTGCCAGTCCAGGGAGAACGCGTACTGCGACCAGCCCGTGATCGGCCGGACCTTCTCCTGGCCGACGTAGTGCGCCCAGCCGCCGCCGTTGACGCCCTGGCAGCCGGTCATCGTCACCAGGGCGAGGAAGGTGCGGTAGATCGTGTCGGAGTGGAACCAGTGGTTGGTCCCGGCGCCCATGACGATCATGGACCGGCCCTGGGAGCGCACGGCGTTGTCGGCGAACTCGCGCCCGATGCGGGTGGCGGCCACCGCCGGGACGCCGGTGATCTCCTCCTGCCAGGCCGGGGTGCCCGGGGTGGAGGCGTCGTCGTAGCCGGTGGGCCACTGCCCCGGCAGGCCCGGCCGGGCGACGCCGTACTGGGCGAGGAGCAGGTCGTAGACGGTGGTGACGAGCCGCCCGCCGACCCGCCGGGCGGGGACGCCGCGGCGCAGGACGCCCGACCCACCGAGGTGGGCGCCGGTCTCCGAGCCGGGCTCGGGGGTGAGGTCGAAGCGGGGCAGGTCGACGGCGACCGGCTCGGAGCCGGCGATGTCGGCCAGCGACAGCAGCGGGTCGGTCTCCCCGAGGTCGAGGTTCCACCGCCCGGCTCCCTCGGGGCCGAAGCGGTCCCCGAGCGTGCCGTTGGGGACGACGGGGGTGCCGGCGGCGTCGAGGAGGACGGTGCGGAAGTCCGGGTGGGCGCCGTCGGCGAGGTGGCCGTGCTCGGCGTCGCCGGCGAGGTCGGCGGCGGTGAGGAACTTGCCCGGCACGTACGCGCCGTCGCGCTCGTCGAGGCTGACGAGGAAGGGGGAGTCGGTGTAGCGCTTCATGTACTCCACGAAACGCGGGGTGCGGTCGCGGACGTGGAACTCGCTGAGGATGACGTGGCCCATCGCCATGGCCAGGGCGCCGTCGGTGCCCGGGTGCACGGCGAGCCACTCGTCGGCGAACTTGGTGTTGTCGGCGTAGTCGGGGGAGACCGCGACCACCTTCTGACCGCGGTAGCGGGCCTCGACCATGAAGTGGGCGTCGGGGGTGCGGGTGACCGGGAGGTTCGAGCCCCACATGATGAGGTAGCCGGCATTGAACCAGTCCGCGGACTCCGGCACGTCCGTCTGGTCGCCGAAGACCTGCGGCGACGCCACGGGCAGGTCGGCGTACCAGTCGTAGAAGGACAGCATCGAGCCGCCCATGAGGGAGTAGAACCGGGACCCGGCCCCGTAGGAGACCATCGACATCGCAGGGATGACGGTGAAGCCGGCCATCCGGTCCGGGCCGTAGGCCTTGGTGGTGTAGACGTGGGCGGCGGCGACGAGCTCCTCGACCTCCTGCCACGTCGCCCGCACGAGACCGCCCTTGCCGCGGGCCGCCTTGTACTGCCGGGACCGCTCCGGGTCCTCGACGATGTCGCCCCACGCGAGCACCGGGTCGCCCAGGCGGGCCCGGGCCTCGCGGTACATCGTCAGCAGTGTCGAGCGGACGTACGGGTAGCGGATCCGGGTGGGGGAGTAGGTGTACCAGGAGAAGGCGGCGCCGCGCGGGCAGCCGCGGGGCTCGTACTCGGGTGAGTTCGGCCCGACGGTGGGGTAGTCGGTCTGCTGGGACTCCCAGGTGATGATCCCGTCCTTGACGTACACCTTCCACGAGCACGAGCCGGTGCAGTTGACCCCGTGCGTGGAGCGGACCACCTTGTCGTGGGACCACCGGTCGCGGTAGAACGCGTCGCCCTCGCGCCCGCCGGTGAGGAAGAGCTGGCGCAGGTCCTCCGAGGCCTCACCCCGCCGGAGGAACGTGCCGAGCCTGAGCAGCGGGTTGGTCTCCCGGTCGGTGGCGGGTCCTCGGGGCGTCGTTGCCGTCATGTCTGGCGTCCTTCCAGGGCTGCGGTGGGGGGTCGCGCCGGTGTCGGTCTCGGGGTGGGCCTCGTGTGGGTCGTTCGGTGGGTCTCGTCAGCCGTGCGCGTTGCGGCGCACCGGCCACCAGGTGAAGGCGGCGACGCCGATCGCCGTCGCCGCGAGCAGGAGCAGGCCGCCGGTGTAGTCGCCGGTGGTGCTGTAGAAGGCGCCCATGACCAGCGGCGGGAAGAACCCGCCCAGGCCGCCGGCGGCCCCCACGACGCCGGTGACCGACCCGACCTTCTCCGGGGGAGCGACCCTGGCCACGAGCGCGAAGCAGGCGCCGGCGGCCGAGCCGAGCATGATGCCCATGGTGAGGAAGGCGATGCTGCCGAGCGGCATGAGGGCGAGCTCGGCGGCCGCCACGAGCGCCATCACCGCGGTGACGACGAAGTTGACCACCAGCACCGGGATGGGGTGGAACCGGTCCGAGAGCCAGCCGCCGACGGGCCTGGCGAGGACGGCGAGGACGACGAAGCCGGCGGTGCGCAGCGCGGCGTCGGCCCGCTCGAGGCCGTAGGCGTTGACGAGGTAGGTGGGCAGGTAGACGCTGAAGGCGACGAAGCCGCCGAAGCCCATGGCGTAGATGAGTGAGAGCTCGAGCGTGGAGGGTAGCTTCAGCGTGGCCCACGTGCGGGCGACGAGCGAGCCGGCCGGCCGGCCCAGCCCCGGCGCGTCCCGGATGAGGGCGCGCGCCGCCACGGCGTAGGCGACGAGCAGGACCGACACGAGGATGAACGGTGCCGGGAGACCGAACGCGTCGGCGATGCCCACGGTGGTGAACGAGGCGACGGCGGTGCCGACCGTGCCCATGCCGAAGATGCCCAGCGCCATCCCGCGCCGCTCCGGCGGGAACCAGCGGTTGACGAACGGGATGCCGATGGCGAACGTGGTGCCGCCCAGGCCGAGGAAGAACCCGCCGATGAGGAGCGTGACGAAGCTGCGCGCCACCAGGCCGGTGAAGAGGGTGGGCAGCACGGTCAGGAGGGTGACCACCGGGAACATCGTCCGGGCGCCGAACCGGTCGGTGAGGGCGCCGACCGGGATCCGGCCGAGGGAGCCCACGATGACGGGGACGGCGACGGCGGCGGAGACCTGGACGGCGCTCAGCTGCAGCTCGTCGCCGTAGGTGGAGCCGAGCGGCCCGATGAGCGCCCAGGCCCAGAAGTTGAGCATGAAGCCCAGCGTCGCCATGAACAGCATGAGGTTGGCCCGGCCGGGGTCGCCCGCCGGCCTCGCGCGCCCGGTGCGGGCGGCGTCGGGTGAGCTGGGTGCCGTCACAGAGGCCTCCGTCGTTGGATGGTCGGCTCATGCGGTTCCCGCCACACGCTAGCGGGGCGGAGGGCGGAGAGCCATAGGGGTCCAGGCTGTGCGCCGGCACGCTGCGCGGAATGCCGGAACCCTCGCACGGGGCACCTCCGGATTCTCCGCGGCCTGGTCGGACGAGGCGCCGACATGCGGCTTTGCCGGCGCCTGGCAGCGATTATGCACGGCCCCGGCCGGTTGTGAAACCAGCGCGGGCGTGTCCCGTTTTATGTGATGGCTGCCTTTTCTAAATCATTCAACCAAGCGATTTCTTCCGTATTTCTCACGCCCCCACGGGCGGTCGGGGACGACGTCCGGGCGACGTCGACGGCGGGCCTCGACGCGGCCCCACGTCCCGCTACGGTGTCCCGGTGGACCATCACGACGGCGACCGGCCGAGCTCCCGGCCGGGGGGCCGGACCGCGGGGGCGGCAGCGGCCGCCGGCCCGCCGCCGACCGTGCGCGGTGCGGTCGTCACCGTCTCGGACCGGTGCGCGCGGGGGGAGGCCGAGGACACCTCCGGACCGCTGGCCGCACGCCTGCTCGCCGAGACGGGCGTGCTGGCCGAGGTCACGGTGGTCCCCGACGGCGCCGAGAGCGTCGCCGCCGCGCTCACCGCGGCCCTGGCGGCAGGCGCGCGCGTGGTGCTCACCACCGGGGGCACCGGGGTGGCGCCCCGCGACCGCACCCCGGAGGGGACCCGCCAGGTGCTCGTCCGTGAGCTGCCCGGCATCGCCGAGGCCATCCGGGCGCGTGGTGCGCGGACCGTGCCGGCGGCCGTGCTCACCCGAGGGCTCGCCGGCATCGCCGAGGGCGCCGCGGGGGAGGCGCTCGTGGTCAACGCCCCGGGCTCCCCCGGCGGGGTGCGCGACGTCGTCGCCGTCCTCGCCCCGCTCGTCCACCACGTCGTGGACCAGCTCGGCGGCGGCGACCACCCCCGCCCACCCCAGGGCTGAGTCAGGCCGGTGGCGGTCCGGCGCGGCCGGGCCCCGGCCGCCCCTCGAGCCGGTCGAGGTCGGCCCACGTGTCGACGTCGGCGGACTCCTCGCCCACGGCGCCGACCAGGACGATGTCGAGGTCGCCCAGGACGCTGCGCACGGAGCGGCCCCGCGTGCCGGCCGGGCCGGCCACCGCCGCCCGCAGCGACGCGGTGCGGTACACACCCGTGAGCCACTGGGCCGATCCCGCCGCGTCGACCAGGCACGCGCCGTCCCCACCTCCCGCTCCGGGAGCGCCCGCCGGGACGGCGCCGGCGGCCGCCGCGCGGAGCCGGTCGACCGCCGTGCCGGCCCGGGGCGCGTCGCACGCGAGCACCGCCGTCCAGGGCGCGGCGCCGTCCGTCAGCGCCGCGAGGCCCGCGGCGAGCCCGGCGACGGGGCCGCCGAGCGGCGGGTCCTCGAGGGTGCGCACGACCCCCGGCGGGACGGCGACGTCGTCGGGAGCCACGACGACCACGCGGCGGGCGCCGTCGACGGCGTCCAGGACGTGGTCGAGGAGCCGGCGCCCGGCGAGCCGGACCTCGGGCTTGGAGGCCCCGCCGAGCCGCCGCCCGGTGCCGCCCGCGAGCACCACGGCGTCGAACGGCTCGGCGTGGTCGGACCGGGCGTCGCGCGTCACCGTCAGGCCTCGGGCCGGCGCCAGTCCCCGGACCGGCCGCCGGACTTCGCGACCACCTTGACCCCGGTGATCTCCGCGGAGCGGTCCACGCCCTTGACCATGTCCACGACCGCCAGCGCCGCGACCGAGACGGCGGTCAGCGCCTCCATCTCGACGCCGGTCCGGTCGGCGGTGCGGACCGTGGCGGTGATGCGCACCCGGTCGGGGGCGAGCTCGAGGTCGACGCTGGCGCCGTGCACGCCGATGGTGTGCGCGAGCGGCAGGAGCTCGGGCGTGCGCTTGGCGGCCGCGATGCCCGCGATGCGGGCGACGGCCAGGACGTCGCCCTTGGGCACGGTCCCCTCGCGCAGGGCGGTCATGACCGTGGGGGAGCAGCGCACCTCGCCGACGGCCACCGCCTCGCGCACGGTGGGCTGCTTGGCGGTGACGTCGACCATCCGGGCGTGGCCGGCGTCGTCGAGGTGGGTGAGCCTGAGGGGCGGGGTGGTGGTCACGGCACCATCATGACGCTCACCGCGTCCCCCTCGTGGATCTCCTCGACGTCGTCGCCGACGACCGCCAGGGCGTCCGCGAGCGCCAGGCTGGCCACGAGGTGCGAGCCGGAGCCGCCCGCGGCGGCGGGCCGCACACGCACCGACCCGTCCGACCCGTCCGGCGTCTCCACGACGACGGGGATGTACTGGCGGCGCCCGGCCGGGCACCGCCACCCCTGCGCGGCGACGGCGGTGACCGTGGGGCGGGCGCCCCCGGCCACGAGCGCGCGCATGCGCGTCAGGGCCGGGTGGACGAACACCTGGAAGCTGACGAACACGCTCACGGGGTTCCCGGGCAGGGCGAACAGCGGCACCGGGCGCTCGCCGTCGCGCAGCGCGCCGAAGCCCTGCGGCTTGCCGGGCTGCATCGCGACCTTGTCGAAGGCGACGTCGCCGAGGGGGGCCAGGACCTCCTTGACGACGTCGTAGGCGCCGGCGCTGACCCCACCGGTGGTGACGACCGCGTCGACCTCGCCCAGCCGGGCGGCGAGGAGGCCGCGCAGGGCGTCGGGGTCGTCGTCGACCGCGCCGAGGAGCACCGGGACGCCCCCCGACTCGAGCACCATGCCCGCGACGAGGACGGCGTTGGAGTCGGGGATCTGACCGTGGGCGAGCGGGGCGCCGGGGGCCACGAGCTCCGACCCGGTGGAGAGCACGCCCACGCGCACGGGCGGGTGGACGAGGAGCTCGCCGTGACCGGCGGAGGCGGCGGTGGACAGGTCCCGCGCGCGCAGCGGTGTGCCGGCGCGCAGGACGACCGTGCCGGGGGCGACGTCGTCGCCGGCCCGACGGACGTGCGAGCCCGGGGGGACCGCGCGGCGGATCTCCACGGCCGTGGGGAGCGGGTGGGGACCCGGGGGGACGTCGGTGTCCTCGACCGGCACGACGGCGTCCGCGCCGGGGGGTACCGGTGCGCCGGTCATGATCCGCACGGCGGTGCCCGGCCGGACCTCGGGGCGCTCGCCGGACCCGGCGGGGAGGTCCGCGACGACCGCCAGCCGGACCGGGCCGGCGGCGGTGGCGGCACGGACGTCGGCGGCCCGGACCGCGAAGCCGTCCATGGCGGAGTTGTCGAACGGTGGCACCGCGACGACGGCGCGCACGTCCTCGGCCAGGACGCACCCGTGCGCCCCGGCGAGGGGGGTGCGCCGCGGCGTCGCCGGGCCGACGGCGGCCAGCACCCGTTCGAGGTGCTGCTCCACGCTGATCATCGCTCGGTCCTCCGGTCAGTAGGTGGGCAGGGTGGGGTCGACGTCCGCGACCCAGGCCAGGACCCCGCCCCGGACGTTGACGGCCCGCGCGCCGGCGTCGGCCAGGGCGCGGGTGGCCTGGGCGGAGCGCACCCCGCTGCGGCAGTGCACGAGCAGCTCGCGCGAGACCCCGCCGGGGTGGGCGAGGTCGAGGCGGTGCAGCGCACCCTCGGGGTCGGCCAGGACCTCGCCGAGCGGGATGCCCACGGCGCCGGGGATCGCGACGACGGTGCGCTCCGCGGCCTCGCGGACGTCGAGGAGGACGAAGTCGTCGTCCCCCCGCTCGCGGGCCGCGAGGCGACGGGCGAGCGCGGTGGCGGTGATCTCCGGGCGGTCGGCGGCGTCGTCGGCGGCCGGCCGGGCGGCGCCGGCGGGCAGGGCGCACCAGGCGGCGCCGGTGCTGCCCTCGGGGCTGCCGGTGGGGTCGTACCCGATCTCGGCGCGGGTGCGCGGCGCGGTCCCGGCGGGCCGCGGGCGCAGCGGGAGCTCCGCCCACCGGGCGGTGAGGACGTCGAGGACGAGGACCCGGCCGAGCAGGGTCTCGCCGCTGCCGGTGACGAGCTTGACGGCCTCGGCCGCCATGACCGAACCCACCTGGCCGCACATGGCGCCCAGGACCCCCGCCTCGCCGCACGAGGGTGTCGACCCCGGTGGGGGCGGAGCGGGGAAGAGGTCGCGCAGCGTGGGACCCGCGGGGGTCTCGTCGGTGGCGGGGTCGGTGGCGGCGGGGCGGGCGGCGGCGGTGACGGGGCGGGGCGCCGCCGCCGTGCGCGGCCGGGACCAGAAGACGGAGACCTGGGCGTCGAAGCGCAGGATGGACCCCCACACCAGCGGCACGCCGAGCTCGGCGCACACGTCGTTGACGAGGTAGCGCGTGGGGAAGTTGTCCGTCCCGTCGAGCACGAGGTCGTAGCCGGCGACGATCTCGCGGGCGTTGCTCGCGTCGAGGCGCACGTGGTGCCGCTCGACCGTGACCTCGGGGTTGAGGTCGCGCAGGTGCTCGGCCGCGGAGTCCACCTTCGCCCGACCGACGTCGGCGGCGGTGTGGAGGACCTGGCGCTGGAGGTTCGAGACGTCGACGACGTCGTCGTCGACCACCCCGAGGTGGCCCACCCCCGCCGCCGCGAGGTACAGCAGGGCCGGCGAGCCGAGTCCCCCGGCACCCACGACGAGCACCCGGGCGGCGAGGAGGCGGCGCTGCCCGTCGTCGCCGATCGCGCCGAGCAGGAGGTGGCGCGAGTAGCGCTGGACCTGCTCGCGGGTCAGGGGCGGCCCCGGGTCGACGAGGGGGGACAGGCGCATGGCCTCACTGTAGGCGGGAGGCTGTATCCCTCTGCGCCCCTCGTGCGTCCATGAGAGGTCAACCGCTCTGCGAGGAGGAGAACCATGAAGAAGAACATGAGCGACACCGACCGCAAGGTCCGCGCCGCCGTCGCCCCCGTGCTCGTCGTCGCCGGTCTGCTGGCCGGCCCCGGCGGCGCGCTGGCGATCACCCTGTATGCCGTCGCCGGGATCCTGCTCGGTACCGCCGCCGTCGGCTTCTGCCCGGCCTACGCCCTGGTGGGGTTCAGCACCGCACGGACGACCCGGACCGCGCCGGCGCGCTAACGTCGCCGTGGTGAGCCTGGATGCGTCGCTCGCGGACGAGGTCCCCGGTCTGCTGCGCTACGCCCGCGCGATCACGCGCGACCCGCACCGGGCCGAGGACCTCGTCCAGGCGACGCTCGTGCGGGCGCTGGAGCGGCGCGAGTCGTTCCGTGGCGACGCAGCGCCGGCGACCTGGCTGCACCGGATCCTCCACAACCTCGCCGTGGACGCCGCTCGGCGTGACCGGGAGGAGCCCAGCGACGCCGTCGCCGACGCGGTCGAGCGCAGCTGGCGCGACGACGCCTACACCGTGGACGCCGCGAGCGTCGTCGAGCGCGCCGAGACCGCGGAGGAGCTGCGGGACGCGCTCGTGCACCTGCCGTTCATCTACCGGGCAGCCGTCGTCCTGCACGACGCCGAGGGCATGACCGTGGCCCAGGTCGCCGAGATCCAGGGCGTCGGCCTGCCGGCGGCGAAGCAGCGGCTGCGCCGGGGCCGGATGATGCTCGTCAGCGAGCTCGCCCGTGGCCACGAGCGGCGCGAGGCGCTCGCCGGGGTGCCGCTGCGGTGCTGGGTGGCCCGCCGTCAGGTCTCGGACTACCTCGACGGGGAGCTGCCCCGTGGCCAGCGGGTCGCCGTCGAGCGGCACCTCGAGGGCTGCCCGACGTGCCCGCTGCTGTACACCGCGCTCGTCGGCACCCACGCGGCGCTCGGGGTGGTCCGGGACCCCGACTCGGTGGTGCCGCCGTCCACGGCCGCCCGCATCCAGCGGCTCGTGGGCGACGGCGAGCGGGTACGACGAACGCCACCCGTGGGGAACTAGATGCATGCTGCATGTACCTGTAAGTTCTGAAGGGTGTCCGAAACCCCTCACCCCTCCGCCCGCGTGCTCGACCAGATCGCCGCGCTCGCCCGCCGCAGCCGCACGAGCTCGGCCCTGGTCGCCCAGCTCTTCGGGCTGCACGCCACCCAGGTCCAGCTCCTCTTCGCCCTCCACCGCGCCTCCGAGTGCCGGGTCGCCGGCCTCGCCGAGGCCCAGCTGGTGGACCCCTCCGTGGCGAGCCGGCAGGCGGCCGCGCTGGAGAAGGCGGGTCTCATCGCCCGTCGACCCGACCCCGAGGACGGCCGTGCATCGCTGGTCTCCCTCACCGACGCCGGGCGCACCCGGGTCGCCGAGGTGCGGGCCCTGCACGTCCGGGCGGTCGCCGAGGCCCTGAGCGGCTGGCCGGTCGAGCGGATCGAGCGCCTCGCCGACGACCTCGCGGACCTCGTGGCCGTTTCGGGCGGGGTCTACGCCCGCCTCGCCGGCGAGCAGGCGGACGGGAGTGCGGCCCGGCCGCCGGTCACGGGCCCGGACGCCCGCGGGCAGGACGAGGCCGGCGCGCCGACCTCGGTGGCGGGCGCGTGAGCCGGGCACTGACCGAGCGCCGGGCCTACGCCGGGATGGAGCCTGCGGAGGCGCTCGCCGCGCACGAGGCCCACCGCGACATCCTCAAGGTCCTCACGGGGCTGCTCCTGGCGATGTTCGTGGGGAACATGTCCGCGACCATCGTGGGCAACGCGCTGCCGGTCATCGTCGGGGAGATCGGCGGCACCCAGCAGCAGTACACGTGGATCGTCACCTCGACGATCCTCGCCTCGACGGCCGTGACCCCGATCGCGGGCAAGCTCGCTGACCTCTACGACAAGAAGAGGCTCCTCCTCGCCTCGATGGTGGTCTTCCTCGCCGGCTCGGTGCTCGCGGGCCTGTCGACCTCGGCGGGCATGCTCATCGCCGTCCGTGTGGTCCAGGGGGTGGGGATGGGGGCCAACATGGTCCTCACCCAGATCATCATCGCCTCCCTCATCCCGCCGCGGCAGCGCGGCCGGTACAACGGCTACCTCGGCGCGGTCATCGCCGCGGCGACCGTCTCCGGCCCGCTCGTCGGCGGCATCATCGTCGACACCCCGTGGCTGGGCTGGCGGTGGACCTTCTGGGTGGCGGTGCCCTTCGTCCTCATCGCACTCGCCGTCCTCACCCGGTCCCTCCACGTGCCCGGTGGTGGCCGGCCCGGTGCCCGCGTGGACTGGCTGGGGGCGGCGCTGATCTCCCTCTCCGCCACCCTGGTCCTGCTCTGGGTCTCCTTCGCCGACCACGAGTTCGACTGGGTCTCCTGGGAGACCGGCGCGCTCCTCGGGGCGGCCGTCCTCGCCGCCGCGGCCTTCGTCCTGGTCGAGCGCCGCGCCCCCGAGCCGGTCGTGCCGCTGTCGATCCTCACCGCCCGCACGACGGCGCTCGCGGTGGTCGCGAGCCTCGCGGTCGGCACGGTGATGTTCGGCTCCAACGTCTTCCTCGGCCAGTACTTCCAGATCGGCCGCGGCTACTCCCCGACGGTCGCCGGCTGGCTGGGCCTGCCGCTCATGCTCGGGCTGCTCGTCTCATCCACGGTCGCGGGCAACCTCGTCACCCGCACCGGGCGCTGGAAGCCCGCCGTGGTCGGGGGCGTCGGGCTGCTCACCGTCGGCATCGGTCTCATGGCCACGGTCGGCTCGACCACGCCGGTCCCCGTGGTCGCCCTCTACCTGCTCGTCGCGGGCGTCGGGCTCGGCGCGTCCATGCAGAACCTCGTCCTGGCCGTGCAGAACACCGTCGAGCTGGGCGACGTCGGGGCGGCGACCGCGGTCGTCACCTTCTTCCGCACCCTCGGCGGCGCGGTCGGGATCCAGGTGCTCGGCGCCGTCTACGCCCAGCGGGTGACCGCGCTGACTCTCGCCGGCGCGGACGGTGCGGGGGTCGACGCCGCCGGCACCGACGCCGCGACCGCCTCGCTCGACCTCGGGGCGCTGCCCGCCGCGATGGCGGACCTCGTCCGCGGGGCGTACGGCGACGCCATCGGTTCGGTCTTCGCCGTCGCCGGCGTCGTCAGCCTCCTGGCGTTCGTCGCGACGCTCCTCATGCGGGGCTCGACGCTGCGCAGCACGTGGGCGACGGAGGTGGCCCGGGTGGCACCCGCGGAGGAGCGGCGCGCGGTCACCGACCTTCCGCCTACCGGCCGTCCATGAGGACGGCCGCGAGGTCCTGGCGCCCCCGGGCGCCTGTCTTGCGGTAGACCGACGCGAGGTAGTTGTCCACGGTGCGCACCGACAGCACGAGCCGCTCGGCGATGTCGCGTGACGACGCGCCGGCCCGGGCCATGAGCGCGACCTCCCGCTCGCGGCTCGTCAGGGGGTCGCGGGTGCGGACCAGGGCGGGCGTCGCGGCGTAGCCGGTGCGCTCGAGGTGGGCCGCTGCGAGGGCGTTGGCCCGGCCGGCGTCGCGTGGGTTGCCCGCCCGCCGGGCGAGCTCCGCGGCCTGGGCCAGCGCCTCCGCCGCCCACAGCGGCAGGCCCGCCCGGGCGAGCCCGGCGGCGACCTCCTCGAGGGCCGCCCGGTCCTCCGCGGCGAGCGCTCGCGCGTGCCGCACCCGCAGCTGCAGCAGCGGGGCGTCCCGGCCCTCGGCGAGGCGTTCGAGCGGGCCGAGGACGGCGCGGGCATCGCCGATCCGCACGGCGGCGTGGAGCTGTGCGCCCGCCCAGACGAGGTGGGAGTCCTCCGCCTCGGCCGCGTGGCGCAGGGCCAGCTCGGTCGCCCTGCTCACCTCACCGCGTGCTGCAGCGACCCAGATCTCCGCGTGGTGGACCAGGGTGCGGGTGCGCAGGTCGGTGCGCGGCACGGGACCGATCTGGTCGAGGTACCCCTGGGCGCGGTCGGCGGCGCCGAGTTGCGCGGCGCTCCGGGCGGCGACGGCCAGGGCGACGCCACGCACCCCGAGCGGGTCCAGGGCCTCCAGCCGGCGGGCCGCCTCCTGGGCCATCGCCTCGGCCTCGGTGAGGTGGCCCTGCTCGCACAGGGCCCAGGCGAGGCCGTTCGTCCAGGTGCCGACGGACGCCGGGACACCTTCGGCCGTAGCGGTGGCAAGGCCCCGCCGCGCCTCGGCGGTGGCGTCGTCCAGGCGGGCGGCCTCCATGAGGACCATGACGTGGTTGAGACCCGCCTGGTCCCGCGCCTGGGGTCGCTCGCGGTGGAGGTCCTCGGCGAGAGTCACGGCCCGCTCGGCCTCGGCGCCGGCGGTCGTGAGGTCGCCCAGGAGGGTGCGGGCGATGACCGACGCGATGAGGACGTCGAGCAGGGTCACCGGCCGCGGGTCCGGCCGCGCGAGCACCTGCTCGCAGGCGGCCAGGGCGGCCGTCATGTCACCGCGGAAGATCGCGGCGAGCGCCATGGCCGCGTCGAGGCGGTCCTGGGCGTCGGTGTCGGTGACGAGCTCCCGCGCCCTCTCCACCGTCGCGACGGCGAGATCGGGTGCGCCGCGCACGAACAGGTCGTTCGTGAAGCGCAGCAGGGTCGCCTCCGTGAGCTCGTCGTCGTCCGCGGCCCCCGCGCACGCGGCGGCGAGCGCCGTCTCGGCCTCGGCGCCGTGCCCCAGCCGGAGGAGGGTGTCCCCGCGCACCAGCAGCGCGGGCGTGCCACCGCCCCGCCGGACCGCCTCCTCCGCGAGCGTCGCGGCTCGCGCGAGGTCGCCCGCGGCGAGCACCTCGCGGGCGGCCGTGAGGAACACCGCCGGCGGCCCCTCGCGCCCGGAGCGCTGCCACAGCTCGGCCAGGGCGACGGGGTCGGTGATCTGCGCGGTCCCGTCGCCGTAGAGGTCGAGCAGCTCGCGGGCCAGGCGCACGAGACGGGTCTGGGAGGCGACCGAGCGGACGAGGGCCGCCGCCAGCGGGTGCACGAGCGTGACCCGGCGCCCGTGGTCGGCGTCGACGTGGACCGCCCCGCCCTCCTCCAGCGCCTGGAGGGTCTCGAGGTCGGTGAGGTCGGCGAGGACCTCGAGGGGCAGGCCCCCGGTCAGGGCCAGGGCCTCGACCGCCCGCCGGGGCATCTCGCCCACCTGCACCAGGTTCTGTCCGGCGAGCTCGGCCAGACGTGGGGTGACGGCCGGGACCGCGCGCAGGTGCCAGCGCCCGTCCGCCCGGTCGAGCAGGTCCTGGGACCGGGCCGCCTCGACGAGCTCGCGCAGCAGCAGCGGCCGGCCGTCGGCGAGCTCGCAGAGCCGCCCGGCGGACTCCGGGTCGAGCGGTCCCCCCAGGTCGGCCTCGAGGACGTCGGTGCTCGCCGCCAGGTCCAGCGGGCCGAGCTCCAGGCGCAGCGCGCCGTCGTCCTTCCACAGCAGCGTCAGCGCGGCGGGGACGGGGGCGTCGGCGCGTGCGGTGAGCAGGCTCGAGACCCCCGGCACGGACGCGAGCTGGCGCACGACGAGCAGCGAGCCCTCGTCGAGCAGGTGGGCGTCGTCGACGATCAGGAGCACGGGGCGCTGACGCGCCTCCGACCGCAGCAGCGAGCGGGCCGCGGCGAGGTCGGCCGTGCCGGCCCCGGGGAGCCCCAGCTGGACGAGGAGCCCGAGCGGCAGGGCGGCCGACCCCGGGGTCGCGGGGCACCAGTGGACCAGGCCGCCGGCGGCCTCCCACCGGCGCCGGACCTCCCGCGCGATCCCGGTCCGCCCCGCGCCGGCGAGGCCGTGCACGACGGCCGAACCGCCCGCGCGCAGCTGTCGCTCGAGGGCACTCACCTCGTCCCGACGACCGCTGACGGGCCACACCATGTCCGGAGACTAGCCAGACTGAGTAGCGCCGTGGGTGGAATGGAGTAACCGGGTACGGCACCGGGGTGAACGGCCCTGTGGTTGCCTGTGCCCAACGGGGTTCGATCCCCGTGGGCCTCGTGCCCCGACAGACTGCCCCCGGGTGGCAATTCCCCCCCCTGCGTCACCCGGGGGCATTGTTCGTGCACGGCGTCGGTCCGAGCGCGCGTCGCTTCGTGCACGACGTCGCCGGCGCGACCGGCTCCCTGTCCCGCGCCGCCCGGGCGGCGGGTCAGCCGTGCTGCGCGATGGCCTCGAGCCGGGCGTCCACCCACTCGATCGCCGCCCGGGTGAAGTACTCCCGGGCCGGCGCGGGGGAGAGGGCGAGGTCGTGCAGCCCGCCGGGGACCTGCAGGATCGTCACGTCCGGTCCGATCATCGGCGCCCGGGCGATCATCTGGCGCACGTCCAGCACGACGTCGGAGGAGGACAGGTCCGCCGGCCCCGGCGCCCTGCGGTCCCCGCTGCGGGTCGAGCACGCCAGCAGGACGGGGACGTCGACGTCCAGTCCCGCCGCGACCTCGGCGTGCGCGCGGCGCACCGACCGGATGAAACCCGCCCGTACCGGGAACCCCTCGTGGGGCTTGAGGGTGAGGTCGAAGTCCCACTCGCCGCCGCTGCCGGCGTGCAGGTGGCGTCCGTAGGCCTGGCGGAGGGCGCCGACCCGCAGCCCGGGCAGGCGTGCACCGACCCGGTCGAGCACGGCGGTGACCGGGCCGCGGGTGATCCACCCGGCGTTGAGGTCGAGCCACGGCGAGTTGAGCACGAGGGCGTCGACGCCGCCGGGGTGGTCGTGGGCCCACAGCACCGACAGGAGCCCGCCGGTGGAGTGGCCCAGGAGCACGACGTGCCGGGCGCCCGCCGCGCGGATCGTGGCGAGGGCGAGGTCGATCTCCTCGTGGTGGACCCGCAGGTCCCGCACGTCGGCGGGGCGGGGATGGGTGCCGGTGGACCGGCCGGAGCGCCGCAGGTCCAGGGCGTAGAAGTCGTACCCCGCCGCCGTCCACGCCTCGGCGTGGTGGGCCTGGAAGAAGTAGTCGGTGAACCCGTGGAGGTAGAGCACCGCCCGCTCCTGCGCGCCGGCGCCGTCGCGGTGGACGAGCGTGGCCACGTCCGGGGCGGCGGGGTCCTCGCCGCCGTCGAAGGTGCGCAGCGCCAGGGTGCGGGCGAGCCACGGCTCACCCAGGACGGGGTCGGGACCAGCCGGCTCCGTGGTCATCGTCAGCCGACGACGCCGTAGAGGCGGTCACCGGCGTCACCGAGGCCCGGGACGATGTACCTGCGCTCGTTGAGCCGCTCGTCCACCGCGGCGGTGACGATGGTGACGTCCCCGCGGGTGCCCACGGCCTCGTCGAGCTCGCGCAGGCCCTCGGGGGCGGCGAGCAGGCAGATGGCCGTGACGTCGCGGGCGCCCCGCTCGAGGAGGTAGTTGATCGCCGCCACGAGGGTGTGGCCGGTGGCCAGCATGGGGTCGAGCACGAAGCACTGCCGGCCCGAGAGGTCGTCGGGCAGGCGGTTGGCGTAGGTGATCGCCTCGTAGGTGGTCTCGTCGCGCTGCATGCCCAGGAACCCGACCTCCGCCGTCGGCAGCAGCCGGGTCATGCCCTCGAGCATGCCCAGACCCGCGCGCAGGATCGGCACGACGATGGGGCGGGGGGCGGCCAGGTGCGTCCCCACGGCGGACGCGACCGGGGTGGTGATCTGGACCTTGTCCACCCGTACGTCCCGGGTGGCCTCGTAGGCCAGGAGGGTGACGAGCTCGTCGACGAGGAGACGGAACGTCGGGGACTCGGTGCGCTGGTCGCGCAGGACGGTGAGCTTGTGGGCGATCAGCGGGTGGTCCGCGACGTGCAGGCGCATGGGCTCAAACTACCGTCCGCGCCATGATGGTCACATGAGACCGCACGCCGTGCCGGTGGCCACCGGGGTGACCGCCGCGATGGAGGAGGCCCTCGGCCTGGCCCGGGAGGCTCTCACCAGCGACGACGTGCCCGTGGGCGCCGTCGTCCTGGGCCCGGACGGGCGCGTCCTGGGGCGCGGGCGCAACCGGCGCGAGGCCGACGGCGACCCGACCGCGCACGCCGAGGTCCTCGCCCTGCGCGAGGCGGCCCGGGCGTTGGGGACCTGGCGGCTGGCGGGGTGCACGCTCGTCGTCACCCTCGAGCCGTGCACGATGTGCGCCGGCGCCCTGGTCCTGGCCCGGGTCGACCGGCTGGTCCTGGGGGCCTGGGACCCCAAGGCCGGTGCCGCGGGGTCGGTGCGCGACGTCGTGCGTGACGCCCGCCTCAACCACCGGGTCGAGGTGGTCGGCGGGGTGCGGGCCGAGGAGTCCGCCGAGCTGCTCACCACCTTCTTCCGTACCCGCCGGGCCGAGCCGTGATCCGCCGTCGCGTGGTGGTCCGCGGGCTCGTCCAGGGGGTGGGGTTCCGGTTCTCGTGCGCCGACGCCGCCCAGCGCGCCGGGGTGCGCGGCTGGGCCGCGAACCGGCCGGACGGCACGGTCGAGGCGGTGTTCGAGGGGGCGCCGGACGCCGTCGCGGCGATGGTCCGGTGGTGCGGGCGTGGCCCGCGCTACGCCGAGGTCACGGGCGTCGACGTGCACGAGGAGGAGCCGGAGGGCCTCGCGGGTTTCGACACGTTCTGACCGCCCGGTGGGCCGCGGCGCGGCCACGGCGGCGCGGTCAGGGCGGCGACGGCGGCGGCGCGGTCAGGGCAGCCGGTCGGCGAGGGCGGTGAGGGTCTCGGACGTGCCGGCGTCGAGCTTGACCGTGGCGAGCGGGTCGCCGCGGGTGGCGCCGCGGTTGACGATGACGACCGGCCGGCCCTGCCTCGCGGCGTGCCGGACGAAGCGCAGGCCGCTCATCACGGTGAGGGACGAGCCCGCCACGACCAGCGCGTCCGCCTCGTCGACGAGCGCGTAGGCGTCCGCGACCCGGTCCCGGGGCACGTTCTCCCCGAAGTAGACGATGTTCGGCTTGAGGATGCCGCCGCAGCGGTCGCACGCGGCCACGACGAAGTCGGCGGTGGAGGAGATGACGGCGTCGGCGTCGGGCGCGATCTCGACGTCCTCGACCCGGCGGTCGAAGCTGGGGTTGAGGGCGGTGAGCCGCTCGTGCACCGCGGCGCGGGAGACCACAGCACCGCAGCCGAGGCAGACCACCTCCTCGTAGTGGCCGTGCAGGTCGATCACCCGGCGCGACCCCGCGGCGCGGTGGAGAAGGTCGACGTTCTGCGTGACGATCCCGACGACGACGCCGCGCGCCTCCAGCCGGGCGAGCGCCCGGTGGCCGTCGTTGGGCTCGGCCCGGCGCAGGTGCCGCCAGCCCACGTGGTTGCGGGCCCAGTAGTGACGGCGGAACGCCTCGTCGCCGGCGAACTGCTGGAAGGTCATGGGGGTGCGCGGCGGGGAGCCCGGCCCGCGGTAGTCCGGGATGCCGGAGTCGGTCGAGATCCCGGCGCCGGTGAGAACGGCCAGCCGCCGTCCCGCCAGGAGGGCGAGCGTGCGCTCGAGGTCACCGGTCACGCGAGCAGGGTAGGCACGCGGGCGTGGTCCCCGCGCGTCCGCCAGCGGGCGGGGGAGGCACGGGCCTAGCGTGTCGTCATGGGCACGGACAGCGGCCAGGTGGACCACCGGCTGTACGCCCGCGGCCGCGACGTGGTCCTGTCCTACCTCACCGGCGCCGCCGGTGCCTGGGAGCTCGACGACGACGTCCTGGAGACCCTCACCCCCTCCGGCGGGCACCGGCGGATCCGGGTGTGCGTCACCGACGGCCCGCGGTGGGAGGTGCCGTGGGCCGACGCGCGGCCGCGCCACCGCCGCGAGCCGGACGGGTGGTGGGCGTTCGTGCGCCTGCGCGACGACGGCCACGAGATCTACCTCGCGGCCGAGTCCGAGGTGCGTGAGCGGCTCTACCTGGTGGCGGACGCCGGCAGCGGCGAGGACGCCCGTCCAGGCCGGGACGGGGGCCCGGACCCCGCCGCGGACGAGGTCGCGGACCCCGCCGCGGACGAGGGCGGACGCATCGTCCTGACCGACGACGACGTCAGGGCTCTCGCCCACCGCTGGGGCGAGCTCGACCTCACGCAGTGACCCCCGCCGTCGTCAGTGCTCCCCGTGCGCGGGCGGCAGCGGCTGACCGGGCTGCTCCGGGCCGACGCGGAACGGTCGCA
This sequence comes from Georgenia sp. M64, assembly GCF_038049925.1. Taxonomy (NCBI): domain Bacteria; kingdom Bacillati; phylum Actinomycetota; class Actinomycetes; order Allobogoriellales; family Allobogoriellaceae; genus Georgenia; species Georgenia sp. M64. Next base: position 390,320 of record NZ_CP145809.1, read on the forward strand.
TCATCTCGTTGTCCTCGTGCTCGACGATGTGGCAGTGCCAGACGTACTGGCCCGGCCGGTCGAAGCGCATCTTCACCCGGGTGACCTGGCCCGGGTAGGCGATGACGGTGTCCTTCACACCGGTCTCCCAGGGCTCGGGCGGGGTGACGTGGCCGTCGAGGGTGGCGGGGCTCGCCACCTCGCCGAGCTCGTCGAGCACCAGGCCCTCGCGGCCGAGGACCTCGAAGGCGACCTCGTGGACGTGCATGGGGTGCGCGTCGCCCGTGGTGTTGTAGAACTCCCACACCTCGACCGCCCCGACGTCAGGGTTCTCGCTGACGGGCTCCATCCACTCCCGTGCCACCCAGACACCGGCCGGGACCTCGCCCTCGGCGTCGGAGGGCCCGACGGTGCCCAGCAGGGCCTCGACGGGGCCGTCGAGCATGTCCCCGGCGGCGTCGACGCCCACGCCCATCATCTCGATGAGTGCGAGCCCGCGCGTGCGGTCGGCGTCGGGCAGCGGCGCTGCGGCCGGCAGGCCCAGGTAGCGCGGCGGGGTGGTCGGGTCCGGCCCGCGGGCCGGCACGACCCGCAGCTGCATCACCTGGCCGGTGGTGTCCGGGTCCGCGGGCTCGAAGTCGCCCTCGTCCTCCTCGTGCGGTTCGCCGCCGCCGAACGGCTCGTCCGGGCCGACGTTGCCCAGCACGTAGCTGCCCTCGGGCACCCCGGTGAGGTCGAGGATGACGTCGGCCCGCTCCGCCAGGCCCAGGAGCAGCCGGTTTCCCGCTGCGGCCGCGAGGTCGACCGGCGCGTCGAGGAAGCCGCCCTCGTTGCCGACGACCCACGCCTCGGCGCCTGGGATCCCGCCGAAGTCGAGGATGAGGAACCGCGACTGGCAGCCGTTGAGGAACCGCAGCCGGTAGCGGCGCCGCTCGACCTCGAGGAAGGGCCACGTGTTGCCGTTGACGATGAGGGTGTTGCCGAAGAACTCGGGGTTCCACATCGGGGAGAACTCCCCGTCGGGGACGTACGGCGCGACCAGGCCGTCGAAGAACTCGCGGGTGTCGGGGTAGAAGAGCGAGCCGTCGGTGTTGAACGAGCGGTCCTGGATGGCGAGCGGGATCTCGTAGTAGGTCTTGTTGGGCGGGAAGGCGTCGTTCTCCCGGGGGGCGGGCCCGGGCAGGACGGCCCGGCGCCCGGTGCGGGTGTCGACGACCGCGTTGTCGCCGTGCGGGCCGCCGCGGATGATGTAGAAGCCGGCCGGGCCGGCGTAGACGTTGAGCCGGGTCATCCCCAGCGTGTGGTCGTGGTACCAGTTCGTCGACGCCCGGTCGAGGTTCGGGTACTGGAAGGTCGCGTACCCCCGGCCCCACGTCTCGTCGAACCCCTCCTTCGCCTTGCCCGCGAAGAAGTTGTACCAGGTGCCGGTCTCGGCGTACCCGGCCGGGACGTCGTCGGCGTCGGGCAGGTACCAGGCCTCGGCGTACCCGTCGCTCTCGTCGCCGACGCCGACAGCGCCGTGCACGTGGGTGACCATGGGCACGGGGCCGGTGTAGGGCTCCGGGGGCGCGTCGAACGTCGTCGGGCGTGTGTCACGGCCCATCGCCCCGCCCGGCGGGTTCGCCCAGTGCAGGGTGGGGTCCACCGGCAGCAGGTGGGGCAGGTGGTGGCCGTTCGCGTCCACGAGGTCGTTGATCCACCGGACCCGGACCGGGCGTCCGGCGTTCGCCTCGATGGTCAGGGACGGGGCGTTGTGGAGCAGCAGGCCGCGCGGGGCGGCGGCGCTGACCGCCCCGTAACCCCACACGGTCGTGGGCGGCAGGTCCGCGGGCAGCATCTGCTGCGCGAGCTGACGCATCGAGATCTCGTAGTAGTCCGCGTTCTGCCCGCCGCGGAGCGGGACCCGGCCGGCCCGGGGCATGGCCGGCGGGACGAGCAGCGGGGTGACGTACTTCGGGATCGACGCCGGGTCGAGGGTCCCGCCGGGGATGGCCGCGCTCGCGGGCACCTCCCAGGCGACGGGCCGGCCCGCGACCGACCCGAGCAGGAACAGCCCGAATCCGGCGCCGCCGGCCCTCAGGACCGTGCGCCGGCTGGGCCCGAGCGCGTCCCGGGCTGGGCGACGGTCGTGGGACATCCTGACCCCTCCTCGGGTCGAGCGGCCCCCCGCTAGAACCATCGAACCCGACCAACTCCGCATGTCAAGGGCCCACTGGTCCACTCAAGGGGGAACGAGGTCCCGGTTCACCCCCGTCCCACCCGCACTCCGGGCGGTGTGCCCGGGATTGTCCGATCGGTACCCTTCGGGCCATGCGGTGCGTGGTGGTGGGGGCGGGTGCCTGGGGCCTGCCGGCGGCGGCCGAGCTCGCCGCCCGCGGCCACGAGGTGCTCCTCCTCGACCGTCACGGGGTGGCCGGGCCGCTGTCGTCGTCCTCGGGGCCCACCCGGATGTGGCGCCTGAGCCACCCCGACCGGGCCCGCGTCCGCCTGGCCCGGCGTTCGGTCGAGGCGATGGAGCGGCTGGCGAGCGCCGGCGGGTCCGAGACGTACCTGCGCCGGGGCCTGCTCTGGCGCGACGACGCCACCCTCGGCGCCGTCGTGGACGCGCTCACCGCCGAGGACGTCCCGCACGAGGTGGTCGAGCCCGGCGACGTCGGCCGGTTCTTCCCAGGGTTGCGGCCCGACGGTCGCGCCGCCGTCTGGCAGCCCGACGCCGGGCCGGTGCTCGCGGCGGAGTCGATGGCGGCGCAGGAGCGGCTGCTCCGCGCGGCCGGCGGCCGGGTCGAGACCGGCCCCGAGGTCGTCCAGATCACCACCACGACGGCCGGGCCGGTGGTGGTGTGCGCGGACGGGCGGCGGTTCGCGGGCGACGTCGTCGTCCTCGCCCCGGGCCCCGGCGCGGCCGCGCTGCTGGCCACGCTCGGTGTGGACGTGGCACTGCGTCCCTCCCTCCAGCAGGTCGTCCACGTCGGCGGCCCCGGTGACGACACCGACCACCTCCCCTGCCTCTTCGAGGGCCCCCGGGACGGCGAGCCGGCGCTGTACGCGATGCCCACACCGGGACGCGGCTACAAGATCGGGCTCGACCGCGCCGTGCGCGACCTCGGGCCCGGCGACGACGACCGCACCCCCGACGCCGCCCGCACCGCCGAGATCCTCGAGCGGGTCCGCCGGGACCTGGACCTCACGCCGGTCGCGTGCGATGAGCAGGTCTGCTCGTGGACGACCTCGCCGGACGGCCGCTTCGTCGTCGACACCCTCCCGGGGGGCGTGGTGGTGGCCTGCGGCGACAGCGGCGAGGGCTTCAAGTTCTCCGCCCTCATGGGACTGGTCCTCGCCGACCTCGCGGAGGGCCGGTCGCCGGACCCGGACGTCGCGACCTTCTCCCTCGCCCGCCTGGACGGCCTCGCCCCGGGGACGCCGCACGTGCTCGGTCGGTGACCCGACCCCGGGCCGGCCACGCCGAGTTTCCTGGGCCGGGGCTGCGCCGTTTTGGCCGCTCGCCGTCTCTGCCGGTAGCATCGCCCGGCGAGGTAGCGTGTCCGAGCGGCCTAAGGAGCACGCCTCGAAAGCGTGTGAGGTTAACAGCCTCCGTGGGTTCAAATCCCACCGCTACCGCCAGCAGGGCCGAGGTCAGACCCGCTGACAGAACCCCCGTGCGGGGCCCGGAGGGGCCCCGAGCGGGGGTTCTGCCGTCCGCCCCGCCGGGGCGCGACCGGGCCGCCGCGGGTACCGTGCCGCAGATGGAGCGCAGCGAGCGGATCGTCGACGTCCTCACCGATGCCTTCGCCGACCTCATGGCGGCCGACCCTCGCGCCTTCCGTCACAAGTTCCGCGCGATGGCGGCCGACCCCTTCGCGTTCTACCGGGGCACCGCGTGCCTGTTCTACGCCGACGTCGCCGAGATCGAGGACCGGTGGGCGGACGAGCGCACCGGCCGGGTGTGGATCCAGGGCGACCTGCACGCCGCGAACTTCGGGACGTACATGGACAGCCACGGCTTCCTCGTCTTCGACGTCAACGACTACGACGAGGCCTACCTCGGCCACTTCACCTGGGACCTGCGCCGCATGGCCGCCAGCCTCGCGGTCATGGGGTGGACCAAGGCCCTGTCCGACGACGACATCGCCGGCCTCACCGAGACCTACCTCCGGGCGTACGTCGACCAGGTGCGCACCTTCGTCGAGACCGACCGGGACCACGAGTGGTCGCTGCGGCTGGACACCGCGCGCGGCGCCGTCCACGACGCCCTCCTCACCGCCCAGCTGCGCACCCGGGTGGGACTGCTGGAGAAGCTCACGGTGGTCGACGACTACGCCCGCCGGTTCCGCATCGGTCCCGGCGTGCGCGAGCTCGAGCCTGATGAGCGCGCCGCCGTGGAGGGCGCCTACCAGGCCTACCTGAGGACCATCCCCGAGTCCAAGCAGCTCGGGAGCCTGACGTACGAGCTCAAGGACGTCGTCGGCAAGGCCGGCTTCGGGATCGGCAGCGCCGGCCTGCCGGCCTACAACCTCCTCGTCGAGGGGCACACGCAGGCGCTGGAGAACGACGTCGTGCTCACCATGAAGCAGGGCGGGGTGCCCGCCGCCAGCCGCATCGCCCCCGACGCGCAGGCGGAGGAGTTCTTCGAGCACCAGGGCCACCGGACGGCCGTGTCGCAGCGCACCCTCCAGGCCTACGCCGACCCGTGGCTCGGCTGGGCGCGGATGGAGGGCGGCGAGCACGACGGCGTCGGGTTCGTCGTGTCCGAGCTCTCGACGAGATCGCGGACGTCCTCGAGCAGCTCGGCCGGGCGACGGCCAAGGTGCACTGCGTCTCCGACGTCGACGCCGAGCACGCCCCGCTCGTGGACTTCCAGACCGAGGACGCCGTCGCGGACGTGATCGCCGGCGCGGAGGACGAGCTCGTCGACGACATCGTCTCCTTCGGCCGTGACCACGGCGCCCGTGCCCGCGAGGACCACGCGCTGTTCGTCGACGCCTTCCGCAACGGACGGATCCCGGGCCTGGAGCCCGCCGGCTGAGCCGCCCCCGCGGGACGATGGCCACTTCCGCCCCCGCGGGTGCGGCGGGACCGTGGGGGTATGGCCGGTCACGAGCACCAGAGCCTGACGTTCCTCGGGGGTACGGGGACGGTCACCGGCTCGAAGTTCCTCCTCGAGGGCGGCGGCCACCGCCTCCTCCTCGACTGCGGGCTGTTCCAGGGCGAGCGGCAGTGGCGACGGAAGAACTGGGAGGCCTTCCCGGTCCCCCCGGACTCCGTCGACGACGTCGTGCTCACCCACTGCCACCTCGACCACTGCGGCTACCTGCCCGCCCTCGTGCGGGAGGGCTTCGACGGGCCGGTGTGGATGACCGAGAGCAGCCGCGAGCTCATCGAGATCGTCCTGCGCGACGCCGCCCACCTCCAGGAGCGCGACGCCCAGGACGCCCGCAGCGGCGGCTGGTCACGGCACGACCCGCCCCTGCCGCTGTACACCGTGGCCGACGCCGAGCGGTCCTTCGCGCTCTTCCGCGGGCGGCCGTTCGACACCGACACCGAGATCCGGCCCGGGACGACGGTGCGCCTCATCCGCGCCGGCCACGTCCTCGGCGCGGCGAGCGTGTCGGTGTCGACCGGCGCAGCGCGGGTGCTGTTCTCCGGCGACCTCGGCCGGCCCACCCACCCGGTCCTGCGCCCGCGGGGGACGCCCCCCGGCGCCCGGACCGTGGTCGTGGAGTCCACCTACGGCGACCGTGCCCACCCGGCCGGGACCGGCCACGCCGTCCTCGCCGACGCGATCCGCCGCACGGTCGGCCGGGGCGGCACCGTGCTCATCCCCGCCTTCGCCGTGGACCGCACCGAGCTCGTGCTGCACGCCCTGTCCGACCTCACCCGCCGCGGCCTCATCCCCCGGGTGCCGGTCTTCGTCGACAGCCCCATGGCCCTCGCGGCGCTCGACGTCTACCGCCGGGCGGCGGCGCGCGGGGAGCTGCGCGAGGACGTCGGTCCCGACCTCGTCGACCTGCCGGCCCTGCACACCGCGGCGACGCCGGAGGAGTCCATGGCCCTGGACACCGCCGTCATGCCGTGCGTCATCGTCTCCGCGTCGGGGATGGCCTCCGGCGGGCGGGTGGTCCACCACCTGCGCCACCTGCTGCCCGACCGGCGCAGCTGCGTGGTGCTCACGGGCTACCAGGCCGTCGGCACCCGGGGGCGGGCGCTCCTCGACGGCGCGCACGAGCTGAAGATGCACGGCCGCTACGTCCCGGTCCGCGCCGAGGTGGTGCTCGACGAGGAGTTCTCCGTCCACGCCGACGCCGGCGAGCTCGTCGCGTGGCTGCGGGACCTTCCCGAGGAGCCCGAGACGGTCTACGTCGTCCACGGCGAGGCCGCCGCGTCCCGGGCGCTGGCCGGGCGGATCCGCGAGGAGCTGGACTGGACCGTGGCGGTGCCCCGGCCGGGGGAGCGGGTGCGGGTCGACTGAGGGGCGGGCGACGGGGGCTCAGGCCGGGCCGCGGGCCGCCCGGGCGGCGAGCAGGCCCTCGACGAGCTCGGCGACCGCCTCGTCGGCGTGGTGGCCGATCTCGAGGTGGGCGAGCTCCTTGACGGTGGCCAGGGCGTTGCCCATCGCCACGGGGAAACCGATCCGGGTGAGCCAGACGAGGTCGTTCTCCCCGTCGCCCACCCCCGCGGTCCGGGCGGGGGAGACGCCCAGCCGGTCGAGGACCGCCGCGAGGGCGGCCCACTTGTCGGCGCCCTCGGGGCTCATCTCGAACGCCGTCGGCATCGACCGGACCATCCGCGGGAACGCCGCGCGGAGCTCCGCGTCGACGGCGTCGAGGCTCGCTGGCTCGCCGAAGACCACGGCCTTCGTCGTCCGGTCGTAGGGCAGGTCGGCGGCCGCGACGGCGAGCGTCGTCGCCTCGGGGTTCGCGGCGACCAGGAGGTCGTGGACCACGCTGCCGCGCTCGACCACCATCGCCTCGGCGGTGAACAGGCTCGGCTCCAGGGGCCGGCCCGCGCAGAAGTCGACGACCGCACGCGTCTCGGCGGGGTCCATGGTGGCCGTCCACAGAGGGCGACGGTCCCGGCTGTCGAGGGCGACGGCACCGCCGGCGGCGACGACGTACCCGTCGATCCCCGCGTCGGCGAGGATCGCGAGCGCGGCGTCGGCGATCCGGCCGGTGATGATGACCGGCTCGACGCCCGCGGCCCGGACGGCGGCGAGCGCGCGCAGCGTGCGCGGGCTCACCCGGTGGTCGGCACCGGCGAGGGTGCCGTCGACGTCGAACGCGATCGCGTCGACGTCCACCAGGTGCTCGGGCAGGTCCATGGTTCAGCTCCTCCGGGTCCGGCCCTCACCGTAGTGCGTGGTCCCGGCGGCGCGGCGCCGGGGTGCGCCGGCGCCGGCCCCCGGCAGAATCAGGTCGCATGTGGACCGCGTACTGGACGACCGGGCCCGGCGACGGGGAGCTGCGCACCGAGCCCGCCCGCGAGCCCGGGCCGGGCGAGGTGCTCGTGCGCGCGGTGCGCTCCGGCGTCTCGCGCGGGACCGAGCTGCTGGTCCACCGCGGGGACGTCCCGCCCGCCGTGGCCGACCTCATGCGGGCGCCGTTCCAGGTCGGGGACCTGCCCGGGCCCGTGAAGTACGGCTACCTCTCGGTCGGTGTCGTCGAGGCCGGCCCGGCCGAGCTCGTCGGCCGCCGGGTCTTCTGCCTGCACCCGCACCAGGACCGGTACGTCGTCCCCGCGGCCGCCGTCACGGTCGTGCCCGACGACGTCCCGGACGGCCGGGCGGTCCTCGCCGGCACCGTCGAGACCGCGGTCAACGCCCTGTGGGACGCGGGGCCGCGGCTCGGCGACCGGGTGGCCGTGGTGGGTGCGGGCATGGTGGGCTCCGCCGTCGCCGCGCTCCTGCGGCGGTTCCCCCTCGAGCGGCTGCAGCTCGTGGACGTGGACCCCTCCCGGGCCCGCCTCGCCGCGGCCCTCGGCGTCGAGCTCGTCGCACCCGAGACCGCCGCGGGCGACTGCGACGTCGTCGTGCACGCCTCGGCCAGCGAGGCCGGACTGGCTCGCGGGCTCGAGCTGCTGGGCGACGAGGGCGAGCTGATCGAGATGTCCTGGTTCGGCACGGCGTCGCCCCGGGTGCCCCTCGGTGCGGACTTCCACGCCCGCCGCCTCACCGTCCGGGCGAGCCAGGTCGGCGCCGTCGCCGCCGCCCGACGCGCCCGCCGGACCCCCGCGGACCGGCTCGCGCTGGCGCTGCGGCTCCTCGCCGACCCGGCGTTCGACGCGCTCCTCACGGGCCGGTCCCCATTCGCGGACCTGCCCGCGGCGATGGGCCGGCTCGCCGAGGACCGCTCCGCGCTGTGCCACGTCGTCGAGTACTGAGAGCGAAGGAGAACGATGTACCGCCTGACCGTTCGTGACCACATGATGGTCGCCCACTCCCTGCCCCACCCCGCCTTCGGGCCAGCGCAGCAGCTGCACGGCGCCACGTTCGTCGTCGAGCTGACGATCACCCGGCGAGACCTCGACGACGCCGGCATCGTCATCGACATCGGCGAGGCGACGACCTTGCTGCGCGAGGCGCTCGCGGACCTCGACTACACCAACCTCGACGACCACCCCGACCTCGCCGGCACCCTCACCACCACCGAGACCCTCGCCCGCGTCGTCGCCGAACGGGTGGCGGCGCGGCTGGCGCCCGGGGTCTACGCCGGCCTGGACGTCGTGCTGCGCGAGCACCCGGACGCGTGGGCGGGGTACGCCATGGACCTGGGGTGAACCTAGCGGGCCTCGCCCTCGTCACCTGGGACCGGGAGGCACCCAGCGGCGGGAACACCTACAACGACGAGCTCGTCCGAGCGCTGAGGCTGCTCGGCGCGGAGGTCGGGGTGCACCGCCTCCCTGGGACCTGGCCGGTCGCGGACGCGCTGGACCGGGCGGCGCTGACCGAGGTCCTCCTCGGGCAGCCGCTGAGCCTGGTCGACGGGATCGTGGCCTGCGGAGCCCCGGACGCCGTCGCGACCGCCGTCGCCGCCGGCCGACGGGTCGCCGTCCTCGTCCACATGCCGCTCGCGGAGGAGCGCGGCCTCACCGACGACGAGCGGGCCGAGCGGTCCGCGCTCGAGGCGCGCTCGCTCGGTCTCGCCTCGGTGGTCGTGGCGACCTCGCGCACGGCGGCGGACGACCTCCGGAGGCGGCACGGTCTCGCCTCGGTCGCCGTGGCCAGGCCCGGCGCCGTCGTGCCGGGCCGGGACTTCGTCGAGCCGGGTGGGCAGGCCGTCCTCCCGCGCGTGGAGGCCGGTGGTCGGACGACCGGGCCCGGTGCGGTGGCCGACGAGCCGCCCGGCCGTGCGCCGCACCTCCTCATGCTCGGGGCCCTCACGCCCACGAAGGATCCCCTCGGTCTGGTCCGCGCCCTGGGACTGCTGCGCGACCTCGCCTGGACCGCCACCATCGCCGGCCCGGGCGACGCCGAGCCCGGCTACGCCGGCCAGGTGGCACGGTCGGTGGCCGCGGAGGGCCTCACCGGACGGGTGCGCCTGCCCGGCCCCCTCACCGGGGCGGCGCTGGACGAGGAGTGGCGTGCCACCGACCTGCTCGTCCTGCCCTCCCGGACGGAGACCTTCGGCCTCGTCGTCGTCGAGGCGCTCGCCCACGGGATCCCGGCGGTCGTCGGGGCGGGCACGGGCGCGGAGGAGGCGCTCGGGCTCGGCCGGGGCGCTGGTGAGGCCGGGCGGGCGGCCGGGGGGCGCGAGGACGACGGGCTCCCCGGGGCCGCGGTCCAGCCGGGCGACCCTGTGCGGCTCGCGGAGGTCCTCCGGAGCTGGCTCGTCGACCCCGGCCTTCGCGCGCGGTGGCGCCGTGCGGCGTTCGAGGCCGCACCGAACCTGCCCACCTGGGAGGACACGGCGCGGGCGGCGGCGGCCGCACTCGGGCTCGTGGTGACGGGGTGGTAGGTCGGGGCGAGGTCGACGGTTCCGGCCGAGTTCGTAGGTAACGGGGCGAGTCAGCAGGCACGGGCATGCTGACTCGCCCCGTTGGCTGCTGATTCGACGGTGCTACCGGTTCGGGCGCCGGCTACCGGTTCAGGCGCGGCTACCGGTTCGGGCGCGGCTACCGGGTCAGGCGCGGCTACCGGTTCAGGCGCGGCTATCGGTTCGGGCGCCGGCTACCGGTTCAGGCGCGGCTACCGGTTCGGGCGCGGCTACCGGGTCAGGCGCGTCTATCGGTTCGGGCGCCGGCTACCGGTTCAGGCGCGGCTACCGGTGGGGCGGCCGCCGGCTCGGCGCGGGCTACCGGCTCGACCCGCCCACGCGCGCCGCGGCAAGGTCGAACTCCGTGCACACGTCGGTGCCCAGGACGAACCGCCGGGTGGGGGCGGCCAGGGCACCGGCGAGCCGGTCGGAGCCGGCAAAACGGATCCCGGGAACGCCGTCGCCGATGAGGATCGGTGCGACGGTGAGCGAGAACCGGTCGAGCAGCCCGGCGGCGAGGAACGCCGAGACGGTCCGTCCGCCGCCCTCGACGAGCACCCGGCCGAGCCCGCGCGAGTGCAGGAGGTCGAGCACCGCGGCGGGGTCGAAGCGTCCGTCGGTCACGGGGAGGCGCAGCACCTCGGCACGGGTCACCGGCACCTCCACCGACCCGCCGACCAGCCAGAGCGTCGGAGCCGCCCCGTCGGTGAGGACGCGTGCGCCGGCCGGCACCCGGCCGGCGGGGTCGAGGACCACCCGGACGGGATGCGGACCCTCGACCGCCCGCACGGTCAGGCGCGGATCGTCGGCGACCACCGTCGCGCCGCCCACGACGACGGCGTCCACGAGGGCACGCAGCCGGTGCAGGTGCTCGTGGTCCTCCTCGCCGGTGATGTTCTCGGCGTCGCCCGACCGGGCGGCGATGAACCCGTCCGCGCTCTGACCGAGCTGGGCGATCGTCGCCACGGGACCGAGGGCCACGAGCGGCCCGTACCGCTCGAGCAGGTCCGCGTCCTCGGCGCTGGGGGCCGCGGCCGGCACCCGGCCGGCCACGAGCTCGCCCCACACACCCGGCAGGGCGTCGTCGTGCCCCATGCGCATGCGCTTGGTGGTGAGGTAGAAGGCGTTCTCCGGCCGGTCGGGCACCGGCAGGCGACGCCGCGCGACCACCTCGATGCCGTGCTCCGCGAGCTTGGCGGACTTGTCGGGGTTGGACGACATCAGCCGGATGCGCCGGGCGCCGAGGTCGTGGAGGATCTCCGCTGCCTCGCCGTACGCGCGGGCGTCGGCGGGGTAGCCGAGGGCGAGGTTGGCGTCGACGGTGTCGACGCCGGCGTCCTGAAGCGCGTAGGCCTCGAGCTTGGCCAGGAGACCGATGCCCCGGCCCTCGTGGCCGCGCACGTAGACCAGGACCCCGCGCCCCTCGAGCGCGATCTCGTGCAGGGCGGCGGAGAGCTGCTCGCCGCAGTCGCAGCGGAACGAGCCGAGGGCGTCGCCCGTGAGGCACTCGGAGTGCACGCGGACGAGGGGCGCGAGGTCCTCCTCGGCCGCGACGTCGCCCATGACGAGCGCCACGTGACCCAGGCCCTCGGCGCCGTCGTAGCCGTGCATCTCGAAGACGCCGTGCTCGGTGGGCAGGGTGGTGGAGACGACGCGACGCGCTCCGTCGCGCGGGAGGGGGACGGCAGACATGGGGTCACGATGACACAGCGAGTGAGCGGCGGCACGGCGATCCTGCACCGTCGGCCCCGTCCGGGACCGCCGGCGCAGCTCCCCGTGCGCCCGGCCACGGTGCCGGCACCGGCTGTTCACCTCGTGGCGTCCTGGAGGTCACCCCGGCTCCCTAGCGTGGGCGCGCCCGGTCCACCCACCGAAGGAGTCCCGTGCCCATCCCCGCCTCCCCCCAGCCCGCCCGCCGCCCCGAACGGCGTCTGCCGGCCCGCGCGCTCGCACTCCCGCTCGTCGTCGCCCCGATGCTCGCGACGCAGCTCACCGGTACCGCCCAGGCGACGGTCGTGCCGGAGCCGGTCGTCCACTCCGCCGACGGCGCCGCCCTCGAGCTCACCCCGCTGGGCTCCTACGACAGCGGCGTGTTCGACGCCTCCGCGGCCGAGATCGTCGCCCACCACGCCGGCACCGACCGGCTGTTCGTCGTCAACGCCCAGGAAGGGGTCGTCGACGTCCTCGACGCCGCCGACGTCGCGGCGCCCGTCCACATCGGCGTCCTGGACACCGAGATCGCCCCGGGCGCCGTGGCCAACTCGGTGGCGGTACGCCCGGACGGGCTGGGCGTCGTCGCGGTCGAGGCCGCCGACAAGGTCTCCGACGGCCGGCTCGTGTTCTTCGACGCCCGCAGCCTGCAGGTCCTCGGCTCGGTGACGGTCGGCGCCCAGCCCGACATGGTCACCGTCACCCCTGACGGCCGTCGCGCCGTCGTGGCCAACGAGGGCGAGCCCGCGGCGGACTACTCCGTCGACCCCGAGGGCAGCGTCTCGGTGGTCGACCTGCCCCGCACGGTCGCCGCCCCCGACGAGGACGCCGTGGCCCACGCTGACCTCCGCGACGTCGAGCTGCCCGACGGCGTGCGCGTCTTCGGCCCCGAGGTCCCGCTCGAGGGGGAGGCGGGCTACCTCGCGGCGCAGAACCTCGAGCCGGAGTACGTCGCCGTCGACGCCCGCTCGCGCACCGCGTACGTCACCCTCCAGGAGAACAACGCCCTCGCCGTGGTGGACCTGGCCTCCGCCACGGTCACCGAGGTCCGTGCGCTGGGCACCAAGGACCACTCCCTTGCCGGCAACGGCCTGGACGTCTCCGACCGGGACGACGCGGTCGACATCGCTCCCCGGCCGGTCCAGGGCCTGTACATGCCCGACGCCGTCGCCGCTTTCACCACGCGCGGTGAGGAGTACCTGGTCACCGCCAACGAGGGTGACGCCCGAGAGTGGGACGAGGGTGAGGTGACCTGGGTCGACGCCCAGCGCGCCGGTGACCTGGGGGAGGACGGCACCCCGGCGCTGTGCGCGGCCACCGAGGCCGGCCTCGCCGCGTCCGGTGACCTCGCCGCTCTCGGCCGGCTCGAGGTGTCCGTCTCCTCCGGCCTCTCCGCCGACGGGAGCTGCGTCGAGGAGCTGCACTCCTTCGGCGCACGGTCCTTCTCCGTGTGGAGCACCGACGGCGACCTCGTCTTCGACTCCGGTGACGACCTGGAGCAGATCACCGCCGAGGCCCTGGCCTCAGTCACGGCCGACGGCGGATCGGGCTTCAACTCCAACCACTCCGCCACCGAGACCGACTCACGCTCGGACGCCAAGGGTCCCGAGCCGGAGGCCGTGGCCGTGGGTGAGGTCCGGGGCCGCACCTACGCCTTCGTCGGGCTCGAGCGTGTCGGTGGCGTCATGGTCTACGACGTCACGGTGCCGGCGGAGTCCTTCTTCGTCACCTACGTCAACAACCGGAACTTCTCGGTCTCGGTCGAGGACGCCTACGAGCAGGGCGACGCCGCGGGCGAGCAGGCTCTCGCGGACGCCGGTGACCTCGGGCCCGAGGGCCTCGTCTTCGTCTCCGCCACCGACTCCCCGACCGGCGGGCCGCTGCTCGTGGCTGGGAACGAGGTCTCCGGGACCACCACGGTGTACGCCGTCGGCGAGGTCGCCGGCGAGCGCACCGGCTGGGCCGAGGGACGCCCCGGCACCGCTCGCTGACCCTGCGGGCTCGCCGCCTCCACTGACCCCTGTCGGGCTCGTCGGGAAGCGGCGAGCCGAGGACGGCCGAGGGCCTCGACGCACCGGTGGGTGCGCCGAGGCCCTCGCGCTGCCCGGCCCGGCGGACGCGTGACCCGGCCACGCCTCCGGACGGTGGTCAGGAGGCGACGGCGGCGGGCTCGCGCCTGTCGCCGGCCGGCAGCGGGCGGCGGCGCAGGTACGCCGCGAGCAGGGCACCGGAGACGTTGTGCCAGACGGAGAAGACCGCACCGGGCAGGGCCGCCAGGGGGCTGAGGTGCTGGGCCGCGAGGCCGGCGGCGAGACCGGAGTTCTGCATCCCGACCTCGACCGCGACCGTGCGCCGGACGCGCTCGGGCTGCCGGGTCAGGGCGGCGAAGCCGTAGCCCACCGCGTAGCCCAGCCCGTTGTGCAGGACGACGGCGAGCAGCACGATGGCGCCCGCCTCGACGATCCGGTCGGCGCTGCCGGCCACGACCGCGACGACGACCAGGGTGATCGCGACGACCGAGACCCAGGGCAGCACCGGCAGCAGCCGCGTGACCACGCGGGGCAGGAGCAGCCGCACGACCAGGCCGAGCGCCACGGGGACGAGGACGATCTGGAGGATGGACAGGGCCATGGCCGGGCCGTCGACCGGCATGTAGGTCCCGGCGAGCCACAGGGCGAGCAGCGGGGTGAGCAGCGGGGCGAGCAGGGTCGACACCGACGTCATCGCCACGGACAGGGCGGTGTCGCCCTTGGCGAGGTAGGTGACCACGTTGGACGCCGTCCCGCCGGGGACCGAGCCGACGAGGATGACGCCCGCGGCGAGCTCGGCCGGGAGCTGCAGGACCCAGGCGATGAGGGCGCCGAGCAGCGGCATGATCGAGAACTGCGCGACGACGCCCAGGAGGATCGGCAGCGGACGGGTCACGACGAGCTTGAAGTCGGGGACCGTGAGCGTCAGGCCCATCCCGAACATGATGATCCCGAGCAGCGGGGTGATCCACGCCCCCAGGCCGAGGCCCGTGAACGTGCCGGGGGTGAGGAAGGCGACCCCCGCACCGGCGAGGATGAGCAGCGGGAAGAGGGTGACGGCGACGCGTGCGCTCGCATCCTCGGGGGTGGTGGTCTTGGCGTCCATGGTCGACGATGATCCGCCCGTGCCCGACATTCGGGACGCCTCATCTCGCGAATTGAGACGGTGGAACGGCTGCGCGAATGGCCAGACGGCGAGGTGCCGGGCGGAGCACCTGACGGCTCAGTACCGGGCGTAGCGCTCCACGAAGTTGCGCAGCAGCCGGTGCGCGCTGTCGACCGTGGCCGCTGCTGCCATGGTCTCGATGGCCGCCTCCTCGCCGGGCTCGTAGTACCCGGCGTCGCGGTAGATCCGCACCCGCTCCATGAGACCCGTCCGGTCGAGCTCGGGGTGGAACTGGGTGGCGTAGAGATGGGTCTTGACCCGGAACATCTGCACCGGGCAGCTGGCCGAGCGGGCGAGGAGCACCGCGTGCTCGGGCAGCCGGCTCACGGCCTCCTTGTGACCGACGAACGCCTGGAACTGCGGGGCGACACCGGCGAGCAGGGGGTCGACGAGCCCGGCCTCGGTCAGCTCGACCGTCGGCGCGGAGATGGGCTCGGCGTAGGTACCGTCGATCGAGGCGCCCTGGTGGCTGCCGAGCGTGCCGACGCCGTAGCAGGCCCCCAGGAACGGGAAGTCGACGTCGACCACCATGTCCAGCACCCGGGCGAGCTCGGCCTCCACCCGCAGCTGGGTGTCGCCCTTGTGCTCGCGCGGGATCGAGCCGGTGAACGGGCTGCCACCGACGAAGATGCCCGACCAGTCGGCCGGGTCGAGCACCGGGATCGGCACCGACTCGACCCGGATCCGCACCAGCTCGCGCTCCTGCAGACCGGCATGGCGCAGGAACGCCTCGTACTCGCCGTCGGCCGCGGCGTCCTCGGGCCGCGTGGCCAGCAGCAGGAACGGTTTCACGGGCACGAGGGTAACCGGGACGGACGACCGGTACCGGAGCCTGTCCGCGGCGCTACCCTTTCGCCCGACCAGCCCCTACGACGGCGTGGGCGCACGGCGCGATCAGCAGCGGAGGGTGACATGGCAACGACGAGGTTCGGCCGGTGGACGGTCCACGGGGACGGTGGGCACCTACCGCCCGGGGAGGTGGTCGCACCGGGGGAGCGGCTGAGCTGGCCCAGCACCATCGGCATCGGGGCGCAGCACGTGGTCGCGATGTTCGGCGCGACCTTCCTCGTCCCGCTGCTCACCGGTTTCCCGCCGGCCACGACGCTGTTCTTCTCCGCCGTCGGCACGCTCCTCTTCCTCGTCATCACCGGTGGGCGGCTGCCGAGCTACCTCGGCTCGAGCTTCGCGCTCATCGCCCCGATCACGGCGGCGACCGCCTCGTACGGGATGTCCTCGGCACTGGGCGGCGTCGTCGCCGTCGGTGTCCTCCTCGCGGTCGTCGGTGCCGTGGTGCACTTCGCGGGCGCCCGCTGGATCGACATCGTCATGCCCCCGGTCGTCACCGGCACCATCGTGGCGCTCATCGGGTTCAACCTCGCTCCCGCCGCCTGGGGCAACGTCCAGCAGGCGCCCGTGACGGCGCTGGTCACGGTGGCCGCGATCGTCCTCATCACCGTGGCGTTCCGCGGGATCCTCGGCCGCCTCTCGATCCTCCTCGGTGTGGTGACGGGGTACGTCGTGGCCACGCTGCGCGGCGAGGTGAGCTACGACGCCGTCGCCGACGCCGCCTGGTTCGGCCTGCCGGAGTTCACGACGCCCACCTTCGAGCCGGCCCTGCTCGGGCTCTTCCTGCCGGTGGTGCTCGTGCTCGTCGCCGAGAACGTCGGGCACGTGAAGTCCGTCGCGGCGATGACGGGCCAGAACCTCGACGACGTCACCGGCCGCGCGCTGTTCGCCGACGGCGTCGCCACCGTGCTCGCCGGCTCCGGCGGCGGCTCGGGCACGACGACGTACGCGGAGAACATCGGCGTCATGGCCGCGACCCGCGTGTACTCCACCGCGGCCTACCTCGTCGCCGGTGTCACCGCGCTCGTGCTGAGCCTGTCGCCGAAGTTCGGCGAGCTCATCAACACCATCCCGGCCGGCGTGCTCGGCGGCGCCGCGACGGTGCTGTACGGGATGATCGGCATGCTCGGCGTGCGGATCTGGGTCCAGAACCGGGTCGACTTCTCGGACCCGGTCAACCTCAACACCGCGGCCATCGCGCTGGTCATGGGGATCGCGAACTACACGTGGTCGGTGGGGTCGACCTCCTTCGCGGGAATCGCCCTGGGCACCGCCGCGGCGATCGGGGTGTACCACCTCATGCGGTCCGTCGCCCGGTGGCGCGGGACCAGCCAGGAGGCGGCCACCCCCGCCTCGGCGCCGGCCGGGACCGAGCTGGACCCGGAGGCGCTCCAGCACGACCGCTGACCCCGGCCGGCCGGCCCGGTGGCCGCCGGTCCGGCCGGCGACGTGGCCGCCGGGCCGCGCTCGGTCGGCCTCCGTCGGCCGGCCCCTCCGTCGGTTCGGTGCCGCCACGCCCTCAGAGAGCGCGGCCGTCGGCTCGGCCCGGCACGCTCGTCGCCGTCAGCTCGCTGCCGTCGGCTCGCTCACCGGCGTGCAGCCCTCGGGGGCGACCAGCGGGGCTGCGGGGTCCAGCGCGGCCACCTGGTCAGGGCTGAGGACGCTCTGGTAGCCCTGCCCCAGCACGACGTCGACGCTCTCGTCGGACCGGGTGGAGTCCAGGGCGACCGTCGCTCCCTCGAAGAGGCGGGCGAGGGAGTACGCCGCGCTGACGCCCAGCTGGCCGGAGACGATCTGGACGACGCCGTCGTAGGAGCCGGCCGGCCAGTTGGCCTCCTGGTTGACCACGACGCCGAGCGCGCCCAGGGCGGAGCCGGTGGCGCCGGCGAGACCGGCGCGGTCGGTGCCGTTGTAGACGTTGGCCGTGATCGAGGACAGCTCGACCGGCACCGCCCCCTCGGGCGGGCACGGCGTGACCAGGCTCTGCTCGGTGGTCTCCTCCGCGGAGAACTCCCGGGTGAACGGGGCGGGCAGGAGTCCCGTCCAGACGGCGCCGGCCACCAGGCCGGCGACGAGCAGGACCGTCACCAGGCCCCCGAAGACGACGGTCTGGCGCTGCTGGAGGCGACGACGCCGCGCGGCGCGGCGGACGGCTGCCTCGTCGGTGGTGGCGGTCACGGAGACACCGTATCCGCACTCAGGCGTGTGTGGTCGGACGCCCCGCCTCGTCCAGCTCGAGCACCCGCGCGTGGATGACGAGGCGCTGCTGCAGGGCGGCGCGCAGCGCCCGGTGCAGACCGTCCTCGAGGTAGAGGGTGCCGCGCCAGGCCACGACGTGGGCGAAGAGGTCGCCGTAGAAGGTGGAGTCCGTCGCCAGGAGCGAGCGCAGGTCGAGCTCGCTCTTCGTGGTGACCAGCTGGTCGAGCCTGACCTGCCGCGGCGGCACGACGGACCAGTCTCGTGGGGAGGTCAGTCCGTGGTCGGGGTACGGGCGACCGTCCCCCACAGCCCTGAACATCATCCCGCGATCGTACGGCCCGTCCGGCTCGGGTCTCGCCCGGGCCCCGTCCCGGGGCCCCGGCGTGTGGGGGTTGCCGGGGCCCTGGGATCTCGGCACGTGGGGGGTGCCGGGGCCCGGGACCTCGGCACTTGGGGGGATGCCGAGGTCCCGGGGTGTTACCGCGGGTACGACCTGACCGTCCTCAGGATGGGCCGGTATGTGGTGATACGGCCCGGGTGGGCCGTCGGATTGCGCCGGACGGACGGCCGGCCACCCTCAATTTTGGGGATCGGGCCACCCCAAGCCGGGGCTGCGACGGACCTGCCGCCGTCGGCGAGCATGGAGGCGCGGGGGGACCGTGGGGGATCACCTGTGGGGGTTCGACCATGAACACGACCGCGACCGCGACCGCGACGGCTCCGGCGCCGGCGCCCGCCGCCCGGCTGCGCCTGAGCGTGCGGGTCCTCGGGAACCTCTCCGTGCGCCGCGGGACGACGACCCTCGACGCCGCCGGCCTCGGGGGCCCCAAGCCCCGCCAGATCCTCGAGATCCTCGTCCTCAACCTCGGCTCGCCGGTGTCGAAGGACCAGCTGGTCGACACGATCTGGGCCGGGCGCCCGCCCGCCGAGGGCACCGCCACCCTCGAGAGCTATGTCAGCGTGCTGCGTCGTCACCTCCAGCCGGGCGCGGGCCGGACCGGTCCGCTGCGCACGACCACCGGCGGGTACGTCCTGGACCGTGACGCCGTCGACCTCGACCTGGACGACTTCGACGCCGCCCTCCGGGCCGGCGAGGCGGCCGCCGATCCCGACACCGCCTACGCCCACGTCGTGGAGGCGCTGCGGCTCGGCTCGGCGACGCTCCTCGCCGACGAGGTCCGCCCGTCGTGGGTCCAGGCCGCCCGCGACCTCCACGCCGCCCGGGTGCACGGCGCGCGGGTGCGTGCCGCCGAGCTCGCGGTGGGCACCGGTCGGTTCGCCGCCGCCGTCGGGTGGGCGCGGTCGGCGGTCGAGGACGACGTTCTCGACGAGAGGGCCTGGTGCCTGCTCATCCGGGCGCTCGAGCTGGACGGTCGTCCCGCTGAGGGGCTGCGCGCCTACGAGCGGTGCCGCCGGGTCCTCGAGCGCGAGCTCGGGTGCGCCCCTGGTCCTCAGCTCCAGGCGACCTTCGTCCGCCTCCTGCAGACCACCGCCGACGGCGCCGACGACTTCTCCCAGGCCCTCGCCGCGCTGCTCGCCATCCAGGAGCAGCTGTCCCGGGCCTCCGACGTCGCGCCGGACGCCGCGCGCCCGGTCGCTCCGGCGGTGCGGGAGACGCTCCGCGCCGCCGGCACCGTGGTCGACTCCTTCCTGAGGAGGGCCCTCGCCTTCACCTGATGCGCCCGACGGCGGACCGACCGTCCGCCGTGCCCCCACTTACGGGGCTCTGAATGGCTCCTGCGTGGGCAACCCCGGCAGGAACCGGTCAAAGCCCTATGCAGGGCGGACTCGCTGATCCATACTCCTACCCATCACATAGCGTCCGTCGGGGGGGCGACTAGTGGGGATCAGCAGTCATGACCACGGAAACACTGAGCGCCGAGATCGCCCTCACGCGCATCCTCATCATCGACGACCACACCACCTTCGCCGAGCTACTCGCCGGCGCGCTGGACCGAGAACCTGACCTCGCGGGAGTCGGCTGCGCAGCCACCGCCCAGGCCGGCGTGGTGCAGTTCCTCGAGACGACGCCCGACGTCGTCGTGCTGGACTACCACCTGCCCGACGGCGACGGGCTCGGCGTGGCCGAGCAGATCCTCGCGATGTCCGCCAGCACGCGGGTGGTCATGCTCACCGGCGACCCCACCCCCGGCGTCCTGGAACGGGCCGCCGCCCTGGGGGTCTGCGCGTTCCTGCCGAAGGACGGCTCCCTCGCGACGATGCTCGACACCCTGCGCCACGCCCGCCGCGGCAGCATGGTGGTGCACCCCTCGCTCCTCGCGCAGCTCGGCGCCCGCCGGGCACCGTCCGGCGGGGTGCCCGTGCCCACGCTCACCCAGCGCGAGCTGGAGGTGCTGCGGCTCATGGCCACCGGCAAGGACGTCCGCGGCAACGCCAAGGCGCTGGGCATCTCCCTCAACACGTGCCGCGGGTACGTCAAGTCCATCCTCGCCAAGCTGGGGGCGCACTCCCAGCTCGAGGCTGTGGTGACGGCGACGCACATGGGTCTGCTGGCCGGCCGCTGACATGGCCAGGCCCGCCGAGCGCGAGCCGAGGTGGCGAAGGAACGAGAAGGAGGACAGGTCCGAGGTTCGGGCCGCGGTCCAGCGCTTCACCGCACTCGGGCTCCTGACGTTCCTCGTCGTCGCCGTCCCGATCGCGTTGTGGCTGCGCCACCAGGCCGAGGCCGAGGCGCTCGACGACGCCGTCGGGATCACCGAGCGCCTCGCCCAGTTCGCCGTGGCGCCCCTCGTCACCGAGTCGCTCCTGGCCGGTGACCCGGACGCACTCGCGCAGCTGGAACGGCGCCTCGCCCCCTGGCTGGACGACACCCTCCTGCGGGCCAAGCTGTGGGACGAGGAGGGCACGATCATCTACTCCGACGTCGACGAGCTCATCGGTCAGAACTTCGGCCCGGACCAGTCGGCCCGCGCGATCCTCGACCCCTCCGGGTCCGACGTGAGCATCGAGGTGCACGACGACGCCGAGAACGCCTTCGAGACCGAGCACGGCGAGCTCGTCGAGGTCTACGTCGAGGCGTTCACCGACGACGGCCAGCGCCTCATGTTCGAGGGGTACTACGACGGCGCCCTCGTCCGGGACGAGCAGAACCGGGTCGTCCTCGCCACCGCCCCGGCGGTCGTCGCGGCGCTCGCTGTGCTCCAGCTGGCCCTCCTCGTCCCCGCGGTCCAGCTCGCGCGGCGCCTCGAGGGGCACCAGGCGGTGCGTCGACGCCTGCTCCAGCGTGCGGTCGAGGCGTCCGACCTCGAGCGCCGCCGCATCGCCCGTGACCTGCACGACGAGGTCATCCAGGACCTCGCGGGGCTGTCCTACGCGATCGAGGGGGAGGAGCTGCGGAGCGAGGAGGAGCACCGGCCGCTCCTCACGCGGGCCCGCACCATCCTGCAGGACAACGTCCGGGCCCTGCGGGCGATGACCGCCGAGCTCTACCCGCCCGACCTCGACGAGCTCGGCCTGCCCGGCGCGCTCAGCCAGCTCGTCCAGCCGCTCCTCGAGCGGGGCATGGTCGTGACCGTCGACCTGCCCGAGGAGTGCGACCTCGACCGGGAGCGCTGCGCGATGCTCTACCGCGTGGCTCGCGAGGCGCTGCGGAACGTCCTCAAGCACGCCGGCGCGGCGAGCGTGACGCTGCGTCTGAGCGCGGACCCGGGCCGGGTGGTGCTGCGCGTGGTCGACGACGGAGCCGGCTTCGACCCGCGGGGCGGCGCGGCGGACGGCCACCTCGGGCTGCGGCTCATCCGGGACACGCTGGAGGAGGCGGGCGGGAGCCTCGAGGTGCGCTCGGCGCCCGGCGAGGGCACCGAGGTGACCGCGGTGCTCGTCGGTGGTGCCGCCAGGTAGGTCCGGCTCAGCCGAGCTCGGAGAAGTCGACCGCGCCGTGGTCGGCCAGCCACGAGAGCGGCTCCACCGTGGTGAGGTTCTCGTCGACGTGCACCTCGAAGTGCAGGTGCGGGCCGGTGGAGCGGCCGTTGTTGCCGACGCCCGCGATGATCTCGCCGGCCTGGACGGCCTGCCCCTCGCTGACGTACAGGTCGTCGGCGAACATGTGGTTGTACCAGGTCTCCACCCACTGCCCGTCGACCTGGTGCTCGATGGTGATGAGCATCGAGGACCGGCCGTCCTTGCCCGGGCCGACGTACGTGACGACCCCGTCGGCGACCGAGCGGATGGGCGTGTCCAGCGGGGCGGCCATGTCGGTTCCCGTGTGCATGCCGGCGATGGGGAACGAGCGCATGCCGTAGCCGGAGGTGTTGCGGTACGCCCCGGCGTCGATGGGCATGACGACGGCCGGCTCCGGCGCGGGGGCGGGCTCCGGTGCGGGGGCCGGCTCCGGCTCCGGCTCGGGCTCGGGCTCCGGCTCGACCACCGCGGCGGCCGCGCCGCTCGCACCGGTGAGGGTGTCCTCGGGCAGCTCGGCGCGCTCGCTGGCGCGGGACGCGGCGGCGACCTCGGCGCGGGCGGCGGCCGCGGGGCTGGCGATGAGCTTCGTCGGGGCAGCGGCGGTGATCGAGGCCGCGGCGGCCCGCGCGTCGAGGAAGTCCAGGATGTTCGCCTGGGTGGCGACCGGGGCGGCGGCGGCACTCGCCGAGTCCTCCGTCGCGGGGAGCCCGCCGATGGGGATGGCGATCGTCAGGACCCCGAGCGCGCCCAGGACGGCGACGCGCGGGGCCATGGTGCGGTGGCGCCGGGTGGGCGCCGGCTCGGTGGCCGGCCGCAGGTCGCGCCGGTTCGCGGAGGCGAGGACGGGACGGACGATCGTGAGCGTCTGGGTGGCGTCCGGGTCGGCCATGAAGGCGCTCCCCCGGGGAGTGCCCTGGGCGGGGGTCCCGGCGGTGCCGTGCTCGGCCGCCTCGTCGACGGTGCCGGCCTCGGCCTGCGTGCGAGCCGCCTCGCGGGCCCTCTCGGCCTCACGGATCTGTCGGCGGGTCAGGTGCGTGCCGTTCGGCGCAGCACTGCCTTGCATATGTAGCCTCCTCGGACGGCCCCGAGAGAGGCCCAACGTCGATCGCGGCGCACGGGCCCCTCGTGGCGCCCGACTGAAGATAACGAAACCATAACGGGCTCGAGTTGCGGAAATCTAGCCCCTATGACTGTGGGAGCGGTCACCCGCCTTCCAGGACCTGTGGACGACAGTGGCCCCGGGGTGGACCCCGGGGCCGGCGCCGTGCCGGGGCCGATCGCCGCGCCGCTTCAGCGGCCGATCGCCTCGACGCTCGCCTCGGGCCGAAGGTCCAGACGCCGCAGCAGCTGCGCGTTGAGGGCGACGACCACGGTCGAGAGCGACATGAGGAGTGCGCCGACCGCCATCGGCATGACGAAGCCCACCGGGGCGAGGACCCCGGCCGCGAGCGGGACCGCGGCGAGGTTGTACCCGGCCGCCCACCACAGGTTCTGCGTCATCTTGCGGTAGCTCTGCCGGGACAGGTGGATGACCGAGAGGACCGACCGGGGGTCGTCGCTGGCGAGGATGACGCCGGCGGACGCGATCGCCACGTCCGTGCCCGCCCCGATGGCGATGCCGACGTCGGCCTGGGCGAGGGCGGGGGCGTCGTTGACGCCGTCGCCCACCATGGCCACCTTGCGGCCGCCGCGCTGGAGCTCGGCCACCTTCTCGCTCTTGTTCTCGGGCCGGACCCCGGCGAGGACCTGGTCGACGCCGAGCTCTGCGCCCACGGCGCGGGCCACGGGCTCGGCGTCGCCGGTGATCATCACGACCTCGACGCCGATGCGGTGCAGGGCGTCGATCGCCTCCCGGGACTCGGGGCGGATCCGGTCGGCCAGGGCGAGCGCCCCGGCGACCTGCCCGTCGTCCAGGACGTGGAGGACCGTCGCTCCCGCCCAGGCCTCTGAGTCGGTCAACGCCTGAGCGCCCCGTTCGGCCAGCAGGGCCGGTCCGCCGACCTCGACGGTGCGGCCGTCGACGGTGGCGCGGACGCCGAGGCCGGGAACGGCGCGGAAGTCCCGGGCGGTCGGCACGATCAGCGACCGGCTCGAGGCCTCGGTCACGACGGCCCGGGCGAGGGGGTGCTCGCTCGCGGTCTCGGCGGCGGCGGCGAGGGCGAGGACGTCGTCCTCGGTCCGTCCGGGTGCCGCGGCGAGGTGGGTCACGGCGGGGCGGCCCTCGGTGAGGGTGCCGGTCTTGTCGAAGAGGACGGCGTCGACGTGGCGCATGGCCTCCAGTGCCATCCGGTCCTTGACCAGGACACCGCCGCGGGCCGCGCGCTCGGTCGCGATGGAGACGACGAGGGGGATCGCGAGCCCGAGGGCGTGGGGGCAGGCGATCACGAGCACGGTGATGACGCGGACCAGGGCCTGGTCGGGCGTACCGAGAACCGTCCACGCGACCGCCGTGACCAGGGCCGAGACGAGGACGAACCAGAAGAGCCAGCCGGCGGCGCGGTCCGCGATGCGCTGGGCGTGGGTGGCGGAGGACTGGGCGTCGGCGACGAGGCGCCGGATGCCGGCCAGGGCGGTGTCCTCACCGACGGCGCTGACGCGCACCTGGAGCGCGGAGTCGGTCGCCACGGTCCCGGCGACGACGTGGTCGCCGGTCGTGCGGCTCACGGGCCGGGACTCGCCGGTGATCATCGACTCATCGACGTCCGCGCTGCCCTCGACCACCTCGCCGTCGGCGGGGACGCGCCCGCCCGGGCGGACGACCACGACGTCACCCACCGCGAGCTCCGCGGGGGAGACGGTCACGATGCGGTCGCCGTCGAGCCGTTCCGCCTCGTCCGGCAGCAGCGCGGCGAGGCTGTCCAGCGCCGACGCGGTCTGCGCGAGCGAGCGCATCTCCAGCCAGTGGCCGAGGAGCATGATCGCGACGAGGAGGGCGAGCTCCCACCAGAAGTCGAGCTCGTGGCCCAGGAGCCCCAGCGCGGCGGCCCACGAGGCGAGGAACGCCACCGTGATCGCCATCGCGACGAGGAGCATCATGCCGGGCTTGCGGGCCTTCGCCTCGGCGATCGCGCCCGTGAGGAACGGACGGCCGCCCCACAGGTAGATGACGGTGCCGAGCAGCGGGGGCAGGACGCCCAGCCCGGGCACGTCCGGGAGCTCGTAGCCCAGGAGCATCGCGAACATCTCGCTGAGCAGGACCGTCGGTACGGCGAGGACGAGAACGCCCCAGAACAGCCGGCGGTACTGGGCGACGTGGTCCCCGTGACCTCCGTGCCCGTGCTCACCGCCGTGAGCGCCACCGTGGCCGCCGTGGTCCTGACCGCCGTGCGCCTGACCGCCGTGGTCGTGGGGGGGCCCGCCGGGGCGGACGTCCTGGTCGTGGGCGGCCGGTGCAGCGGCGAGGGTGAGCGCCTTGCTCCGGTCGGGCATCGGCTCATCGCCGGTGTGGGCGTGGTGCTCGTTCATGAGAACCTCCTGGACTCGCCGCTGACGATACCCCCATGGGGTATCAATGTCACGGGGTCCAACAGGCGGCCACGTCGAGATGTTCCTGCGCCGCCGGACGGGCGGGCCGACTCCGGCCACGGCGGCGTCGGCCCACGGGACGCGCCGGTCCTGTGGCCGCGGGAGCGCGTGCCTACCAGAACAGGGATCACCGCGCCGGACGGGCGCCCCGGGACGACGAAGGGCCCGAACCGCATCGCTGCAGCTCGGGCCCGTCGCTCGGCGGAGGATGGGGGATTCGAACTGTTCGCGAGCCCCTCGCGGGCGGGATCACGGACCGGCGTTCTGGCGCGCAAACACTGGGGTTTGGGCGGGTCGGTCGGCGGATGGCAACGTTGAGATTCACCGATCTACAGGGCCGGTAGCACATGAGTTAGCACATGAAGGAGCGTTCACATGCTGTGCCGGCCGTGCGTGCGGGAAGGGGGTGTGTCCGACGGCTCATCCGGGCTATGGCGGTGGGCAGGTGCGGCGCCGACGGCGGCGAGCGTGGGCAAATCGGGGGGCCGTGACCCGATCGCCGCCAGCACAGCGGAGATCCACGCGGGTGCGAGCGCGAGCGGGCAGTCGGTGGTTCTCTCCTTCTCCTCGACGGTGGCGCTATCCAACTGCTGAAGAGGACGCGACACCGCCCCGGCGTGGGGCGGTTACAGGATCAGATCGATTCCATTCCTGAAGTAGCCCCGACATACCTGCCTCCCGCGACCCCAAGACGTGCCCACGATCGACCGAGATGACCCCTCTGCCGAGTGGTGGTGAACTGTTGGTGATGCGACATTGCCTGACCTGAACTTACTCACGCGGCCCACGACGGTTTTCTTCGTTAGCAAGAATTGCAGGTTCATGCCATGGCCTAAAGTGCCATGCTGTTCCTGTGGGTCCCGTGAACAGCAACATTACGCTCGGCTCAGTAGCTAAACGGCTACAACAGGACAAAGGGGTCACGCATGAGAATCAAGAGAACCTTCGTCGCCATCGCTCTCGCCATGACTGCGGCGCTCATGGGACCAATGGCCGTCAGTCACGCCACCGTCGAGCCGGCTCCGGATAAGTCCGACAGTACGGTCACGTATGTGCGCCCGATGACCGTTACCGGCTTCGACCCGGCAACCGCGGCGAAGTACGGCTACCCCACCGTGCGACCACTGAATGTGGTACCCGGAGATTGCGGTTCGTCGTACCTCTTTCTTGACGGACAACCACACGGTCTCAAGGTCCGCACCGGGTTTGATGTCTTCACACCCGCTGTAGGGTATTCGTGGGCGGTCGATGTCTACGGCAAGAGTGGTTTCAGAAAGACGTGGTCCGGTGTCCTGAACTCTGCGAGATCCTGGGATGGTACCGCCACGCAGGGATCGCTCGCCACTGGTACCTACAGAGGTATCGTCACCTCGCCAGCCTGGGCGCTGCTACGAGATGGGACCATTTGCAGTGCAGGCGCACCGTGGGAAGAGCAGCTCGTATTCTGAGCAATCTTGATTACGTGGGCGGAAGTGCCGGATGGGGGTTCCGAAGTTCGTCCGGCACCTTCCCCCAAGCGCTAGCCTCACATCCCCAAGATGGGCGGGCGTTAACTCTACGCAGCAGTTGCCGGCACTCCCGGCCGGACCGTATGCTGGGGAACGATGAGGCATCGACGATGACGGATGAGAGCGTGCACTTGCCACGTCTAGCAGGACAGGCCGCATCTTTGCTGCGCGAGGCATTTAAATCCTCACAGTTCCCGATCTATGGACTTGGTGCCGCCTGGAGCGGATCACGCCTCCTGCTGGGTGCCGAAACGACTGAGACCACCAGGCACTCCGACGCCAAAATTATGGCACATGCTGCCACCTTCACACTTGGCTATAATGGACAGAATGGTCAAAGCGTCACCGTCATCACAACCACGGAATCTGGCCAATCACTCGAATGGTATCTCGCCATTCATGCATTTCCAGCGATTGCACGAAATAAAAGTGAACCGCCAGAACGCATCATTGGAAAGAGTTCCGATTTTCAGCATCTGAAAGCGATGGTTGAGGTCGACGGCTCAGAGGCTGCATTCGACGTGCTTTCGCATAGGTCGGGCGCCTTTGTGGCGCGCGCTAGATTGCTACCATTTACAGTTGTGGTGGTCGGTAAGGGTGTCAGCATCGTCGATGTGAGACTCTCGACCATCTTGGATTTTTCTGAGTACAGCTCATCCTCTGACCCCATCTGACACATGTGCGTGACCTAACAGGGAGATTGGCGAAGAGCGTAGATATACGAGGGTTCCAACGAGATTGTTCTGGTGCAGCCGCACCCGGTCCCGCGCCGGGTCAGCGAGGCCATTGGCAACGTACTAGTGCGGCGTGTCGTTAGTTCCTAAATGGTTGTGAGTTGCGATCATGGGGTATGGCGAATCGTCCTGCCCCGGCGTTGGTGTTGCGTTCCGGTGATCGCGAGGCGCTGGTTCGGCTGACGCGGTCTTCGACGGTGCGGGCGGGTCTGGCGCTGCGGGCGCGGATCGTGCTCGCGGCCGCGGAGGGGGTGGCGAACGAGCGGATCGCCGAGCGGGTCGGGGTGTCGAAGGCGACGGTGCTGAAGTGGCGGGCGCGGTACGAGGCCGGCGGTCTGGCCGGGTTGGAGGACGAGGTGCGCTCGGGCCGGCCCCGCCGGGTCGATCACCGCGGCGTGGTGGCGGCGACGTTGAAACCGCCACCGAAGAAGTACGGGGTGACGCACTGGTCCTCGCGCCTGCTGGGCCGGCACCTGGGGATCGGGAACAAGACGGTGGCCACGGCGTGGCGCGAGTACGGGGTCCAGCCGTGGCGGGTGGAGACCTTCAAGTTCTCCACCGACCCGGAGCTGGTCGCGAAGGTCAGGGACGTGGTCGGGCTGTACCTGGCGCCGCCGGAGAACGCGATCGTGTTGTGCGTGGATGAGAAGTCACAGATCCAGGCCCTGGACCGGACCGCGCCGATGCTGCCGATGCAGCCCGGGCTGCCCGCGCGGCGCACGCACGACTACGTCCGGCACGGCACCTCGACCCTGTTCGCCGCGCTGGAGATCGCGACCGGCAAGGTCACCGCCGCGTGCAAGCCCCGGCACCGCCACCAGGAGTTCCTCGCCTTTCTCAAGCAGGTCGCCCGGGCCTACCCCGACCGCGAGCTGCACCTGGTGATGGACAACTACGCCGCGCACAAGAAGGCCGAGGTGCGGGACTGGCTGGCGGCGAACCCGCGGATCCGCGTCCACTTCACCCCCACCTCGGGATCCTGGCTGAATCTGGTCGAGGTGTGGTTCGGGATCATCGAGCGCCAAGCCATCCACCGTGGATCGTTCGGCTCCGTCAAGGACCTCAACGCCAAGATCCGCTCCTTCATCGACGGCTGGAACGACCGCTGCCACCCCTTCGTCTGGACAAAGACCGCAGACGAGATCCTCAAGAAAGCCAACCGTCAGACAACTTCAGACACGGGCCACTAGACACTGCACCACAGCCTATTGACTTTCGATTGATTTGAAGCGACCATCGATAGATGAACGTTATCGCCGCAAGGCTGCTGAGGGTGGCGTTAGGCGCACTTCTGCTCGGAGCGCTGCTGGCGCAAGTACTGGTGCCGATCGCCGCCACTGAAATCGGAGTGGAGTACCCGGAGGTCGCGCATCTTGTCATTCCCTACTCCGTGGTTGCCATCCTTGCAATAGCCTGCATCCAGGTGGCGCTGGGCGTGCTGTGGCGACTGCTAGGCCTAGTCAGCGGAGGCGTGATATTCACTCCCCGTGCCCTCCGCTGGGTGGACGTCATCACGTGTTGCGCCATCGCGCTCACTCTCCTGGCAGCGGGCGTCTTGGTTCATCTAGTTGGTGTCGTCCAGGTTGGGGGGCCCGGAGTCGTTCTTGTACTGGCGGCAAGCGTGGCCAGCGGCACCGCGCTCGTCCTGCTTATGGTCGTCATGCGTGGTCTGTTGAAGGTGTCCATCGCATATCGCAATGAACTCGACGCGGTGATCTGATGCCCATCGTCGTCGACCTGGACGTTATGCTTGCGCGCCGGAAGATCTCGGTGGGGGATTTTGCTGCCGCTGTGGGTATCACGCCCGCCAATATCGCGGTACTTAAGAACGGCCGCGCGAAGGCCATACGATTCTCGACCCTGGATGCGATCTGTCGCGTGCTCGAGTGTCAACCGGGTGACATCCTTCAATGGACTCCTGACCTGCCCGATTGATTCCGGCCTCGAAGTCGTCGCCGGAGCGCGTTGGTCGGCTCGCCGCTCTCGGCTATCCGATGTCTCCGCACGGTATGCTTCGCCGTTCTGTCGGCGACCTGCTCGACATGGGAGTCCTGTGACGGTCGAATTGGACATGTTTGCCCGTCTGAGGAGAATCGGCTGTCGATGCCCGGAGCCCGGCCCCGGTGGTCCCCACGGATGCGACGTCATCGGACACTTGGTACTTTCCGACGTGCTTCGTGCAACGGGAGTGTCGCCGAGGAAACTCGGACTTCGGGTAGGAGCTGATACAGCGTTATTCTGGGAACCTCTCCAGACGCACCTGCGGGCTGGGAACCTCGCCCGGGAGGACCTCGTCGTTATCCGGGACGTAGTTCTTCCCCGCGTGCTCGCACTCTGACGTCCCACACTCTGGGCTAGGCCAACTCTGATCCGCGTCTATGTGTCGAGATCGAAGAGGCGCAGGAACTTTTCGCGCGGGATGACCACGCGCCGGCCGAGCCTGACCGACGGGATCGTGCCGTTCTCGATGCCGGCGGTGACCGTGCGGGGGTCGACGCCCAGTGCCTGGGCCGCCTCCGTGCGGGTGATGACGAGGCTCCGCGAGGCGCGGAGCATGTCGATCGTGACCGTAGCGGTGCGCATTCCTACGTCCCCCGTCTCGCCTCGCCGTCGAGGTGTTCCCAGGAATCTACTCGGGGACCATTGCCGTGTCTAGCGTCGCTGTGTACGTTTCCTGTATGGAGACCAGGCAGCGGGGCAACCCGCCCGGACCCACCAACGCCCACGTGGCGGCGAACCTGCGCCGGGCGCGTCAGGGCATCGGCGTGGACCTGCGGGGACTGTCGGCCCGCGTGGCCGAGGCGGGTCGGAAGATCTCGCCGTCGGCGCTGAGCAAGATCGAGACGGGCGACCGCCGCGTCGACGTGGACGACCTGGCCACGCTCGCCTACGCACTCGAGACCACCCCGGCCGCCCTGCTCACCCCGCCCGAGGACGCACACGCCCCGACCGGGGTGCCGCCGCGGTTCGTGGCCGAGGAGATCAAGTCCTGGATCCAGGGCAAGGTCAAGCTCACCACTGAGGACCTGCTGCGCTACTGGACGGATGAGGCGCACCAGTGTCAGGGCTACATCTACCGGTTCAAGGAGCTCATCCGCGGCCAGGAGAGCATGACCCCGCCAAGTGGGCGGTGGGTCACGCCCACCGAAATGCTGCGGGAGCGCCTGGCCGGGCAGCGCGAACGCCTGTTGTTCATCCGCGGTCGGCTCCTCGAGCTCGACCCGATGGGCGTCCCCCTCGAAGAGACCAACCCCGAAGGATGGGACTGACGCGGAAGCGGAGGTAACCATGGCCCGCAGGAAGCACTCTAAGGACGGCGAAGGGACCGGCTCAGGGCGCCCACGACGCTCTCGGTCCCGGCACGCCGGGTCGATCGCCGGCTATGCCACCCGGCAGGGTCAGCGGTGGAAGTTTCAGATCTACGCCGTCAAGGACCCCGAGCGGCCCGAGCTCGGCGAGACGCGCATCACCCGCGGCGGGTTCAAGACCCTCGACGAAGCCCAGACCGCTCTCGTCGGCGCGCTCAGGAAGAAGGCGCAGAACGAGAGGTTCCAGGGCACGGTGCCCACGATCGGCGCCTACGCTGCGGAATGGATGAAGAGCCTGCGCCTCGAAGCCTCGACCGTGCAGGGCTACGAGAAGGTGATCCGCAACCACATCACGCCGGCGCTTGGGGGCATCCGCGTGGACAAGCTCACCGCCACCCGGATCGCGGCGCACTACCGCGACCTGGAAGAAGTCCGGCCGGCGCGACCAACGCGGCTACGGCAAGCCCCTGTCCGCCAACACCGTCAACAAGGTCCACGTCACCCTCGGGGCGATCCTCGAGGCTGCGCTCGCCGACGGCCTGATCAGGGTCAACCCGGCGAAGAAGAAACGGACCGTCAACGCTCCCACCGGTTCGCAGATTCGCGCGCAGCGCCCCGAGATCGTTACGTGGAGCGGTCCGCAGCTTCATGCATTCCTGGGCTGGAACCGCGACATCTTCAACGACGACCTGTTCCCGCTGTGGCGCACCATCGCTTACACCGGCATCAGGCGCAGCGAAGCCCTGGCCCTGCGTTGGGGCGATGTGAACTTCGGCACCGGCAGGCTCAGCATCCGACGGGCCGCCGACGTCACCACGCGGAACAAGGCGAAGTCGACCAAGACGGGGTCCGCCCGCGTCATCGATCTCGACGGTGAGACCCTGGCGACGCTGAAGGTCTACCGCACGAAGCGGGGCAGCATCTCGCTCGACCTCGCCCAACCCGACGCCTACGTGTTTGGCAACGACGCCGGCGCGATCCGTTCGCCCAACGAGGTCGGCAGGCGCTGGACCTACCGCGTCGAGCGTGCGCAGGCCGTGGTCGACGGCCTGCCGCGGATCACGCTCAAGGGGCTCCGGCACACGCACGCCACGCTGCTGCTCGAGCTCGGCGAACACCCGAAGGTGGTCCAGGAGCGCCTCGGGCACTCCACGATCACCACGACGATGAACATCTACAGCCACGTCACCCCGACGATGCAGAAGGCGGCGGTGGACCGCTTCGCGGCGCATCTCGACGAGGCTTAGCACATGGCTTAGCACATGGAGCGATGCTCGAAGGCCCCTGACCTGCGTTGCTGCAGGTCAGGGGCCTTGAGTACCGGCGGAGGATGGGGGATTCGAACCCCCGAGGGCTTGCACCCAACACGCTTTCCAAGCGTGCGCCATAGGCCACTAGGCGAATCCTCCTGGGAAAGACGCCTTGCGGCTGACTTCCGGTGGACGACGATACCCGAACTCACGGCCCCGACCGAACCGGTCGGGCCCCGCGGTGGCCGTGGGACTGGTCACGCTCGCCGGCCGGACGGGCCGGGTCGCGAGGGCCCCTGGGCACCGCCGAGCGTCCGCTAGACTCTTCGGCGACCCCTCGTGCGGCGTCATCTTGCCGAACTCCCCCAGGGCCGGAAGGCAGCAAGGGTAGGTGAGCTCTGGCGGGTGCACGGGGGGTCCCTTGCATCCTCCACCGGTGCGGCCTGCAGGTGTGCCCGGTGTGGGTCCCCCCGGCTAGGGTCGACCCGTGACGACCGCGCTGTACCGCCGCTACCGGCCCGAGACCTTCCAGGAGGTCATCGGCCAGGAGCACGTGACCGAGCCGCTGATGGCGGCCCTCCGGGCGGACCGCGTGACCCACGCCTACCTCTTTTCCGGCCCCCGTGGCTGCGGCAAGACGACGTCGGCGCGCATCCTGGCCCGCTGCCTCAACTGCGCGCAGGGCCCCACCGACACCCCGTGCGGGACGTGCGACTCGTGCGTGGAGCTCGCCCGCTCCGGGTCCGGCTCGCTCGACGTCGTCGAGATCGACGCCGCGAGCCACAACGGCGTCGACGACGCGCGCGAGCTGCGTGAGCGAGCGAGCTTCGCGCCGGCCCGGGACCGGTACAAGATCTTCATCCTCGACGAGGCCCACATGGTCACGCCGCAGGGCTTCAACGCCCTGCTCAAGCTCGTCGAGGAGCCGCCGGAGCACGTGAAGTTCATCTTCGCGACCACCGAGCCGGACAAGGTCATCGGCACGATCCGCTCGCGCACCCACCACTACCCCTTCCGGCTGGTGCCGCCGGACGTCCTCCTCGCCTACCTCGAGGAGCTCGTCACCGCCGAGGGGGTGCAGGTCGGCGGCGGGGTGCTGCCCATGGTCGTGCGGGCCGGCGGCGGCTCGGTGCGCGACACCCTCTCCGTGCTCGACCAGCTCATCGGTGGCGCGCAGGACGGCCGCCTGGAGTACGAGCGTGCCGTGGCCCTCCTCGGCTACACCGACGCGGCCCTGCTCGACGACGTCGTGGACGCCATCGCCGCCCGCGACGGCGCGAGCCTGTTCCGGGTGGTCGACCGCGTGATCGGCACCGGCCACGACCCACGGCGCTTCGTCGAGGACCTCCTGCAGCGGCTGCGGGACCTCGTCGTCATCGCCATGGCGGGCGAGCACGCGGCCGCGGCCCTGCGCGGCGTCCCGGCGGACCAGCTCGAGCGGATGCGCGCCCAGGCCCAGCACCTCGGTGCCGGCCAGGTCACGCGGGCCGCCGACCTCACGAACGACGCCCTCACGGAGATGAGCGGGGCGACGTCGCCGCGCCTGCAGCTCGAGCTGCTCTGCGCGCGCATCCTCCTGCCCGGCGCCGACGCGGGAGACGCGGGGTTCGCTGCCCGGCTCGACCGGCTCGAGCGCGGCGTGGCGGCAGCTCCCGCTCTCCCCGCCCACCCGACACCGGCCGGGCCCGTCGCGACGATGCCGGTGCCCGCAGCGGCGCAGCCCGGCCCTGCCGCCGAACCGACCTCGGCGGCACAGCCGTCGACCGACGGCGCGGCACCGCAGGCACCGGCGACCGCGTCCGAGCCCCGACCGGCGGCGCCCGGGCTCGACGTGCTCGATGATGTTCCGGCCGCTCGCGCCGCCGGTGAGGCAACCGCACCAGCCGCTCCCCGGGCGCACGCCGAGGTCGAGAGCCGCTCCGAGGCGCCTGCCGGCGCCGGGGGCCGGGCCCGCGACGAGGACGGGGGGCGTACCGAGGCTCCTGCCACCGAGGCTCCTGCCCTCGGGGCTCCTGCCCCCGGGGCTGCGACCGCCGCCGCAGCGACCGGCGCGGCGAACCCGGCCCGGCAGGCCGACGCGAACCGTCCCGCCGAGGGACGGCCCGCCCCGGCCGCCGCGGCGCCACCCGCGCCCGCCGCCCCCACGGCCCAGGAGTCCGAGGCGCCGGACACCGAGATGGTCCGGCACCGCTGGAGCGAGGTCGTCGCCACCCTCGCCCGGCTCAAGCGCACCACGTGGGCGCTCGTCTCGCAGAACGCCCAGGTGGGCGACATCTCCGGCGGCGCGCTGCGGCTGGTCTTCGACACCGCCGGCCTGGCCACCGCCTTCCGCGGCGGCCCCCACGCCGAGCACGTCCAGCAGGCCCTCGCCGAGACCCTCGGGCTGAGGCTCCGGGTCGAGCCGGTGGTCCGGGACGCGCCCCGCGGGGAGGCCACGCCGGCACAGCCCACGCCGTCGCGCCCGGACGCGGTGGACGCCGCCCGCTCGAGCTGGGCCGGTCCGGCGCAGCCCCCGGCAGCTCCCGGCGGGCGGTCCCAGCACGCAGGCGCGCCGGCCGACGGGACTGCGGCACCCGGCCGCGGACCCGCGGGTGGGCAGGCGCCTGACAGCGGCCCCGCGACGAGCCCGCGCGCCCCCGGAGGCGGCACCGGAACGGGTGGCCCCTCCGGTGGGCCCCGTGCGTCGTCCGCGCCCCCCGCGACCGCTCCGTCCGGAGCCACGGCTCCCGCAGTCGGTGGTCCCGCCTCCGGTGGACCGGCCGGTGCGTCACCGTCCGACGTGGCGCCGTCCGCGGAAGAGGACTACCCGCCCGAGCCGCCGGACGACGACTACGACGCGCCACCCCCCGAGGACGTCCGGCGTCCGTCGTCGACCCGGCCCGGGACGGCCACCGCGACCCGGCCCGCGAGGCCGACGCAGACCACCAGCCCGGCCCCCCGGCCGGCCGTGGTCTCTCCCGCCGACGACGTCGCGTCCCTCGACGATCCCGACGCCGAGGGGTCCGGCCTCGTGGGGGCCCCGCTGCTCGTCAAGCTCCTGGGCGGCCGGATCATCGACGAGATCACGCTGAACCCCGAGACGGGTGCGCCGTAGCGTGGCCGGGATGTACGAGGGTGCGGTCCAGGACCTCATCGACGAGCTCGGCCGCCTCCCTGGTGTGGGGCCCAAGAGCGCCCAGCGCATCGCGTTCCACATCCTGTCCTCGGACAAGGACGACGTCGCGCGGCTGGTCGCGGCCCTCACGCAGGTCAAGGACAAGGT
Source organism: Georgenia sp. M64 (assembly GCF_038049925.1). Classification (NCBI taxonomy): domain Bacteria; kingdom Bacillati; phylum Actinomycetota; class Actinomycetes; order Allobogoriellales; family Allobogoriellaceae; genus Georgenia; species Georgenia sp. M64. The sequence continues at coordinate 425,722 of NZ_CP145809.1, forward strand.
CCGGTTCTGCGACATCTGCGGCAACGTCGCGGAGCAGGCGACGTGCCGGATCTGCCAGGACCCGCGGCGCAACCCCACCGTGCTGTGCGTGGTGGAGGAGGCCAAGGACGTCGTCGCGATCGAGCGCACCCGGGAGTTCCGGGGCCGCTACCACGTGCTCGGCGGGGCCATCAACCCCATCGACGGCGTCGGCCCGGACGACCTGCGCATCCGTGAGCTCATGACCCGGCTCGCCAGCGGCGAGATCGAGGAGGTGATCCTCGCCACCGACCCGAACATCGAGGGCGAGGCCACCGCCACCTACCTCTCGCGCATGCTGCGGGGGATGGGCATCGCCGTCTCCCGGCTCGCCTCCGGCCTGCCCGTGGGCGGTGACCTGGAGTACGCCGACGAGGTCACGCTCGGCCGGGCCTTCGAGGGGCGCCGCCGGGTCGAGAGCTGACGTGCCCGAGATCGACCTGCTCGCGCTGGCGCTCCTCGTCCTCGCGGGCCTGACCGCCGGCTGGGTGGACGCCGTCGTCGGCGGCGGCGGGCTCATCCAGCTCCCCGCACTCCTCCTCGTCCCCGGGATCACGCCGGTCCAGGCGCTGGCGACCAACAAGGTCGGCTCGATCATGGGGACGTCGGTCAGCGCGGCGACGTTCTACCGCCGGGTCGGCCCGGACCTGCGCACGGCCGCCCCGATGGCGCTGGCCGCCCTCGCGTCGGCCGTCGGCGGGGCGGCGGTCGCGAGCCGGATCCCGGCCGAGGCCTTCACGCCGATCATCCTCCTCGCGTGCGTCGCCGTCGCGGCCTGGACCCTGGCCCGGCCGAAGGTCGGCCGCACCACGGACCTGCGGTGGGAGGGCAACCGGCACGTCGGGGCCGCGCTCGGCCTCGGGGTCGTGATCGGTGCCTACGACGGCGTCCTGGGCCCGGGCACCGGGAGCTTCCTCGTCATCGCCCTCGTGGGAGTCCTGGGGTACGCGTTCCTGCCGGCGTCGGCGATCGCGAAGATCGTCAACTTCGCCACCAACGCCGGTGCCCTCATCTTCTTCGTCCCGCACGGCGCGGTCATCTGGAGCCTGGGCCTGGCGGTCGGCACCGCCAACCTCCTCGGTGCGTACCTGGGGGCACGGATGGCCGTGTCCCGCGGCAGCGCCTTCGTCCGGGTCGTGTTCATCATCGTGGTGTCGCTCCTGGTCGTCCGGCTGGGCTGGCAGACCGTGCAGGGGTGAGTCACAGCACTGCTCACCATGCGGATCGGACGATGACCGGAGCGTGAGACGGCTCTAGACTTGCCCGGAACGCACCGGCGCGCCCCCGACGGGGCGCCCGCCCCGACCCGTCCGGAGACCCAGTGGCCCTCGTCGTGCAGAAGTTCGGCGGCTCGTCCGTCGCCGACGCAGAGAGCATCAAGCGCGTCGCCCGCCGGGTCGTCGAGACCCGGACGGCGGGCAACGACGTCGTCGTCGTCGTCTCGGCCATGGGCGACACCACCGACGACCTCCTCGACCTCGCCGCCCGCGTCACCGACGAGCCGCCCGCGCGCGAGCTGGACATCCTCCTCACCGCCGGGGAGCGCATCTCCATGGCGCTGCTCGCGATGGCCATCAACGAGCTCGGCGTCAAGGCGCGCTCCTACACGGGCCAGCAGGCGGGCCTGCGCACGGACACCCGCTACGGGCGCGCCTCGATCGTCGGTGTCGTCCCGGAGCGGATCAACCGGGCGGTCGGCGACGGCCAGGTCGCCATCGTCGCCGGGTTCCAGGGCGTCAACGAGCTCAACGACGTCACCACCCTCGGCCGCGGCGGCTCGGACACCACCGCCGTGGCGCTCGCCGCGGCGCTGCACGCCGACGTGTGCGAGATCTACACCGACGTCGACGGGCTGTTCACCGCCGACCCGCGCATCGTCCCCAGCGCCCGCCAGATCAGCCGGATCACCTACGAGGAGACCCTCGAGCTGGCCGCCCAGGGTGCGAAGATCCTGCACCTGCGCGCCGTGGAGTACGCCCGCCGCTACGGCGTGCCGCTGCACGTGCGCTCCTCGTTCTCGACCAAGGAAGGCACCTGGGTCACCGACACCACCGTCGGCGACCAGGAGGAGGAAGCCATGGAAGCCCCGATCATCTCCGGCGTCGCCCACGACCGCAGCCAGGGCAAGATCACGGTCGTCGGCGTGCCCGACGTCCCCGGCATCGCGGCACGGCTGTTCGAGATCGTCGCCGCCGCGGACGCCAACATCGACATGATCGTCCAGAACGTCTCCTCCCAGGCGACCGGGCTGACCGACATCTCCTTCACGCTGCCCGAGTCCGACGGCCCCGCCACGCTCCGGGCGATCGAGGCGGCCGCGGACGACCTGCAGTACGCCGAGGTCCGCTACGACGACCAGATCGGCAAGCTCTCCCTCATCGGTGCGGGCATGCGCTCCCACCCGGGCGTCTCGGCCCAGCTCTTCGGTGCGCTGTCGGCCGCCGGCATCAACATCGAGATGATCTCGACCTCGGAGATCCGCATCTCCGTCGTCACCCGCGCCGAGGACCTCGACGTCGCGGTGCGGGCGGTCCACACCGCCTTCGACCTCGACACCGAGGAGTCCGAGGCCGTCGTCTACGGGGGGACCGGCCGATGAGCGACCAGCAGACCCACGGCGGCCAGGCCGCGCGCGGCGCCGGCGTGAGCGTCGCCGTCGTCGGCGCCACCGGGCAGGTCGGTGCCGTCATGCGCACCCTCCTGGCCGAGCGCGGCTTCCCCGCCGCCTCGGTGCGGTTCTTCTCCTCCGCCCGCTCGGCGGGGACGGTCCTGCCGTGGCAGGACGGCGAGGTCGTCGTCGAGGACGTCGCGACGGCGGACCTCACCGGCATCGACATCGCCATCTTCTCCGCCGGGGCCACCGCCTCGCGCGAGCACGCCCCCCGGTTCGCCGCCGCCGGCGCCGTCGTCGTGGACAACTCCTCCGCCTGGCGCAAGGACCCCGACGTCCCGCTGGTGGTCTCCGAGGTCAACCCGCACGCGCTGGCGCAGCGGCCCCGAGGGATCATCGCCAACCCCAACTGCACGACGATGGCCGCGATGCCGATCCTCAAGGTGCTCGACACCGAGGCCGGTCTGCGCCGCCTCGTCGTCTCCACCTACCAGGCGGTCTCCGGGTCGGGACTCGCCGGGGTCCGTGAGCTCGAGGGCCAGGTCCGCGCCGCCGTCGAGCAGGACATCACCGCCCTGGCGCTGGACGGCTCCGCCGTGACCATGCCCGCGCCGGAGAAGTACGTCGCGCCCATCGCGTTCGACGTCGTCGCCCTCGCCGGGTCCCTCGTCGACGACGGCTCCGGGGAGACCGACGAGGAGCAGAAGCTGCGCAACGAGTCCCGCAAGATCCTCGAGCTCCCGGAGCTCGCGGTCGCGGGGACCTGTGTGCGGGTGCCGGTCTTCACCGGCCACGCCCTGTCGATCAACGCCGAGTTCGCGCGGCCGATCACCGCGGCGCGCGCCACCGAGCTGCTCGCCACGGCCCCGGGGGTCGAGCTCTCCGACGTGCCGACGCCGCTGCAGGCGGCGGGCGCGGACCCCAGCTTCGTCGGGCGGATCCGCGAGGACCGGTCCGTGCCGGAGGGGCGCGGCCTGGCGATGTTCGTGGCCAACGACAACCTGCGCAAGGGCGCCGCGCTCAACACGGTGCAGATCGCCGAGCTGCTGGCCGAGGAGATCCTCGCCCGCTGACCGGCCCGGTCGTCGCCGGCGCGCCCGCCCTGGCCTGCCGCTGCCGGCCGTCGCTGCTCGCCGCCCCGTCGTGGCTTGGCGGTCGGCCCCGGGAGCCCGTCAGGGAGTGAGGTCCCGGTGGCGCCTGGCCGTCGGCGCGTTGAGCCGGTACCTGAGCCCGACCATGCGGATGCCGAAGCAGAGCACCGCGCCGGCCACCGCGCCGGCCGCACCGACCCCCGTGCCGACCGTCGCCACCGCCACCGAGGCGCCCAGCAGGGCGGGGATCGCGTAGAGCCCGCTGGTGAGCACCGAGGGGATCTCACCGATGAGCACGTCGCGGATGGTCCCGCCCCCGACGGCGGTCACCGCGCCGAGCGCGATGGCCGGCGCGGGGGAGAGGCCGAACTCGACGGCCTTGAGGGCGCCGACGACGCAGAAGAGGCTCAGCCCGACAGCGTCGAGGACGAGCATCGACCGGTAGAGCAGGCGCGGCGGCCGGCTGATGAAGAAGGCGACCAGGGCGCCGCCCGTGGCGACGGCGAGGTAGTACCACCGGGTGAACGCCGCCGGCGGGACGTCGCCGATGACGACGTCGCGGATCATGCCGCCGCCGACCGCGGTGATGATCCCCAGCGCGAGGATGCCGACGATGTCGAGCCGGACCTTCCGGGACGCGGTGATCGCGCCGTTGACCGCGAACGCGAAGGTCCCGAGCACGTCGAGCGCGAGGACCATGTCGGTGGGGCTCATCGGTCCAGATGGGCCGCGACGAACCGGAGCTGGCGGCGCAGCTGCTCGACCTCCTCGTCGTCCACGACCGAGCCGTGCCCCGAGCCGTAGGTGTACAGCTCGACCGGGCCGGCGTAGTCCTCGCGCGAGCGCAGCGCGCGGACGTAGTTGTCGATCTGGCCGATCGGGCAGCGGGGGTCGTTCTCGCCGGCGGTGATGAGGACGGGGGCACGGACCCGGCCGGCGTAGGTGATGGGGCTGGCGACACGGTACGCGTCGGGCACCTGCTCCGGTGAGCCGCCGAAGAGGGACCGGTCGAAGGCCTGCAGGTCGGGCATCTCCTCGTGGTAGGCCGCGACGTAGTCGGCCACCGGCACGTCTGCCAGGCCCAGGGTCCACCGGTCCGGTTGGGTGCCCAGGCCGAGGAGCGTGAGGTAGCCGCCCCACGACGCCCCGGCCAGGACCGACCGGGCGGGGTCGACCAGCCCGCGGCCGACGAGGTGGTCGTGCATGGCCGCGACGTCCTCGAGCTCGGTCAGGCCCACGCGTCCCTCGAGGGCGTCGCGCCAGGCCGAGCCGTAGCCGGTGGAGCCCCGGTAGTTGACGCTGACGACGGCGAAGCCGTGGTCGACCCACGCCGCCAGGTGGGGGGAGAACGCGTCCGAGCGGTGCCACGCCGGTCCGCCGTGGACGTCCACGACGACCGGGAACGGTCCCTCGCCCTCCGCGGGCAGGCGCAGCAGGGCGTGGACCGGTCCGCCCGGACCCGGCGCGCTGACCTCCTCGACGGGGACGGACGGCGCCGCGCGCAGCCCCGCGGGCGCCAGGACCTCCCGGCCCGTGCGGGCCGAGAGCACGGTGCGGGGGGTGGCCGCCGAGGACCAGCGCAGCCAGACGTCGCCGTCGGGCCGGGGCGCCGCCTCCGAGACGGACCCGTCCACCGGGCCGACCGGGGTGGTCGTGCGGGTGCCCAGCGGGTGGCGGTACAGCCGGGTGCGCGCGCGGTGGTCGACGGCGGCCAGGACGGAGCGCCCGTCGGGGTACCACCAGGCGGCGGTGACCTCGCCCGGCAGCGGCCGCCCGTCGTCCCCGGTGAGCCGGACGTCGCGCACGTCGCCCGTGCCGAGGTCCCACACCGCCAGCTCGGCGCGGCCCCGGCGCTCGTGCCCGACGAGCAGGCGCAGGTCGCCGTCGCGGGGCGCGAAGTCGTGCGCGGTCAGGGCCTTGCCGGGGCCGTCGTCGAGGTCCGCCACGACCGCGCCGGTGTCGGCCCGGACCACCCGCAGCGCCGGGTGGCGGTTGTCGCCCCGCTCGGAGTGCTCGATCGCGACGAGGTTGCCGTCGTGGGACAGGGCCGCGGCGCCGGCGTCGTTCGGGTGGGAGTAGAGCAGCACGGGCGCGGTGCCGGCCTCCCCGGCGCCGACCACGAGCTGGTGGACGTGGGTCCCACGCTCGTCCGTGCGCCCGACGACGACCGTGCCGTCCCGGGCGAGGAGGAGCCCGGCGTCGTAGGCCTCGGGCAGGTCGACGGGCGTCTCCACCCCGTGCCCGGGCGGGGAGCCGAAGGGCTGGCGGCGCCACCGGCCCCACTCGTCCCCGGCGGTGTCGTCGAACCACCAGAGCCATGACCCGTACGGGTCGATCGCGCACTCGGTGGTGCCCTGGTCACGGTCGGTGGCGACCACGAGGCGCCCGGTCGTCACGTCCCACGAGTGCACCTGGAGGATCCCGCGGTGGGTGGCCACGACGACGGCGCGGCCCGGCGCGTGCTCGGCCCACTCGGGCAGCTCGACCTGGGCGGCGCGTAGGCGCATCTCCCAGACGGGGCGGGGCCAGGCATCGGGGTCGGCGGTCATGGGGTCAGGGTAGGTCCAAAGGTTTCCCCAACCTCGCTGACCTAGCGTGCGCCGCAAGGGGGACGGGCCAGAAGTCGGGGGACAGCGATGAGGACCAGCACGCAGGTGCCGGCGCACCGCCCCCTCCGCGCGCGCCACGACCTCAGCCCGGACCGGAGCGGCCCCGGGCCGAGCGAGGGCGGCCCCCGGCCCCGTTCGGCCCGGGGCCGTGCGGCCCGGCGCACGCTCCTGGTGGTCGTCCCGCTGGTCGTCGCCGCGGCGGTGGCCCTGCTCCTGGGGGAGCGGGACGTCCCGGTCCCGGGGATCCGGGACGCCGGCCCGCTCAACGAGTCCGTCCTGCTGCTGACCCGGGCCGTCTCCGAGGTGGCGGCGGTCGGCACGGTCGGTGTCCTCCTCGTCGTGGCAGCCCTCCTCCCGGCCGACCTGGCCCGGGACCGTCTCGGCCGGCTCGGCACGGTGGCCGGCCGGTGGGCGGCCGTGTGGGCCGCGGCCTCGGTCGTCCTGCTGCTCGTGACGTGCGCGGAGATCGTCGGCCTGGGCGTGGTCGACCTCGTCCGCTCGGGCGGGCTGCCCGACCTCGTCGCCGTGCCCGCGGCGCGCGCCCTGGTCTCGACGACCGCGGTCGCGCTCGTCGTCGCCGTCGGCGCACGGGGTGCGAGCCGCCTCGTCGCGCAGGCACTGCTGGTCCTCGCCCTGGCCGGCCTGGTGCCGCCGCTGCTCACCAGCCACCTCGGTCACGGGGAGGAACCGGGGCTCGCGCTGGCGGCCCTGGTCGTCCACGTCCCGGCCGTCGCTCTGTGGGTGGGCGGCCTGCTGGCCCTGGTGCTGCACGGGCGAGGCCCGGCCCTGGGCCCGGCGATGAGGCGGTTCAGCCCCATGGCGGGGGTCTGTCTGGCGCTCGTCGCGCTCTCGGGTGCCGTGACCGCCGCGGGGCGCCTCACCGGGCTGGACGACCTGTGGTCCACGCCCTACGGCAGCCTGGTCGTCGTCAAGCTCACGGCCCTGGGCGTGCTCGGCGCCTTCGGGGCCATGCACCGGGCGCGGACCCTCCCCGCGCTCCAGGACGGGCGTCCGCGGGCGCTCCTGAGGCTGGCGTCGCTGGAGGTCGTGGTCATGGCCGCGACCGTCGGCGTCGCCGTCGGGCTCTCCACCACCGCACCACCGGTCTGACACGCACGGTTCCCGGCCGCGCAGGGGCCGCCGGGGCAGACCGTGACTGGTGGGGGAGAGGTCGGGTGGCACCGACGGGCACCGCCCGTCGGTGCCACCGTCGCGCGGCGCGGCCGGAGGGGCCCGCCCACGGGGGCCCTCGTTCACGCAGGCCTCGCCCACAGCTGGTGTCCCTCGCGCACTGATGCCGTACGGCGGTCGCGGACGGCGCCCTGCAGCAGTCGTGGGGGGCACCGTGCGGCGGTCGTGGCCGGCGCCCTGCAGCAATCGTGGGGGGCACCGTGCGGCGGTCGCTGAGGGCCGCTCGTTTGCGGGACGTTGCACGACCGTTTCACCAGTGGTTCCCAAGGTTTTCCCAGTCTGGCCGACCTACGGTTTCCACGACCGCCGGACAGTGTGCCGGCGCGGGGGCGTCCATCTCTGTGGGGGGGAAGGACAAGGAGTCATCCGATGGAAGTGACGAGGCGAGACCTCTTCAAGATCGGTGCCGTCGGCGGCCTGGGCGCGGTCGCACTCGCGGGACCCTGGGGCGGGGGCCTGCAGGGCAAGGAGGCCAGCGAGCTGCGGGACCGGAACTTCCCCGCGCGCTACGCCTCGGCGTTCTACCGGCCGCCGGTGCTGACGCCGTACGAGCGCACGGTCGACGCCGACGGTGCCCCGCTGCACAGGTACGAGGTCAGGCAGCAGGCGGGCCTGGCCAGGATCGTTCGCGGCGGCCTGCTCACCCCGGTCCTGACGTACAACGGGACCGTTCCCGGTCCCACGATCAGCGTCGACCGCGGCACGCGCATCAACCTGCGCCTGCGCAACCTGCTGCCCCTGGTCCACCCGCAGTGGGGCCACGCCCTGGACACGTCCACGCACCTGCACGGCTCGGCGTCGCTGCCCCAGTTCGACGGGTACGCCAACGACTTCACCTACCCCGCGTACAAGAAGTACTACCAGTTCCCCAACCACCAGCCGGCGCGGACGATCTGGTACCACGACCACGCCTCGCACCACACGGCGCACAACGTGTACTCGGGCCTGGCCGCGCAGTACCACATCCACGACGAGGCCGAGCGGGAGCTCCTTCCGCAGGGTGACTTCGACGTGCCGCTGACGATCGGCGACGCGATGTTCGAGGAGTCCGGGCGCCTGGCGTTCGACGACAACTCCACCTCGGGGCTGTGGGGCGACGTCATCCTCGTCAACGGCGTGGCCTGGCCGGTCATGAAGGTCCAGCCGCGCATCTACCGCTTCCGTGTGCTCAACGCCTCGATCTCGCGGTCGTACCGCTTCCGGCTCAGCACCGGGGACCCGGTGACCGTTGTCGCGACCGACGGCGGTCTCATGCCGACGGCGAGGCAGGTGACCTCCTGGCGCCACGCGCCGGCCGAGCGCTACGAGGTCCTCATCGACTTCCGGCGCCACCGCGGACGCCGCGTCGAGCTGCGCAACTCCTCCAACGACAACAACGTCGACTACGACTACACCGACCGGATCATGGCCTTCGACGTCCTCAACGTCGAGCCGACCAAGACGCGATACGACGCCCAGGGCGTGCTCGGTCCCGACCCGACGTGGGACACCCTGCCCACCACGCTGGTGAGCAGCGAGACGATGGACCTCCAGGAGTCCTGGTCGATGAAGAAGCGCCACTTCCGGCTCAAGAAGAACGACCTCGGCGTGTGGACGATCGGTGACCAGCGGTGGGACGACGTCGTCGCCTCGGGCTTCACCCAGGTCCTGGCCAACCCGGGTCTGAACGACACCGAGGTCTGGACGCTGGAGAACTCCTCGGGCGGCTGGTTCCACCCGGTCCACCTCCACCTCGTGGACTTCAAGATCCTCTCGCGCAACGGGCGACCGGCGTTCGACTACGAGCAGGGCCCGAAGGACACCGTCTACCTCGGCGAGGGCGAGACCGTCCGGCTGCTCGTCAAGTTCGGGCCGCACGAGGGCCGGTACATGGTCCACTGCCACAACCTGCCGCACGAGGACCACGACATGATGGCCCAGTTCCAGGTGGGCAACCCCGGCTTCCCCGACCCCAACGACCCGATCGAGGCAGCCCACTGCGTGCCCGACGACGACGTGTGACGATGCGCGCCCAGCCGCTGACAGGCGCGGGGCAGGCTTCGGCCGGCCCGGCGCGACCTGCCGGGCCGGGGGCACGGCGAGGCCTGCTCGTCACCGTCGTCGTCGTCGGTGCCGCCCTGCTGCTCCGGCTGTTCGTGGTGGGGTGGTACCCGGTGCTGTCGGACTCGATGGCTCCGACCGTCGCCTCGGGGGACCACGTCGTGGTCGACCGGGTGACCTGGCGCCTGGGGGGCCCGGACCGTGGTGACCTCGTGACCCTCGTCAGTCCCGAGGACGGGACCGCGCTGCTCAAGCGGGTCGTGGCCGTGGGCGGGGACGAGGTGCGCATCGACGACGCGCTCCTCGTGGTCAACGGCGTCGTGGTGGACGAGCCCTACGTCGACCACGCGCGCATCGACGCGACGTACTTCGGTCCGGTCCAGGTGCCCGCCGGCCACGTGTTCGTCCTGGGTGACAACCGGTTCGGCTCCATCGACTCGCGGGTCTTCGGCACCGTCGGCCTCGAGGACGTCACCGGCCGGGTCGTCCTCACGCTGGGGTAGGGGCACCGGTGCGCACACCCATCAGGCGCCCGACGGCGTGGCCCGTCCGCGCCCTGGCCGCTGCGGCCGCCCTCGTCGTGCTCGTCCTCGGGCCGCTCACGGGCGCGTACGCCCACGAGGACCTGCTCTCCTCGGTCCCGGCGGACGGGAGCACCGGCCCGGCCCCGGTGGCCGTGGAGCTCGTGCTCACCGCACCGCCGCTGGCTGTCGGCGCCCAGGTGGTGGTGAGCGGTCCGGCTGGACCGGTCGCCTCCGCCGCGCCGGTCGTCGACGGTGACCGGCTCACCGCCGCCCTCCCCGAGGGGCTCCCGCCCGGGGAGTACCGCGTGGCCTGGCAGGTCACCGCAGCCGACGGGCACCCGGTGACCGGGGAGCTCGGGTTCACGGTGGCCCCGCTCCCGGCCGCTACCGCGGTGTCCGACCCGTCGCCGCAGCCCGCCGGCACGGCGGAGCCGGAGCCCGCGGAGGACGCCGACGCGCCCGTGGGCGCCGGCCCGGCCGATCGTGCGGCCACCGGCGTCGCCGTCAGGCCGCTCGCGGCCGGGATCGTGGCGGTGGGCGCCGTCGCCGCCGGGTGGCTGGTCGTCCGGCGCCCCTGAGCCTCACAGGTCCGGGTGGACCGCCGCCAGGGTGAGCCAGCCCCCGGAGAGGTTGCGGGCGTCGAAGCCCTCGCCGAGGAGGATCCGGGTGGCGAGGTACGAGCGGACACCGCTGGCGCAGTGCACGCTCACGGGCCGCCCGGCCGCGGCCTCGCGCACCTGCTCGAGGTGGTCGCGCAGCTCCGTGTGGGGGATGTTGAGGGCCCCCTCGAGGTGGCCCCGCTCGTACTCCTTGTGAGAGCGGACGTCGAGGACGAGCGTGTCACGCCGGACGTCCTCGAGGTCCCACGCCTGCCACTGCGGCATCGTCCCGTCGAGGACGTTCTGCGCGACGAAGCCGAGCATGTTGACCGGGTCCTTGGCCGAGCCGAACGGAGGGGCGTAGGCGAGCTCGAGCTCGGCGAGGTCGTCGGCGGTCATGCCGGCGCGGATCGCCGTGGCCAGGACGTCGATGCGCTTGTCCACGCCGGCGCGGCCGACCGCCTGGGCGCCGAGCAGGGTGCCGTCCGGGGCGAAGCTGCCCACGAGGTGGACCTGCTCCGAGCCCGGGTAGTACCCCGCGTGGTGGCCGGGGTGGATGTGCATGACCTCGTGGTCGATCCCCGCGCGGCGCAGCGTCGCCTGGTTGAGGCCGGTGGTGGCGGCGGTGAGGCCGAAGACCCGCACGATCGACGTCGCCAGGACGTCCTTCTGCGGGGTGGTGCGCCGCCCGAGGACGGAGTCCGCGGCCCGCCGGCCCTGCCGGTTCGCCGGACCGGCCAGCGGCACCGGGATCCCGGCGCCCGTCCCGGCCTGGACGACCTCCACCGCGTCGCCGACGGCCCAGATGTGCGGGTCGGAGGTGCGCTGGTCGGCGTCGACGCGGATGGCGCCGCTCGGGCCGAGGTCCAGACCGGCCTGCTTGGCCAGGGCGGAGGCCGGCCGGACCCCGACGTTGACGACGACGAGGTCGGCGGGCAGCGTGGTGCCGTCGGAGAGGGTGACGGTGACCTGGCCGAGGGTGCCCTCGAGCTCGTCGCCGTACTCGGTCGGCTCGTCCGTGGCGGCCACGGACTGCGCGGAGACCCCCAGGTGCAGGCTCACGCCGTGACGGGTGAGCTCGTCCGCGAGCAGCGGGGCCAGCTCGGCGTCCAGCGGGGGCAGGACGTGGTCGGCCAGCTCGACGAGGTGGACCGCCAGGCCGCGGGCGGCCAGCGCCTCGACGGCCTCGAGGCCGATGAAGCCCGCCCCGATGACGACGGCGGATGGCGCGTCGCCCGCGGACCGTCCGGCCAGGACGGAGTCCACGGCTGCGCGCAGCCCGTCGACGTCGGGGACGGTGCGCAGGGAGTGCACGGCCGGGTGGTCCAGGCCCGCGATCGGGGGCCGGACCGGCACGGCGCCGGGGGCGAGGATCAGGGCGTCGTAGGGCAGGTCGTAGGTGCCCTCCGGCCCGGCGACGCTCACCCGGCGGGCGTCGCGGTCGACCCCGGTGACCCGGTGCCCGGTGCGGACGTCGAGGTCGAGGCTCGCCGCGAGGGTCGCGGGCGTGTGCAGGAGGAGGGCGTCGCGGCGGGCGATCTCGCCCGAGAGGTGGTACGGCAGGCCGCAGTTGGCGAACGAGACGTAGTCGCTCTGCTCGAGCACGACGATGTCGGCGTGCTCGTCGAGGCGGCGGGCGCGCGCGGCGGCGCTCATGCCGCCGGCGACGCCACCGACGACGACCAGGCGGGTCGCGGACATCAGCGGACCGTCCCGCCGGCGCGCTGCCACGCCGCCATGCCGCCGCTGAGGCTCGTGGCGTCGAACCCGAGGCCGCGCAGCTGCTTGGCGCCCGAGCGTGACCGTGCGCCGGAGGCGCAGACAACCACGACCGGCTTGTCCTTGGCCAGGCGCCGTGGGGCCTTCTCGCCGACCTCGGCGAGGGGCACGTGGACCGCCTGCGGCGCATGGCCGCTCTTCCACTCCTGGCGCTCGCGGACGTCGAGGAGGGAGGCGCCGTCACGGACGAGCTCCAGGGCGCGGGCGGCGTCGACGGTGGAGGGGAGCCGGCCGCCGTCGCCGCCTCCGCCGAGGAGGCCCTTGAGGCGTGCGAGGAGGCCGGGGGAGGAAGGAGGAGGAGTGGTCATGGTTGTCCTTTCGTCACCATCGACAATACCCAGGGGGGTATGGCATATTCCGGCCCGCAGCGGTGAGGACGCTCACGGCCCCACCGGGACCGAGGTCCCGCGGCCGGGCGGTCCGGGTCGGCGGTGGTCCGCACCCGGGTGCCCCGATGTGCCACCACTATGGCACCGGCCGCCGACGTGCGGGCAGGGTGGCCGGACGGGACGATCGTGAGGACGGAATATGCCAGGAGCCGGTGCGTTATACCCCGTAGGGTATCGACCGACCACGAAGGAGAACACATGTCCACCGTCAACCTGACCGCCGAGAGCTTCGAGAAGACCGTCCTGGACGGGGGAATCGTCCTCGTCGACTTCTGGGCAGCCTGGTGCGGCCCGTGCCGCATGTTCGCGCCCGTCTTCGAGAAGGCGTCCGAGGAGCACCCCGACATCGTCTTCGGCAAGGTCGACACCGAGGCCGAGCAGATGCTCGCCGCCCAGGCGTCGATCACCTCCATCCCCACCCTCATGGCCTTCCGTGACGGCATCCTCGTCTTCTCCCAGGCAGGCGCGCTTCCCGGCCCGGCGCTGGAGCAGCTCATCGACGCGGTCGAGGGTCTGGACATGGACGACGTGCGCGCGCAGATCGCGGCGCAGCAGAGCGCCCCGGTCTCCTGACGGGATCGACACGTCCGGCGACCCGACGCGCGCCGGTCCTGACCGGAAGCACGCCGGCCCCACCGGCCGGCGCCCACGACCGAACGACGAGAGGACCCACCATGAGCTACGGCATCACCGTGACCACCGCCATGCCGTTCGACGAGGCGGTCGCCGCCGTCCGGGAGGCCCTCGGGGCCCAGGGCTTCGGCATCCTCACCGAGATCGACATGGCCGCCACCCTCAAGAAGAAGATCGACGCGGACATCCCGCCCCAGGTCATCCTCGGGGCGTGCAACCCGCCGCTCGCCCACCGGGCGCTCCAGGCCGAGGAGTCCGTCGGGCTGCTCCTGCCGTGCAACGTCGTCGTGCGTGGGAGCGGCGGGGCGACGGTCGTCGAGGCGCTCGACCCGCAGATCATGGTGGGCGTCACCGGCAACGACGACCTCGCCGCGGTGGCGGACGACGCCGCGACCCGGCTCCGGGCCGCGCTGGGCACCCTGGGATGACGCAGCCCGTCACGTCGTCCCGGCCGGCCGTACCCTCAGGGGTATCCTGGGGTCCCGGGACGCAGAAGGGGGCGGTCATGGAGCTCGATCCCACCGAGATGGGCAAGGTCATCAACCGCCTCAAGCGCGCGCAGGGCCAGCTCGCGGGCGTGCTGCGCATGCTCGAGGAGGGGCGCGACTGCGAGGACGTCGTGACCCAGCTCTCCGCGGTCTCCCGCGCGTTGGACCGTGCGGGCTTCGCCATCATCGCGACGAGCATGCGGCAGTGCCTCGTGGACTCCGACGGTGAGGAGACCGTGGACGTCCAGAAGCTCGAGAAGCTCTTCCTCTCGCTCGCCTGATGCCCACCGAGGGCGTCGCGGCCTGGGACGCGCGGTACGCCGCCGCGGACCTGGTCTGGTCGGCCGAGCCGAGCCGCTGGGCGGTCGAGGTCCTCGGCGACCTGCCGCCCGGCGTCGCTCTCGACCTCGGCACCGGCGAGGGCAGGCACGCCGTCTGGCTCGCGCGCCGCGGCTGGCGCGTCACGGCGGTCGACTTCTCCGGCGAGGCGATCCGCAAGGCCCGTGCGCTCCAGCGGGCCCACCTGCCCGGCGCGCCCATCGACTGGCGCCAGGCGGACGTCCTCGCCGACCCGCCGCCGCGGGTCGCCTTCGACGCGGTGCTGCTGATGTACCTCCACCTGCCGCGGGCGCAGCACCGGACCCTGCTGCGCGGCGCCGCCCAGGCCCTCGCGCCGGGCGGCACGCTCCTCCTCGCGGGGCACGACCTGGCGAACCTCACCGCCGGGCGGGGCGGCCCGCAGGACCCAGAGGTGCTCTTCACCGCCGAGGACCTCGTCGCCGACCTCGAGGGCCTCGAGGGCCTCGAGGGGCTCGACGTCGTCCGGGCCGAGCGGGCCGAGCGAGCCGTGGGCGACGCCGTCGCCCTGGACACCGTCCTGCACGTGGTCCGGCGGGCCTGAGCACCTCGCCTGCGCCCGCCCGGCCCTTCACCGACCCTTCACGTGCGCGCCCCCACGGGCGACACGCGCGCCGCGCAGGCTCGTAGGCGCCACGGCGCCCCCGGCCGGATCCCGGGCTGGCACGCTAGGAGGGGCCGCGGTGCGTGTCGGCGGGTCAGGAGGGCTCACATGGGCAGGCAGGTGCTCGTCGTCGACGACGAGCCGGGTATCCGGCGGGTCCTGCGGGGCTACCTCGAGGGCGAGGGCCTGGAGGTGGCCGAGGCTGCCACCGGTGAGGAGGCGGTCGCCCGCGTGCGCCGTACCGGGCCCGACCTGGTCCTGCTCGACGTCATGCTGCCCGACGTGGACGGCATCGAGGTCCTCCGGCGGATCCGCACCTTCTCCGACGTCTATGTCGTCCTCGTCACCGCCCGCGCCGAGGAGACGGACAAGCTCGTCGGCCTCGCGATCGGGGCGGACGACTACGTGACCAAGCCCTTCAGCCCCCGGGAGGTCGTCGCGCGGGTCAAGGCGGTGCTCCGCCGGGGTCGTGGCGGTGCCGAGGAGGGGGCCCGGCTCGTGCTGGACGGCCTCGTCGTGGACCCCGTTGCGCACGAGGTCCACGTCGACGACCGGGCCGTGAGCCTCTCGGCCCTCGAGTTCGACCTCCTCGCCGCGCTCGCCGGCTCCCCGGGCCGCGTCTTCTCCCGCCGCCAGCTCCTCGAGCGCGTCTGGGGCTACGACTTCTACGGCGACGAGCGGGTCGTCGACGTCCACGTCCGGAGCCTGCGCAAGGAGCTCGGCGACGACGCCACCTCGCCGCGCATCATCGGCACCGTGCGCGGGGTGGGGTACAAGCTCCTCCTGGAGCCGACGTGAACCGGCTCTCGGTCCGGCTCCTCCTGAGCCATGCGCTCGTCGCCGCGATCGGCGGGCTCACCACCTACCTGCTGGTGCGGTACCTCGCCCCGCAGATGTACGACCGCGACGTGCGCATGATGGGCGGAGCGGGCGGGCCCGGCGGGCCGGGGGGCGGACCGGGCGTCGGCGGGGCAGGGCTGCGGGAGATCGCCGTCTCGGCGATGAACAGCGCCGTCCTCGTCGGGGTGCTCGCCGGGATCGTCACGGCCGTCCTGGCCGGCGCGTACTCCTCGAGCCGGGTGATGCGGCCGCTGCGTGCGGTGAGCGCGGCGACGCACACCCTCGCCCAGGGCCGCTACGACCGCCCGGTGGCCGTCCCGCGCGAGGCCGAGCTCGCCGCCGTCGCCGAGGACGTCAACGCCCTCGGCGAGCGGCTGGCCGAGACCGAGGCGCGCCGGGTGCGGCTGCTCGGCGAGGTCGCCCACGAGATGCGCACCCCGCTGACCGTGCTCGACGGGTACGTCGAGGGCATGGTCGACGGCGTCTTCGAGCCGGGTCCGGAGGTGCTCACCGAGCTCGGTGCCGAGGTGCGTCGCCTGCGCCGTCTCGCCGACGACCTCAGCGCCCTGTCCCGGGCGGAGGAGGGACGGCTGGAGCTCCGGGCGGCGGAGGTGGACCTGGCCGGGCTCGCCGTGCGTGCGGCCGAGCGGCTGCGCACCCAGCTCGACGACGCCGGGGTGCGCCTCGAGGTGCCCGCACCCACCGGTCCTCTGCCGGTGACCGCCGACGCCGACCGACTCGCCCAGGTCGTCACGAACCTCGTGGGCAACGCCCTCGCCGCGACCCCCGCCGGCGGGCTGGTCGAGGTGACCTCCCGGCGGGCGGGGGGCGAGGCCGTCGTCAGCGTGCGCGACACCGGCACCGGGCTCGCTGCCGGCGACCTCGAGCGGGTCTTCGAGCGCTTCTACCGGGTGCCCGGCGCGGACGCCCGTGCGGGCCGGCACACCGGCTCGGGCATCGGCCTGACCATCGCCCGTGGCATCGCCCGCGCCCACGGGGGCGACGTCATCGCGTCGTCCGGTGGTCCCGGACGAGGGTCCACGTTCGAGCTGCGGGTGCCGCTGAGCGGGTAGCGGTCCGGCGCCGACGAGCGCGCGGGTGCTACGTGCTGGGTGCTGGGTGCTCGGAGCCGGGTGCCGGGTGCCGGGTGCCGGGTGCCGGGTGCCGGGTCGTCGGGGCGGCGGTGCGACGGTGCGGTGGCAGAGTCGTACGCGGCTCGCTCACCTGCACGTTCTCCGAGTTCGCGGTGAGCGAGGGGGCTGCGGTGAGCGAGCGGGTCCGTGGTGACCGAGCGGGTCCGTGGTGACCGAGCGGGTCCGTGGTGACCGAGCGGGTCCGTGGTGACCGAGCGGGTCCGTGGTGACCGAGCAACGTCGGAGATGCTGAGTCGACCCGGGAGCCCCTGAGTCACCGCGGGGGGCGTCGCTGCCCGCGCGCACGGGGCGCGGCCACACCATGTGGCGCCGTCTCCGCGGTCGCCGTCCTGCGGTCACCGTCACCCGGCGTGGTGCCGTGACCGTGCCCGGCCGCGGCCGCGGCCGGGGTGCTGTGGCCGATGGTCGCCCCGATGACGGTCCACGATCGCGGTCCCGGCGCGGCTCGCGAACAGCACGTGCTCGGGGCGGCGAGACCTGCCAAGACGCATGAGCCACGTCACAGATCGGACCTTCGGTGCGCTTCGGCCAAATACCCCCGGGGGTAGGACGTACGGCCCGGTAAACCGGCAAACCGGGCGCGCATGATCGTCATGTCACCCCGAAGGCCCACGCACCACTCTGGAGGACGACGATGAAGCGTCTGGTCATTCTCGGCGGCGGAACCGCCGGGACGATGGTCGCGGTGAAGCTTCGCCGCAAGCTCAAGAAGGAGAAGTGGCAGATCACGGTCGTCGACCAGGACCTGCAGCACCTCTACCAGCCGGGACTGCTCCTGCTCCCGTTCGGCGTCTACGAGCCGCACGAGCTGGTCAAGCCGCGCGACAGGTACCTGCCGCGCGGGGTCGACCTCGTGATGGGGGAGATCGACAAGGTCGACCCCGAGGCGCAGCGGGTGGACCTCGCGGACGGCCGCACCCTCGACTACGACTACCTCGTCATCGCCACGGGTACGACCCCCCGGCCGGACCAGACCCCCGGCATGGAGGAGGGCGAGTGGCGCAAGAGCATCCACGAGTTCTTCACCCTCGAGGGCGCGATCGCCCTGCGGGAGGCGCTGGCCGACTTCACGGGCGGCCGCCTGGTGGTCCACATCACCGAGATGCCCATCAAGTGCCCGGTCGCCCCGCTGGAGTTCACCTTCCTCGCCGACGCCTTCTTCGAGGAGAAGGGCATGCGCGACAAGGTCGAGATCGTCTACGCCACCCCCCTCGAGGGCGCGTTCACGAAGCCGGTCGCCTCCGCCCACCTCGGCACGATGTTCGAGGACCGCAACATCCACATGGAGCCCGACTTCTACATCGAGCACATCGACCCCGAGACGAAGACCATGGTCTCGATGGACGAGCGGGAGATCCCCTTCGACCTCCTCGTGACGATCCCGCTCAACATGGGCGCCGACTTCGTGGCGCGCTCCGGCCTGGGTGACGACCTCAACTACGTCCCGGTCGACAAGGGCACCCTGCTCTCGACGAAGTACCAGAACATCTTCGCCGTCGGCGACGCCAGCAACATCCCCGCCTCGAAGGCCGGCTCGGTAGCCCACTTCGCGGTGGACGGGTTCACCGAGAACTTCGTCGACCACGTCCACGGCCGGCCCATGACCGACCTCTTCGACGGTCACGCGAACTGCTTCATCGAGTCCGGCCACGGCAAGGGCCTGCTCATCGACTTCAACTACGACACCGAGCCGCTGACCGGCGTCTACCCCTACCCCAAGGTCGGGCCCCTCAGCCTGCTGAAGGAGACCCGAGCCAACCACTGGGGCAAGCTCGCGTTCCGCCACCTGTACTGGAACGTGCTCATGCGCGGTCTGCCCATGCCCGTCTCCACCCACATGTCGATGGCCGGCAAGGAGACCGCCGGCACGAACGTCTGAGAGGTACGACAACCATGCCCGTCATCGAGATCTCCGGTAAGCCCGTCCACGTCAACGACGAGGGCTTCCTCACCGAGTACGACGAGTGGGACGAGGACATCGCCCGCACGCTCGCCCAGCAGATCGGCATCGACATGACCGACCAGCACTGGAAGGTCGTCCACTTCCTGCGCGACGACTTCAAGGCCCAGGGCGAGACCGCCACGACCCGCCGGATCAACACCGTCGGCGGCATCCCGGTCAAGGAGCAGTTCGCCCTGTTCCCCAAGAAGCCGGGCCGCAAGATGTCCTACATCGCCGGGCTGCCCAAGCCGCACGGCTGCGTCTGAGAGAGGCACACCGCCATGACCACCACACCTGTCACCGCACCGGCGATCGTCCCGAACTTCGACGACGAGGAGACCGACCGGAAGCTTGCGATCATCTGCTCCAAGGGCAACCTCGACATGGCCTACCCGGGGCTCATCCTCGGCAACGCCGCCCTCGGTGAGGGCATCGAGACGCACTTCTTCTTCACCTTCTGGGGCTTCGACATGATCATGAAGTCCCGGATGAACGACCTGACGTTCTCCCCGGTCGCCAACACCGCCATGCACCTGCCCATCCGGGACATGAAGCTGCCGCAGGCCCTCGCGCCGGCGCCCGGCATCAGCCGCATGACGACGAAGATGATGAAGAAGCAGATGGACGACCTCGGCATCCCCACGGTGCCGGACTTCCTCGACCAGATCGTCGCCGCCGGGGGTCACCTCTGGGCGTGCCAGCTCTCGGCCGACATGAACAAGCTCGACGCCTCGGACTTCCGGGACGACATCGAGGGGATCATCACCGCCGCGGACTTCATCGAGATGACGGGCGGCGCCCAGCTGCTGTTCATCTGAGGACCCGGACCGGGCGGCCCAGCCGCCCGGTCCGACGCCGGCGGGCCTGCGGGCCTCACCGCCGCCGGCGCAGGGGCGGGGGTTCCCTCGTCGTCACCGGTGTGGGCCGGGGGTACGCCTTCAGGGGCGGCGACGACGACGGGGACCCCCGCTTCGTCGTGCCCGGCGGGGTGCGACGGGTCGGGGACGCCCGGGTTGGGAACGTCCGGGTCGGGGACGCCCGGGTTGGGAACGTCCGGGTCGGGGACGCCCGGGCCGGGACGGCGGGCCGAGTGGAGCCCTGCCTACGGCGGGACGTGGCTCAGCGGGCGAAGAACGGCCCGCGAGCGGGGTCCTCGCGGAACGCCAGGGTGCGCGCCAGTCGCTCGCGGGAGGTCGCGGTGACGTCGTCGGGAAGCGCCCCGAGCGGGAACCAGCCCACCTCGGTGGACTCGTCGTCGCCCACGCGAGCCTCGCCGTCGACGTAGCGGCACAGGAACGTCAGGTCCAGGTACTGCGACTCGTCCCCGTTGGGGTAGGTCACGCGATGGGTCGAGGACAGGTGGGCCAGCGCGACCACCTCGGCGACGACGCCGGTCTCCTCCTCCACCTCGCGCACGAGGCCCACGGCGGGCTCCTCGCCGGGCTCGAGGATGCCCGAGACGAGGGCCCACAGCCCGTTGTCGGCGCGACGGCCGAGCAGGAGCCGGTCGTCGTCGTCCAGGACGACGCCCGTCACCCCGGGCAGCCACAGGAGGTCGTGACCGATGTGGGAGCGGAGGTGGGCGACGAAGGGCGGGACGGGCACGGCACCGAGCCTAGTGGCCTCCACCCCCGGGCTCCCTGCGCGCGGAGGTCTCCTGGGGCAACCCTCCGCCGGGGAAGAGGAAGGGCCGCGGACCCACGCGTGCGCGGATCTGCGGCCCTTCCGTCTGTCGGGGTGGCGGGATTCGAACCCACGACCTCTTCGTCCCGAACGAAGCGCGCTACCAAGCTGCGCCACACCCCGGTGGAACCGGTTCAGGATAGCCGACCGGTGCCGTCGGCGTGAAACCGGCGCGGTGAGACCCACGCCACGTCCAGGTGTCAGCGCGGGAGGAGGGTGAGCAGGCTCGCCTCGGGCCGGCACGCGAAGCGGAACGGCGCGTACGGGCTGGTCCCCAGGCCCGCCGAGACGTGCAGCCAGGTCGACCCGGCACCGCCGGGCGCGTCCGGGCGCGGGCCCGGCCAGCCGTGCAGACCCGAGGCCCGGCCCCGTTCCAGGTCGGAGTTGGTCACCAGCGCCCCGTAGAACGGCACGCACAGCTGGCCGCCGTGGGTGTGCCCGGCGAGGACGAGGTCGCAGCCGTCACCGGCCATGGCGTCCAGCACCCGGGTGTACGGGGCGTGGGTGACGCCGAGGTGCAGGTCCGCCCCGGGGCCGGGCGCGGGGAACGCGTCGCGGTCCAGGTGCGGGTCGTCCACCCCGACGAAGGAGACCGTCCGGCCACCGAGCTCGAGCGTCACGCGGGTGTTGGTGAGGTCGCGCCACCCGGCGCGGCGGAAGGCGGCGGTCATCTCCCGCCACGGCAGCTCCTCGGGGTCCTCGTGCGCGGTGCGCGCGTCGGGCAGGAGGTAGCGGGCGGGGTTCTTCGGCCGGGGGGCGACGTAGTCGTTCGAGCCGAGCACGAAGACCCCCGGACGGTCCATGAGCGGGGCGTAGGCCTCGAGGAGGGGACCGAGGGCATCGTGGTGGGCGAGGTTGTCCCCGGTGGTGACGACGAGGTCCGGCTCGAGCCGGGCGAGGTCGTGCACCCAGGCGACCTTGTCGCGCTGGACCGGGGTCAGGTGCAGGTCCGACAGGTGCAGGACCCTCAGCGGCTGCTCACCCGGGGCCAGGACGGGCACGTCGTAGCGGCGCAGCGTGAACATCGACGTCTCCGCCCACGCCCACGCGAGTGCCCCGGCCGCCGCGGCGGCGGCGCCTCCCGCGACGGCGGCGAGGCGGTGGCCGACGGTGCTCAGCCGTCTCCCTCCCCGCGGTTGCCGCTGTTGCCCGGGTCCTCCGGGGGCTGGGCGGGCGGTTCCTCCGCCGGTGGCGGCTCCTCGGCCGGCGGGGGCTCGGGGGCCGGCGCCGGGGCGGGTGCGGGGGCCGGGCCCGCGCTCGGGACGATGACGACGCTGGAGCCGGGGCTCACCCGGGTTCCGGCGGCGGGGTTGGTCGCGGCGACCGCGCCCGCCTGCCAGTCGGAGAAGACCGCGCCGCCGACGACGGGCTGGAGCCCTGCCGCGGCCAGGATGGCCTGGGCGTCGGCGACGCTGCGGCCGACGACCTCCGGGACGCCGACCCGTTCGCCGAACAGGGCGGTCTCGCCCGCGGCGGGGAAGCCGACGTGCCCAGTACCGGCGAGCGCGCGGGCGGTGTAGGCCCCCCAGGTCCGGGCCGGGTAGGAACCGCCGAAGACGTACTGGTTGTACGTCCCGGCGATCACCGCGTCGAACATGGAGATGTTGCCCTCCTGGTGGCCCATCCACACCGCGGAGGCCAGCTGCGGGGCGTACCCGACGAACCACGCGGCCGAGTCGTCGTTCGCGGTCCCCGTCTTGCCGGCCACGGGGCGGCCGTCGGGCTGGACGGCGTTGCGGCCGGTCGAGCCACGCTCGTTCGTCACCACGCGCTGGAGGGCGTGGTTGACGCCGTTCACGATGTCCGGCTCGAGCGCCTGGCTGCAGGAGGCCTCCGGCGCGGGCATCTCGTTGCCCGCGCGGTCGGTCACCGAGGTGATCGCCACCGGTTCGCAGGAGACGCCGCCGGCCGCCAGGGTCGCGACCGCCTCGGCCATGCTCAGCGGGGTCACGTTGTTGGACCCGAGGACCGCCGAGGGGTTGGGCTGCAGCGGCTGGCCGTCGCCGCGCTCGACGCCCATGCGGGCGGCGTTGTCCAGCACGCCGCACAGGTCCATCTGGTTGGCCATCTCGACGAACGTGAGGTTGACCGACTGCCGGGTGGCCTCGAGCACGCTCATCCGGGGTCCGCCGACGCCCTCGAGGTTGTTCGGCTCGTAGTCGTCGGCGTAGGTGGGGTTGCACGAGATGTTCCACGACTCGCGCGGGTACATCCGCTTGTTGGAGACCACCTGGTCGTTGAGCGTGTGACCCGTCCGCAGCCACTCGATGAGCGTGAAGATCTTGAACGTCGAGCCGGACTGGAAGCCCACGCCGCCGCCCATCGAGCGTCCGACGTTGAGGTTGACCCTCGTCGCGGAGGGGTCCTCCTCCGTGGCCGAGCCGAAGTTCGTGTTCTGGGCCATCGCGAGGATCTTGCCCGTGCCGGGCTCCACCGAGGACAGCGCCATCTTGATGCCCGAGGCGTCGTTGATCGGCACCGACGCCGTGACGGACTCGAAGGCCGCCTGCTGCTTGCCCGGGTCGAGGGTCGTCTTGATGACGAGGCCGCCGCGGTAGAGCAGCTGGCGGCGCTCCTCCGCGCTGGCGCCCCAGGCGTCGTTCTGGAGCAGGTCCTTGACGACGTACTCGCAGAAGTAGGCGGCGTTCCCGGCCGCCGCGCACCCGTTGGGGGTGGCGGAGACGTTGAGCATCTCCTCGATCGGCAGCGCGACGGCGGCGTCGAACTCCTCCTGGGTGATGAAGCCCTGGTCACGCATCGTCGCCAGGACGGTGTCGCGTCGGATCTTGGCGCCCTCGGGGTTGCGTACGGGGTCGTGCCGCGCGGGGGACTGCGTGATGCCCGCGAGCATGGCCGACTCCGGGATCGTCAGCTCCGAGGCGTTCTTGGAGTAGTAGTAACGCGCGGCGGCCTGCACGCCGTACTGGGAGGGCCCGAACTGGGCGAGGTTGAGGTAGCCGGCGAGGATGTCGTCCTTGCTCACCTGCTGCTCGAGGCCGATGGCGAGGCGGGCCTCCTCGAGCTTGCGACCCAGCGTGGTCTCGGTCGCGGCGGCGATCGCCTCCGGGTCCTCGGCGACCTTGCCGGCCTCGATGAGGACGTTCTTGACGTACTGCTGGGTCAGGGTGGAGGCCCCCTCGAGCGGGCCGCCGGCGAGATTGTTCACCAGCGCGCGGAGCATTCCCTCGGGGTCGATGCCCTTGTGGTCGTAGAAACGGCGGTCCTCGATCGCGACGACGGCGTCGCGGACGTAGGGCGAGATCTCCTCGAGGGGCACCACGACACGGTTGTCGGCGTAGATGGTGGCCAGGACCGAGCCGTTGGCGTCGAGGATGACGCTCTGCTGCGACGGCTGGGGGATGGCGAGCTCGCTGGGGAGGTCGTCGAACAGGTCGGTGGTCGCCTGGCTCACCGAGCCCACCGCGCCGACGGCGGGCATGACGAGGGCCGCGGTGAGCAGGCCACCCGTGGCCGCGACGACGACGAAGGCGAGCAGCATGACCAACAGCTGCAGGGGACGGACGGCCCGGCCGGACGCGGAGGGGGTCGACGACATGCCTCCAGCGTACGTGGCGCCGGGCCCGGGGCGCCCCGGCAACGCTCCCGGGACGGCGTAAACACATCGTCGGCCGAAATTCAATCCCTCATCTGGGGGAGGAATTCAGGGCCGGATCCGGATAATTTACGGGCCAGAGGTCCCGGTTCGGTCACAGCCCTTCCGTGGGACTGTATCCAGGGATAACGTCAGGTCGAGACAAAATACCTGCCGCGGGTCGGCGGAGGGGGATTCTGTCCTTCGACGTAGGAGGTGCCATGAAGGTCGACGACGACCAGACCTGGGCGTCACGCGCGGCCTGCGCCGGCAGCGAGCCCGACGCGCTCTTCGTGCGCGGTGCCGCGCAGCGGGAGGTCCGAGAGCTGTGCTTCGCCTGCCCGGTGAGGATGGAGTGCCTCGCCGACGCGCTGAACTCCCAGACGACCTTCGGGGTCTGGGGCGGGCTCACCGAGCGTGAACGCCGGGCGCTGCTGCGCCGCTACCCCGAGGTCGCCGACTGGTCGAGCTGGCTCGAGCGCGAGGACGACGAGCTCATCGCCGAGCTGCGGGCGCAGCGGGCGCCTCGGATCATCGCCCGGATGCGCTCGCACACGGGCTGAGGAGGCACGTTTCGCCGTGGCTCCTAGGATGTCGGCATGACGACCTGGGAGTACGCGACGATCCCCCTGCTCATCCACAACACCAAGGCGATCCTCGACCAGTGGGGTGCGGACGGGTGGGAGCTCGTCCAGGTGGTGCCCGGCCCCGCCGGCTCCAACAACCTCGTGGCCTACCTCAAGCGCCCGGCGGGGGAGCGGTGAGCACCGGTGAGCGCCTCGCCGCCCTCGGCCTGACCCTGCCTCCCGTGGCCGCGCCCGTGGCGGCCTACGTCCCGGCCGTGCGCTACGGCGACCTCGTCCAGACCTCCGGCCAGCTCCCGCTCGTCGGCGGTGCGGTCACCGTCACCGGGAAGGTGGGCGCCGGCGTCTCCCCGGAGGAGGCGACGGCCGCGGCGCGCACGTGCGCGCTCAACGCCCTGGCCGCGGTCGCGGACCTCGTGGGCGACCTCGACGAGGTCGTGCGCGTCGTCAAGGTCACCGGCTTCGTCGCGTCCGACCCCTCGTTCACCGGTCAGCCGGGCGTCGTCAACGGCGCGTCGGAGCTCCTCGGCGAGGTCTTCGGGGACGCCGGGCGGCACGCCCGCTCCGCCGTCGGCGTGCCCGTGCTGCCCCTGGATGCCGCCGTCGAGGTCGAGCTGCTCGTCCAGGTCCGCTGACCCCTCGTGAGGTCCGCTGAGCCCTGGCGCTCAGCGGGCCCGGCGGCGCAGCCGGTCGACGTCGAGGAGCAGGACCGCGCGACCGTCCAGGCGGATCCACCCGCGCGAGACGAACTCCGCGAGCGACTTGTTGACCGTCTCGCGGGAAGCCCCGACGAGCTGGGCGAGCTCCTCCTGCGTGAGCTCGTGCGGCACGTAGAGGCCCTCGTCGGTGCGCTCGCCGAACCGGTCGGCCAGGTCCAGCAGCGCCTTGGCCACGCGTCCGGGCACGTCGGAGAAGACGAGGTCCGCGAGTGCGGTGTTGGTCCGGCGCAGCCGCTGGGCGAGGGCGCGGAGCATGTGCTTGGCCAGCTCGGGACGGGTGTCCAGGAAGGCCATGAGGTCCTTGTGCTGGAGCTCGAGCAGGTGCGTGGGGGCCACGGCCGTGGCCGTCGTCGAGCGCGGGCCCGGGTCGAAGAGGGTCAGCTCGCCCAGGATCTCGCCCGGGCCGAGGACGGCGAGCAGGTTCTCCCGGCCGTCGGGCGCGGTGTGGCCGAGCTTGACCTTGCCGTCGATGAGCACGTAGAGCCGGTCGCCCGGGTCGCCCTCGTTGAAGAGGATCTCGCCACGGCGCAGGGAGGTCTCGGTCATGACGGAGCGCAGCTCGGACTGGTCCTGCTCGGCGAGCGCCTCGAACAGGGGTACTGAGCCGATCACGTTCTCTTCCACGGTGGTCCCTTCCGGCGAGTCCGTGCGGCGTCGGCCGCGACGTGACCATCCTGCCACCGCAGGTCACGGCAGGCACGGACACCGGCCGACGGGCGCGCCGTAGGCTGCCCGCATGGATGCAGCGCCTGCCGTCCCGGCCCGCCGGGCCCGCCGTCCGCGCTCGCTGCGGGCGGCCCGCGCCCAGGCGCTCGAGGTCGACCGGCGGCTCACCCTCGCCTGGCCCGACGCGCACTGCGAGCTCGACTTCCGCACCCCGCTCGAGCTGCTCGTGGCCACGGTCCTCTCGGCGCAGACGACCGACAAGCGGGTCAACGCCGTCACGCCGGAGCTGTTCGCCCGCTACCCGGACGCCGGCTCGTACGCTGGCGCCGACCGCGCCGAGCTCGAGGACCTCCTGCGCCCGCTCGGCTTCTTCCGGGCAAAGGCGCAGTCGCTCATGGGCCTGGGTGCGGCGCTGGTGGCCGACCACGACGGCGTCGTCCCCGGCACGCTCGCCGAGCTCGTGCGGCTGCCGGGGGTGGGTCGCAAGACCGCGAACGTGGTCCTCGGCAACGCGTTCGGCGTGCCGGGCATCACGGTCGACACCCACGTCGGCCGGCTCGCGCGACGGCTGGGCTGGACGGAGGAGAAGGACCCCGTCAAGGTGGAGAGCCGCATGGCCGAGCTGCTTCCCGCGGAGGTCTGGACGATGGCCTGCCACCGGCTGATCTTCCACGGACGGCGCGTGTGCCACTCGCGGCGGCCGGCGTGCGGGGCGTGCGTGCTGGCCGACCTGTGCCCGTCCTACGGCGAGGGGGAGACCGACCCGGAACGGGCGCAGGCGCTGGTGAGCCGGGGCTGACGGGGCGCTCAGCGCCCCACGGGCGCGTGCTCCGTGAGGAAGGCCAGCAGCAGGTCGCTGACGGCGTCCGAGGCCTCCTCGGGCAGGAAGTGCCCGGCGTCGTCGAGGACCTCCTGGCGCAGGGGCGCGCGGACGAGGTCCGCGTCCCGACCGAACGCGCGAGCGCCCATGAGGGGGTCCTGGCGGCCGCGGACGGTGAGGACCGGCACCCGGACCGGCGCGGCGAGCGCCGCGAGGTAGCGCCGGCCGTCGGCACGCGGCGTGGAGCGCGCCAGCCAGCGGAAGTGCTCCATCGCGCTGTGCGCGGCGAACGGCAGGCCCATCGCCTCGGTGTACAGCGCAGCCTGCGAGGTGGCGCCGTCGTTGCCCGGCGCGGACCACCGGCGCAGGAGCCGGGCCACGAGGTCCCCCTCGCGCAGGGCCCGCTCGGGGAACCACGGCACCTGGAACGCGGCCATCGTGCCGAGCGCACCCCACGGCAGGGCGGTGCCCGGGCGGTGGAGGGGCACCGGGTGGGGGTTGGCGAGGGTGACGACGGCGCGGGTCAGGTCCGGGGCCAGGGTGGGCATCGACCAGGCGACGGTGCCCCCGAACCCGTGACCGACGACGACCGCGCCCGCCGCGCCCAGGGAGCGGATGACCCCGGCGACGTCGCGCGCCAGGACGGCGGTCTCGTGCCGGCGCGGGGGTTTGTCGGAGCCGGCGAAGCCGCGCAGGTCCATGGCCGCGACCCGGTACCCGGCGTCGGCGAGCACGGGGATCTGGTGGCGCCACGCCCACCAGAACTGTGGGAACGCGTGCAGGAGGACCACGACGGGGTGTCCCTCGCCGGTGGGCCCGGCGAGCGCGACGTGGAACTGGGCGCCGTTCGCGGCGACGTTGCGGTGCTCCCACGGCCCGGGGACGAGGACGCAGCTCGAGTCGGCAACCACGTCCGGTCACGCTACCTGGTGCCCGGCCCCGCCCGTGCCTGTCACGGGGGCGCGGCGGGCGCCGTGTGCCCTCCCTCACACGAGGGCGACGAGCCCGACGTAGACACCTGTCCCGGCGACGATGCTCAGCAGGGCGTTGCGGCGCCACAGGTGAAGGCCGGCCGTCACGGCCACGGCCACGAGCTCGGGCAGCCCGTGCGGGGCGGCGGTGAGGTCCACCTCGGACAGCGTGTAGACGACGAGGACCGCCATCACCCCCAGCGGCATGGTGCGACCGAGGTAGCCGACGGCGCGCGAGCCGCCCATGCGCCGCAGGAGCAGGAACGGTGCCAGCCGGAGGGCGTAGGTGACCGCGAAGATCACCAGGAGGGTCAGGAGGATTCGCTCAGGTGTCATGGCCGCCGCCCAGGGCGAACCGTGCGAGCAGGACCAGGACGAAGGCGGTGAGGGCGATGACGAGCATGCTCCCCGGCGCCACCACGAGCGCGAGAGCGGCGCAGGCGAGCGCGACCACCAGCGTGGGGACGTCGGGGGAGGCGCGGAAGGCGTCGATCGTCAGGACGACGAAGAGCGCGGTGAGCGCGAAGCCCATGCCCTCCACCTGGAGCCCGAGCCGCGACCCGAGCAGCGCCCCGGTCGTCGAGCCGGCGACCCAGTAGGCGTGGCAGAGGATCTCGGTGGCCAGCACGCGCGTGCCGGTCAGCTGGGCGTGCGGGCGGGTGGCGAGGAGGGCGTAGGCCTCGTCGGTCAGCGCGTGGACGCCGTAGAGGCGGCCGGCGGTGGAGCGGATCTCGAGCAGCGGGAAGCTCAGGCCGTAGAAGACGTGCCGGAAGTTGACGAAGAACGTCGTCAGCGCCACCTGGGCCAGGCCGACCCCGCCGGTGACGAGGGAGATGGCGAGGAACTCCATGGAGCCGGCGTAGATGAGCACGGAGAAGACCGGCGCCCACCACCAGGCCAGGCCGCTGCCGACCAGGAGGATCCCGAACGCCGCGCCGAGCGGGAGGTACCCCATCCCGACGGCGGCCGTGTCCCGGACCGCCGCCGTGACCTCGCGCCGCTGCGCGGACGCGGCGGGGACGTCGGGCTCGGGCACGGGCCCAGGGTACGAGCGTGCGCCGGACGGCCGGGCCGGCGTCCGGGGGGAGGGGGTCGGCCGTGGTGGTGCGGCGCCGTCGGGGAGGGCCGGCCGTGGTGGTGCGGCGCCGTCGGGGAGGGCCGGCCGTGGTGGTGCGGCGCCGTCGGGGAGGGCCGGCCGTGGTGGTGCGGCGCCGTCGGGGAGGGCCGGCCGTGGGAGGCGCCGTCAGGAAAGGCCGGCCCGGTGGCACGCTCTCCGCGCCCGGTGCCCCGGCACAGATGCCGAAGGTTCCGTCAGGACTGGCCTGACGGAACCTTCGGCGTGCTGCGACCCGGCCGGTCAGCGGCTCAGCGGTGCATCCCCTGGCTGATCCGGCTCATCACGGTCGAGTCCGCCAACGTCGTGACGTCACCGGCCTCGCGCCCCTCGGCGATGTCGCGCAGGAGGCGGCGCATGATCTTCCCGGACCGGGTCTTCGGCAGCTCGGCGACGACGAGGATGGACCGGGGCTTGGCGATCGGGCCGATCTCCTTGGCCACGTGCGCGCGCAGCTCCGCGACGACGTCGGACCCCTCGCCCGCCTCGTCGGCCTTCTCGACGTGCTCGGCGCGCAGGATGACGAAGGCGACGACCGCCTGCCCGGTGGTGTCGTCGTTGGCCCCGACGACGGCGGCCTCGGCCACGTACGGGTGGGAGACGAGCGCGGACTCGATCTCCGTCGTCGACAGGCGGTGGCCGGAGACGTTCATGACGTCGTCGACGCGGCCGAGGAGCCAGACGTCGCCGTCCTCGTCCTTCTTGGCGCCGTCGCCGGCGAAGTACATGCCCTCGAAGCGGGACCAGTACGTCTCCCTGAACCGCTCGGGGTCGCCCCAGATGCCCCGCAGCATCGCCGGCCAGGGCGCGGTGAGCACGAGGTACCCACCACCGCCGTCCGGCACGGGCCTGGCCTGCTCGTCCAGGACGTCGGCGGCGATGCCCGGCAGCGGACGCTGCGCGGACCCCGGCTTGGCCGCGGTGACCCCCGGCAGCGGGGAGATCATCATGGCGCCGGTCTCGGTCTGCCACCAGGTGTCCACGATCGGGGTCCGGTCGCCACCGATCACCCGGCGGTACCACATCCACGCCTCGGGGTTGATCGACTCACCCACCGAGCCCATGAGCCGCAGGGAGCTCAGGTCGAACCCGGCGGGGATGTCCTCGCCCCACTTCATCGCCGTGCGGATCGCGGTGGGGGCGGTGTAGAGGACGGAGACCTTGTACTTCTCCACGATCTCCCACCACCGGCCCTTGTGCGGGGTGTCCGGGGTGCCCTCGTAGATCACCTGGGTCGCACCGTTGAGCAGGGGCCCGTAGGTGACGTAGGAGTGGCCGGTGACCCAGCCGACGTCGGCGGTGCACCAGTACACGTCCGTCTCGGGCTTGATGTCGAAGACGTTGCGGAACGTGAAGGCCACCTGGGTGAGGTAGCCGCCCGTGGTGTGCAGGATCCCCTTGGGCTTCCCCGTCGTCCCGGAGGTGTAGAGGATGAACAGGGGGTGCTCGGCGTCGACCTCGGCCGGGGTGTGCTCCGGGCTCGCGGCGGCCAGGGCGTCCTCCCAGCTGACGTCGCGCCCCTCGGTCCAGTCCACGTCCTGACCCGTGCGGTGCACGACGAGGACGTGCTCGACCGGCGTGCCCTTGGCCAGGGCCTCGTCGACGGCGGGTTTGAGCGCGCTCGCCTTCCCCCGGCGGTAGCCGCCGTCGGCGGTGATGACGACGCGGGCGTCGGCGTCGTTGATGCGGCTGTTCAGCGCCTCGGCGGAGAACCCGCCGAAGATCACCGAGTGCGGGGCGCCGATCCGCGCGCAGGCGAGCATGGCGACGACCGCCTCGGGGATCATCGGCAGGTAGATCGCCACGCGGTCGCCCTTGCGGACCCCGAGGGCCTCCAGCGCGCCGGCGGCCCGGGAGACCTGCTCCTGGAGGTCGGCGTAGGTCAGGGCGCGGGTGTCGCCGGGCTCGCCCTCGAAGTGGATCGCGACCCGGTCGCCCAGCCCCGCCTCGACGTGGCGGTCGACGGCGTTGTACGCGGCGTTGAGCCGGCCGTCGCCGAACCAGCGGGCGACCGGTGCGCCGGAGAAGTCCAGGACCTCGGTGAAGTCCTTCGACCAGGTCAGCAGCTCACGGGCCTGCTCCGCCCAGAAGCCCTCGCGGTCGGCGTCGGCGCGCTCGTACATCTCGGCGGTCGCGTTCGCCTGGGCCGCGAACTCGGCCGAGGGCGGGAACGAGCGGTGCTCGTGGAGGAGGTTCTCCAGGCCGCCCTGCGTCTGGGCGGTGTCGGGCTGGGACATCGGCGTCCTCTCGTTGGCGACGGCCACGACTGTGCCGTGGCTCACATTCCTGTCGACATCAAGATATCCGACTCTGGCGGATTGACCAGCCCCTGCCCGGGGCGGTCACCGGGGCGTGCGCAGCCGCTCCTCGCGCCGACCCAGCCGGCGCGCCCCGTGGGAGACGACGCCGACCACGAGCAGTCCCAGCCCGTACAGCGCGAGCCGGCCGGTCGAGACGTCGTTGTCGAGGTGGAACGCGGCGTTGTCCCCGAGGCTGCCCAGGGCGCCCAGGGTTCCCGAGAGCGTGTCGAGGAAGGTCGTGGCCTGGGCCGGCAGGGCGA
Organism: Georgenia sp. M64; assembly: GCF_038049925.1. Classification (NCBI taxonomy): domain Bacteria; kingdom Bacillati; phylum Actinomycetota; class Actinomycetes; order Allobogoriellales; family Allobogoriellaceae; genus Georgenia; species Georgenia sp. M64. The sequence continues at coordinate 457,300 of NZ_CP145809.1, forward strand.
CGGCGACCAGGGCGAGGACCAGGACGACGGCGCCGACGGTGGTCGCGCCGAGCGAGGACCAGCGCGCGGCGAGCAGCAGCGCCGCCGTGACGACGAGGCCCGCCGCGAGCTCGACGAGGGCCGCGGGGTTGGTGATCTCGCCGGCCTGCCACTGGTTGTCGGCGCCGAGGGTGAGCCGGGCGCCGGCGTCGGTGACGAGGTACCAGGCCACCGGTGCGAGGACGAGGGTCAGCAGCAGGGCCCACCCGTGTGCCGCCGCACGCGAGCGCGGCCGCGTCTCGGTGGCGCCGTCGAGGAGCGGGTCACGGCCGACGGTGCGCTCCCGCGGCTCGGGCTGACGCGCCGCCGGTGCCGCGTCGCGACGCCCGGTGGGCGCGACGGGCGAGGCTGCGCCGTCGCCGCGCAGGCCGAGGAAGCCCTGACGCCGCGTCGCGGTCGTCTCGGTGTCCTCCCGGCGAGTCGACGGCTCGGCCGGGGTGCGGACGCCGTGGTCGTCGGCCGGCGGGTGGACGCGGGTGGTGTCGTCGGCGGGCCGGTGGACGCGGGTGGTGTCGTCGGCGGGCCGGTGGACGCGGGTGGTGTCGTCGGCGGGGCGGCCGTCGGGCTCCGGGTGCTGGTCGGTGCTGCTCACTGCGCCTCCTGGGTCTCTGGTGCCAACCTAGCCACCGGGCGCCGGGCGGCACGTCGAGCCGCGCCGGGGCACGTCGAGCCGCCGTCCGGAGGGCGGACCGCGCACTAGCCTGACCGGGTGAGCAGCGACGTCGTCCCCGCCCTCGAGCGGCTCGCGCTGCTAGACGGTGTGCCCGAGGCCGCGGCCCGAGCCCGGGAGGCCGCCGCGGACCTGCGCTGGCACGAGGGGCTGCGGCGTCGCTGGCGCGAGGCGAGGGCGGAGGCAGCGGTGCGCTCCGCCGTCGCCGGGGCCTCTCTCGACGGTGCCCGCGCTCCGGCGTCCTGGCTACGTGGCCGGGTGGCGGCCGGCGACGTCGACCCCGCCGCCGCGCGGGCCGAGGAGGCCGCCGTGCTCGCCGCCTGGCGTGCCCAGGTCCACGCCGGCGCGCTCTTCGGCGACCTGGGCGGACGCGCCCCGCGCGCCCCCGGTGCCGAGGTGATGGCCGGGCTGCACCGGGACCTCACCGCGCACCTGGTCGCGGCCGGTGCCCTGGTAGCCGGTGACGTCGGCCGGCCGCGGACCACCGGCCGGGCCCGCGACGCCCCGGGCGGGGACGAGCCGGTCGGCGTCGAGCTCGAGGCGCGCACCGCCCTCATCGTCGCCGTGCTCGACGCCGAGGCGGCGCCTGGTCTGGTGCGCGCCGCCGTCGTCCACGCCGAGGTCGCCACGGCCCGGCCCTTCGTGACGGCCAACGGCCAGCTCGCGCGGGTCCTGGCCCGCCTCGTCCTCGTGCGCAGCGGTCTCGACCCCACCGGCGTCGCCCTGCCCGACGAGACGCACGCGGGCGACGCGCTCGCCTACCGGCGGGCGCTCGCCGCCTACGCGACGGGCACCGCCGAGGGGGTGGCCACCTGGCTGGTGCACCAGGCCGAGGCGGTGACCGCCGGCGCCCGGGCCGGTGCCGGGCTGGCGACGGGTGTCCTCGCCGGCCGACCGGCGTAGTCCGGCCGCCACGCCGAGGCGCGCCGGTCACCCGTCGGGCCACGCCGAGGCGCGAGGTCACCCGTCGGCACATGGCCCGCGGGGGGACCGCCGCTCACCTCAGGCGGACCGCGGCCGCGTCGCCCAGAACCAGCCGCCCACGGCCGTCGCCACGCCGGCCAGGGCGAGGAGGACGCGGACCGGCGGCGGGCGCAGCGGCACCGGCCGCCGGAAGTGGCGCACCTGCCAGCCCCGCTCGCGGGCGATGCGCAGCAGCGCACGGTCCGGGTTGACCGCCACCGGGTGGCCCACGACCTCGAGCATGGGCAGGTCGGTGATCGAGTCGCTGTACGCCCACGACCGCGCGAGGTCGTACCCGTGGCGCTGCGCGAGGGCGGCCATCTCGGCGGCCTTGGCGGGGCCGTAGACGTAGTGCTCCGTCCGCCCCGTGAAGCGGCCGTCGGCCACCGCCATCGTCGTCGCGATGACGTGGTCGGCACCGATCATCGCCGCGATCGGCTCGACGATCTCGCGGGCCGACGCCGAGACGACGACCACGTCCTCGCCCGCGTCCTGGTGCGCGCCGACCAGGTCGAGAGCCTCGAGGTAGACCAGCGGCCGGACGGCCGTGCCCACCGCGGCCGCGACGGCGTCCCGGAACCGCGCGACCTCCCACCCGTTGACCGTGCGGGAGAGCTCCTGCCGGATCCGGTCGCTGCGGCGGTGGTCCGCGGCCACGAAGGCATAGCCCAGCTGCGCCCCGGCCGAGCGCAGGACGTCGCCGCGGCGCAAAAGGCCCGCGGCGAGGAGGGGCCGGGCGAGCGCGAGGGAGGACGACGTCGCGAGGACCGTCTTGTCGAGGTCGAAGAACGCCGCGGCGCGCCGGTCGGTGCCCATGCCACCTCCTCCCTGACCAGGCTATCCGCGCGGGCACGCCCGTGGTGCGCCACCGCGAGAGTCCCCGGCGGCGCTCCGGGGTGGGACCGCGTCCCCAGGCGGCCCGGGACCGTCGCCGTCCACAGGGTCGGGGCGGGCGACGGCGCACCCGGGGCACGGTGACGGCCTGGACAGGAGGTGGCCGATGGGGTCGTCGGGGAAGCTGCAGGTGGTGCTGCGCACGGGGGACGAGGCGGTCGCCGCCCAGGTCGGCCGGCTCACCGACCTCGCGGGGGTGGGCCTGCTCGTCGTCCCGCCGGACCGGGTGCTGCCGGCGGCCGCGGTGGTGCTGGACCACGAGCGCGCCGACCTGCCGGCGCTCAGGGTGCACGTCGACCCCGGCCGGGTGGGGCTCGTGCCCGGGTCGCCCGGGGAGATCCCCGCCGTCGTCGAGCTGCCCGGCGACACCCCCGTCCTGCTCGACCTCGTCGTCGCGGCCGGCACGCCGCACCGCGCCCGGACGGTGGGGGTGGTGGCCGCCCACGGCGGGGCAGGGGCCTCCGTGCTCGCCGCCGCCCTCGCCAGGGCGGCCGTCGACGACGGCGCGGCGACCGCGCTGGTCGACCTCGACCCGGCCGGCGGCGGCCTCGACGTCCTCCTCGGGCTCGAGCACGACCCCGGCCGGCGGTGGGCCGACCTGCGGGCCGAGCGGGGCGCGCTGCTGCCCGAGCGGCTGGCCCTCGCCCTGCCGTCCTGGCACCTCGTCCGGGTGCTCTCGGGAGACCAGCGCGGTGGGGTCGACCCGGCCGACCTCGTGGCCCGCTCCGCCGTGCGCGCGCTGGGCCAGGGGCACGACCTCGTCGTCCTGGACCTGCCGCGCCAGGTGCTCGCCGGCGGCGAGGCGGCCCGGACGTGGCTCGGCTGGTGCGGCGACGTCGTCCTCGTCGCCGGCGGTGGTGTCCGCGGCGCTGCCGCGGCCCGGGCGGGCGCCGCCGCGCTCGGGGCGAGCGGCTCCCGTGGACACCTCGTGGTCCGCGCCGGCGCGGTCGAGAGCGAGGAGGTGGCCGACCACGCCGGGCTCGGCCGGGCCGTGCGGCTGCGTGAGCAGCGGGGCCTGGCGGCGGGTGTCGAGCGCGGGCTCGCCCCCGGCGACCAGCGCCGCGGGCCGCTGCGCGCCGCGGCGTCTTCCGTGCTGCGCGACCTCGGACCGTGGCCGTGAGCCAGCCCGGCGGGGCGGCCGTCGTCGCGCGGGTGCGGGCCGCGGTGGCTGGAGGAACCCCGCTGGCCGGTGCGCTCGCGGAGGGGGCCGCCCGCACGGTGGGGGTCCGCGGGCTGCTCGACCTCGACGCGGACGTCCGCGCCCACCTGCGCGGCGCAGGACCGCTCCAGCACCTCCTGGACGACCCACGCGTGACCGACGTCCTCGTCAACGGTGCCGGTGGGGTCTGGCTCGACCGCGGCGACGGGCTCGAGCGGGTGGACGTGGGAGACCCCGCCCTCGCCGATCCCGCCGCCGTCCGGGCGCTGGCCGCCCGGCTCGCCGCGGCCAGCGGCCAGCGGCTCGACGACGCGAGCCCGGTCGTCGACGGCACCCTGCCCGACGGCACCCGCCTGCACGCCGTGCTGCCCCCGCTCTCGGCCGACGGCACCCTCATCTCGCTGCGCACCCACCGCGCGCGCGTCTTCAGCCTGACCGAGCTCACGTCGTCGGGGACCGTGCCGGCGGACGTCGAGCCCGTGCTGCGCGCCCTCGTGGACCGGCGGGCCAACGTCCTGGTCTCCGGCGCCACCGGGTCGGGCAAGACCACCCTGCTCGCCGCCCTGCTCGGCCTCGTGCCCGGTCGCGAGCGCATCGTGTGCATCGAGGAGTCCGCCGAGCTGCGGCCCGACCACCCGCACGTCGTCCACCTGCAGGTCCGCCGGGCCAACGTCCAGCGCGTCGGCGAGGTGCCTCTCAGCGAGCTCGTCCGGGCGGCGATGCGGATGCGCCCCGACCGCCTCGTGCTGGGCGAGTGCCGCGGGGCGGAGGTGCGGGACGTCCTGGGCGCCCTCAACACCGGCCACGACGGCGGCTTCGCCACGGTCCACGCGAACGCCTCGGCGGACGTCCCGGCCCGGCTCGTGGCGCTCGGCGCCCTCGCCGGGATGGCCGAGCCCACCGTCGCGGCCCAGGCCGCCAGCGCTCTCGACGCCGTCGTCCACCTACGGCGCGATCCGGCCGGCCGGCGCCGGGTCGCCGAGGTGGCGGTCCTGGGCCGCGTGGGCGCCGAGCTGCGCTGCGAGGTCGCCCTCGCCGCCACGGCGGACGGGGTGCGGCCCGGGCCGGGCTGGGGGCGTCTGCAGGAGCGGCTGGGAGCCGGGCGCCCGCCCTCGCCCGGCCGCCACGCCGCAGGAGGCACCCCGTGACGGCGGCGCTCGCAGCCGGCGCGCTGGCCGCCCTCGCCCTGGTGCTCGTCAGCCCTCCGCGCAGACGGGCGCGCCGCTCCGTCCGCCCACGCACCCCGCCCGCGTGGCCGCGCCGACGGCACCGGACCGACCTCGACCTGGGCGTGGTGGCGACCGAGGTCGCCACCCGGCTGCACGCGGGGGCCGGTGTGGAGGAGGCCTGGTCCCGTACCCTGGCCCGCGCGGGCCTGACCACGGGCGACGGCGGTGGACCCGCGGTCAGCGGCGTACCGCTCGCGCTCGCCCGGCTCGCCGGCTCCGGGCACCGGCTGGGCCCGGGCGCCGAGGCCGCCCTCCCGGCGACCGTGGCCGCCTGCCGGCTCACCCACGAGATCGGGGCCCCGCTGGCGCAGGTGCTCGAGCGGACCGCGCACGGCCTCACCGAGGCCGGCCAGGCCCGTGCCGCGCGGGCCGTCGCGCTCGCCGGCCCCCGGGCCAGCGCACGGCTCCTCGGCGTGCTGCCCGCCGCCGGGGTCCTCATGGGCGCCGCCGTCGGGGCCGACCCCGTCGCCTTCCTCCTCGACGGTGGCGCGGGGACGGCCTGCCTGCTCGCCGGCGCCGGGCTCATGGTGGCCGGGCACCGCTGGGTCGCGGCCCTCGAACGCTCCGCCCGCCACGCCGGTGACTGACGTGGTCGTCCTCGTCCTCGCTCTCGTCGCCGCCTCGCCCTGGGTCCTCCGCCGCCGGCGGCCCGGGCACCGGCGCCCGGCCCGGGCCCGGCGCGGTGCCGGCGCCGTCGACGTCGCCGTCCTGCTGGACCTGGCTGACGCGGCCCTCGAGGCCGGTGCGTCGGTCCCGGGCACGCTCGAGGCGCTGGGCCGTGCCCTCGGGGGCGAGGTGGCCGGGTCGCACGGCACCGTCCTGCGGCGAGCGGGCGGCGCGCTGCGGCTCGGCGCACCGTGGGACGAGGCCTGGGCCGGCGTCCCGCCCGCGCTCGTCCCGCTGGCGGACGCCCTCGAGCCCGCCTGGGTCGAGGGGTCGGCACCGGGCCCGCTGCTGCGGCGCGCCGCCGCGGCCGTCCGCGCGGGACGGCACCGCCGCGCCCAGGTGGCGGCCGCCCGCATGGCGGTGCGGCTCGTCCTGCCGCTGGGGCTGTGCTTCCTGCCGGCGTTCGTCCTCCTCGGCGTGGTCCCGGTGGTGGCCGCCGCCGGCGGCGGCCTCCTCGGCGGCTGACCCCGTCCGCTCCACAGCCCGGCCGGGGGCACCTGCCTCCACAGCGCCGCTGCGTGCGCCCGGTCCGCCGGGGCGGCCGGCGCGACGCTCGTCGTGTCGGCCGGCACCAGCCGGCCGTCCGGGCCCCCGCCGGGGCGGAGGGAAGGAGATCGACCATGCGAGCAGTGCGACGGCGTTGGGGAGGGGTGCGGGCATCGATGGTGCGTCGTGCCCGGACGCTGCGGCGTGAGGCGGGGATGGCGACGGCGGAGTACGCCATCGGCACGGTGGCGGCGGCGTCCATCGCCAGCGTCCTGCTGTGGATCCTCAAGAGCGACTGGGTCCGCGAGCTCGTCGCGGACCTCATCCGCAAGGCGCTCGGCCTGGGATGAGACGGCCATGTCGACCGGTGCCGGACGGGGGCCCCCGTCCGGCACCGGGCGCCGGCGCCCAGGCCGGCATGGTCACCGCCGAGCTGGCCCTGGTGCTGCCGGCGGTGGTGATGGTGCTCCTCCTGCTGCTCACGGCCGGGTCCGCGGCCCTGACCCAGGTGCGCGTGGCCGACGCCGCCCGGGCCGGTGCCCGTGCCGCCGCTCTCGGCGAGCCCGCCGCGGTGGTCGCTCGGGTCGCGGAGGACCTCGCGGGCGACCGGGCCCGGGTGCTCGTCGCCCGGGACGGCGCCTACGTCCTCGTGGAGGTCACCAGCGACCTTCCCGGCGTGATGGGCCTGACCGACCTGCGGGCACGGGCGCAGGCGCGGGCGCTGCCGGAGCCGGGCACGTGAGGCCCGGTGCCGGCCCGCCCGGGACCCGCTCGCACCGCCGTCCGGGCGACCGGGGCGCGGGCTCGGTGCTCGGACTGTCGCTCGTCGCGGTCGTCCTCGTCCTGGCCGTGGGCGTCACCGCCCTGGCCGGGGCGGTGCACGCCCGGGGCGTCGCCCAGACGGCGGCGGACCTCGGGGCGCTCGCCGCCGCCGAGGTCCTCCACGGCCGGGGTGGACAGACCGACCCGTGCGGGGCGGCGGCGCGCGTGGTGCGCGCCAACGGCGCCGACCCGGCTGGGTGCGTGGTGCGCGGGGACGTGGTCGAGGTCGTCGCACGGGTCGCCGTGCCGGTGGGTCCCGCCGCGCGGGCCACCGCCCGGGCCGGACCGGCGTGATCGGGGTGCTGCGTCGCGTCTCCGGTCGCCGGGATCACGCCTCCGGCGGCCGGCGGGCGCACCTCCGACGGCGCGCGTGAGCGCCCCTCGGTCCCCGGGCGCGGTCCGTCAGGCGGGCCCGGGCGGGGCGCTGCGCAGCAGCAGCCGGAGCAGCCGGGTCGCCCCGCGCTTGTCGAGGGGCGAGTTGCCGTTCCCGCACTTGGGCGACTGCACGCAGCTCGGGCACCCGTCCAGGCACCCGCACGCCGTGATCGCGCCGAGCGTCGCCTCGACCCACTCCCGGGCGGCGCGGTAGCCGCGCTCGGCGAACCCGGCCCCGCCGGGGTAGCCGTCGTGGACGAACACCGTCGGCTGCCCGGTCTGGGCGTGCACGGCGGTCGACAGGCCGCCGATGTCCCACCGGTCGCACGTCGCCAGCAGCGGGAGGAGGCCGATCGAGGCGTGCTCCGCGGCGTGGAGGGCGCCGGGCAGGCTCTCCTTGCCGACCCCGGCCGCCTCGCAGGCCTCGGCGCTGAGCGTCCACCACACCGCGGTCGTGGGCAGGACCCGTTCGGGCATGTCGAGGGCGTAGGAGCCGATGATGTCCATCCCCGGCAGCCGGCGCCGGTCGTACCCGGTCACCTGGCCCGTCACCTCCACGTCCCCGAACGACCACCGCACCGGCGCGCCCGCCGGGTCGTCCCAGGTGACGTGGTCGCGCTCGGCGACGATCCGGACGGTCGAGCTCGACCGCGCCCGCGTGCGGTAGGCCAGCTCCTGGTCGGCGTGGACGAGGGCGACGTCGTCCTCGAGCTGGTCGACGACGAACGTGCGGCCCTGGTGCACGTACACCGCACCGGGGTGGACCGTGCTGTCGGCGCGTGCGCCGTCGACCGTGCCCAGCACCGCGCCCGTGCCGGTCTCGACCACCTGGACCGGCTGGGACGACCCGCCGCGCAGGTCGGTGAGGTCCTGCGCCCGCTCGGGTCGTGCGAAGTTCCAGAACCAGCCCGTGGGGCGACGACGGAGCAGGTCGCGCCGGACGAGCTCGTCGAGCAGCGCGGTGCCGGCGAGACCGAAGGTCGGCAGGTCCGCGGTGGTCAGCGGCAGCTCCGACGCCGCGGCGCACAGGTGCGGGGCGAGCACGTACGGGTTGGCGGGGTCGAACGTCGTGGCCTCGACCCCCGTGCCGAAGATGGCCTCGGGGTGGTGGACGAGGAAGGTGTCCAGCGGGTCCTCGCTGGCCACGAGCACGGCCACACCGTCCGCGCCCGCCCGTCCCGCCCGCCCGGCCTGCTGCCACATCGAGACCCGGGTCCCCGGCCAGCCGGCCATGAGGACCGCGTCGAGGCCGGCGACGTCGACGCCCAGCTCGAGGGCATTGGTGGTGGCCAGGGCCAGCAGCTCGCCGCTGCGCAGGGCCCGCTCCAGCTCGCGGCGCTCCTCCGGCAGGTACCCCCCGCGGTAGGCCGCCACCCGCGCGGCCAGGGCGGGGTCGACCTCGCGCAGGTGCCGCCGGGTCTGCTCGGCGATCACCTCCGCGCCGTACCGGGAGCGGACGAAGACCAGGGTGCGTGCGCCGGCGGACACGAGGTCGGCCAGCAGGGAGGCCGCCTCGGCCCCGGCGGAGCGGCGCGGGCCGTCCAGGCTGGGGTCGTCCAGGCTCGGGTCGCCCGCGCCGTCCCCGGCGGGGTCCGGGGCCGTCGCCGCCCAGGCCTCGGCCAGGGCCGGCTGCCACAGGGCCACCGACCGGCGGCCGGTCGGCGCGGTGTCCTCGGTGACCGCGACGATGTCGGCCGGGTCGGCGCCGACCAGCCGGGCCGCGGTCAGGGCCGGCTCGGCGGTCGTGGCCGAGGCCATGAGGACCGTGGGGACCGAGCCGTAGTGCGCGGCCAGGCGGAGCAGCCGACGCAGGACCAGGGCGACGTGCGCGCCGAGGACCCCCCGGTAGGCGTGCGCCTCGTCCACGACGACGTAGCGCAGCCCGCGCAGCAGCCGCTGCCACCGCCGGTGCCCCGGCAGCATCGAGAAGTGGAGGAAGTCGGGGTTGGTCAGGACGACGTCGGCGTGGTCACGCGCCCAGTCCCGCTCCGTCAGCGGGGTGTCGCCGTCGCACGTCGCCACCCGCACCCCGCGCAGCGCTGCGGCGTCGAGGAGCCGCTGGAGGCCGGCCAGCTGGTCGGCCGCGAGCGCCTTGGTCGGGGAGAGGTACAGGGTCGACGGGCGCCGGGTGTAGGAGCCGATGCTCCCGGCGGCGGGGCCGGCGAGCTCGGCGGCCCCGGCCCGCACCGCCGACAGCGCGGGGAGCCAGGCCGCCAGGGACTTGCCCGAGCCGGTGCCGGTGGCGATGACGGTGTGCCGGCCCGCCCACGCGGCCTCGGCGGCCCGGACCTGGTGGACCCACGGCCGGTCGACCCCGAGCCGGCGGTAGCCGGCGACCACGTCCGGGTCGGCCCAGCCCGGCCAGTCCGCCGCCCGGCCCGGTCGGCCCGGCAGCTCCTCGAGGTGGACGAGCCGGCCGTCGCGCCGGCCCGCCGAGCGCAGGAGCGCGAGGACGTCGGGGCGGGGCACCGCTCCAGTGTGCCTCCCCGCCGGGATTCACGACGCGTCGGTCCCTGATCTGTTCGTCGCCCCCGCGGGGCACCGGTAGGCTCCGCGTCATCCATCCGCCCGGTGACACCGACGTCCCGGATGTGTGCTGCCAAGGAGGCCCGATGATCGAGCTCGGCCAGGGAAGCCTGACCATCGTCGCGGTGATCGGGGCGATCGCCGTCGCCGCGCTCGCCTTCGCGGTGGTGCTGCGCCGACAGGTGCTCGCCACCGACGAGGGGACACCGGCGATGAAGGAGATCGCGGGAGCCATCCAGGAGGGTGCCAAGGCCTACCTCACCCGGCAGTTCCGCACCCTCGCGATCTTCGCCGTCATCGTCTTCGGGCTGCTGTTCCTCCTGCCGGCGGAGCCGGAGATCAAGCTCGGCCGGGCCATCGCGTTCCTCTTCGGGGCCGGCTTCTCCGCCGCCATCGGCTACCTCGGCATGTCGCTCGCGGTCAAGGCGAACGTCCGGGTCGCCGCCGCCGCGACCCGGCCCGGCGGGCGCTCGGAGGGGGCGCGCATCGCCTTCCGGACCGGTGGCGTCGTCGGCATGGCGGTGGTCGGGCTGGGGCTGCTCGGGGCCGCCGGCGTGGTGCTGGTCTACCGGGGCGAGGCCCCGGCGGTCCTCGAGGGCTTCGGCTTCGGCGCCGCGCTGCTGGCGATGTTCATGCGCGTGGGCGGCGGCATCTTCACCAAGGCCGCCGACGTCGGCGCCGACCTCGTCGGCAAGGTCGAGCAGGGCATCCCCGAGGACGACCCCCGCAACGCCGCCACCATCGCCGACAACGTCGGTGACAACGTCGGCGACTGCGCCGGCATGGCCGCCGACCTCTTCGAGTCCTACGCCGTGATGCTCGTGGCCTCGCTGATCCTCGGCAAGGCCGCGATGGGCGAGCAGGGCCTCGTCCTGCCGCTGATCATCACCGCCATCGGCGCCCTCGTCGCCGTGCTGGGGGTCCTCACCACCCGGGTGCGAGGGGAGGAGTCGGGCCTGCGGGCCATCTACCGCGGCTTCTACGTCGCCGCGGTCGTCGGGGTGCTCCTCGCCGCGCTCGCCACGTTCGTCTACCTCCCGGGCACCTTCGCCGACGTCCCGGGGATCAGCGAGGCCCTCGCCGGCCAGCCCGGCGACCCGCGGCTGATCGTCAGCGCCGCGGTCCTGCTGGGCATCGTCCTGGCCGGGGTGATCCTGTGGCTCACCGGCTACTACACCGGCACCACCTCGCGGCCGACCCTCCACGTCGCGCGGACCTCGCGCACCGGCGCCGCCACGGTGGTCCTCTCCGGCATCGGCGTGGGCCTGGAGTCGGCGGTCTTCACCGCCGGCATCATCGCCGCCGCCATCTGTGGGGCGTTCCTCCTCGCCGGCGGGTCGCTCTCGCTGGCCCTGTTCCTCGTCGCGCTCGCGGGCTGCGGCCTGCTCACCACCGTGGGCGTCATCGTCGCCATGGACACCTTCGGCCCGGTCTCGGACAACGCCCAGGGCATCGCCGAGATGTCCGGCGACGTCGATGCCGCCGGCGCGCAGGTCCTCACCGACCTCGACGCGGTCGGCAACACCACCAAGGCCATCACCAAGGGCATCGCCATCGCCACGGCGGTCCTCGCCGCGACCGCCCTGTTCGGCTCCTACCGCGAGGCCGTCGACGTCGCGATGGGCGAGATCGCCGAGGCCGGCACGCAGGTGGCCGGCGGGATCGTCGGGGCGATGGTCGCCTACGACATCACCTCGCCCATCACCCTCGTCGGCGTCATCCTCGGCGGCGCGACCGTCTTCCTGTTCTCCGGCCTGGCGATCGACGCCGTCACCCGCGCCGCGGGGGCCATCGTCTTCGAGGTCCGGCGCCAGTTCCGGGAGATGCCCGGCATCATGACCGGCGAGACCCGCCCCGAGTACGGCAAGGTCGTCGACATCTGCACCAGGGACTCCCTCCGCGAGCTCGCCACCCCCGGGCTCCTGGCGGCCTCGGCGCCCATCGCCGTCGGCTTCGGCCTCGGCGTCGGCCCGCTCGCCGGGTTCCTCGCGGGCGCGATTGGCACCGGCGTGCTCATGGCGGTCTTCCTCGCCAACTCCGGCGGTGCGTGGGACAACGCCAAGAAGCTCGTCGAGGACGGCCTGCACGGCGGCAAGGGCTCCGAGGCCCACGCCGCGACCGTCATCGGCGACACCGTGGGCGACCCGTTCAAGGACACCGCGGGCCCGGCGATCAACCCGCTCATCAAGGTCATGAACCTCGTGTCGGTGCTCATCGCACCGGCGGTGGTGCAGATGTCCGTCCCGGCGGACACCAACCACGCCCTGCGCATCGGCCTGGCGCTCGTCGCGGCGGCCGTGGCCCTGGGGGCGGTGCTCGCCTCGCGGCTGCGGGCGGTGCGCTCCGAGCGCGACGACGAGCGGGACGACTCCCGGACGGCCGCCGGCGTCCTCTGACGGGGGCCCACCGGTCCCCGCGGCAGCCGCCGCGGGGACCGTCCGCTCAGCCGGCCAGGCGCTGCCAGAGGAACTCGAAGGCCAGCGCCTGCATGAACGCTGCCTGCGCGTTCGTCGCGGCGCCGCCGTGCCCGCCCTCGACGTTCTCGTAGTACGTGACGTCCTTCCCGGCCTCGAGCATCTTCGCCGCCATCTTCCGGGCGTGGCCGGGGTGGACCCGGTCGTCCCGCGTCGAGGTCGTGAACAGCACCGGCGGGCAGGGCGCCGCGGGGTCGAAGAGGTGGTACGCGGAGAAGGTGCGGATGAACTCCCACTGCTCCGGGTCGTCGGGGTCGCCGTACTCGGCCATCCACGAGGCGCCGGCGAGGAGGTGGGAGTACCGCTTCATGTCCAGCAGCGGGACCTGGCACACGACCGCGCCGAAGAGCTCGGGGTAGGTGGTGATCATGTTGCCCATGAGCAGGCCGCCGTTCGACCCGCCCTGGGCGCCCAGGTGCGCGCTGTCCGTCACGCCGCGCGCGAGGAGGTCGCGCGCGACCGCGGCGAAGTCCTCGTAGGCCCGGTGCCGGTTCTCCCGCAGGGCCGCCTGGTGCCACGCCGGCCCGTACTCCCCGCCGCCGCGGATGTTCGCGACGACGTAGACACCGCCGCGCTCGAGCCAGGCGCGGCCCACCCCGCCGGAGTAGCCCGGCAGCCGGGAGATCTCGAAGCCGCCGTACCCGGTGAGGAGGGTCGGCCGGGGGGCGTCCCCGACCGGCTCGCGCGAGACCTGGAAGTACGGCACCCGAGTGCCGTCGTCGGAGGTGGCGAAGTGCTGCTCGACGTCCAGGCCCGTGGCGTCGAAGAAGGCGGGCATGGACTTGAGCGGCTCGACGGCGAGGGTCGCGCCGTCGGCGTCGAGGTCCAGCCGGGACAGGGTGGTCGGGGTGACGAAGCCGGTGGTGGTCAGCCACAGCGCGTCCTCGGTGTCGGCGTCTACGGCGCCCACGGCCACGGTCGCCAGGGCGGGTGCGGCGGTGCCGGCGAGGTCCAGCGGCCGACGGCGCCAGGGGCCCGTGCCCGAGTCGGGCGGGGTGAGGACCTCCAGACGGTTGGTGACGTCGTCGAGGATGTTGAGCACGAGGTGGTGCCGGGTCCAGGTGTCCCCGGCGAGGGACGTCGTCGGGGTCGGGGTGTAGAGCACCTCGAGGTCACGGCTCCCGGCGAGGAAGTCGCTCAGCCGCGCGGCGAGGAGCGAGCCCGCCGGGTAGCGGTGCCCGCCCACCTCCCAGTCGTCGCGGAGCTCGACGGTGAGCCAGTCGCGCTGGACGCCCGGCTCGCTGGAGCGGGGGACGTCGAGGAGCTCGAGGGCGCCGTCCGGGCCGAGCAGGTAGGTCTCGGACTCGTAGAAGGCGATCGAGCGCACGACCACGTCGCGCTCGAACCCGGGTGTGAAGTCGTGGCCCGCGCCCACCGAGAGGTCGGTGTCCCGTCCGGCGAAGATCTCCGGCGCGTCCGCGAGCGGGGTGCCGCGGCGCCAGCGACGCACGGTGCGCGGGTAGCCCGAGGCCGTCATCGAGCCCTCGCCGACGTCGGTGTAGACGAACACGACGTCGCCGGTGGTGTCCGCCCACGCCATGCCGCCCTTGGACTCCTCGCGCGAGAACCCGTCCTCGACCCAGGTCCCGGTGGTGAGGTCGAGCTCGCGGGTGACGTCGGCGTCGGCGCCGCCGCGGGAGAGGTGGACCAGGGCCCGGTCGAAGGAGGGCCGCAGGACGCGGGAGCCGTGCCAGACCCAGCTCACGCCCTCCTCGGCGCCGAGGGCGTCGACGTCGAGGAGCACCTCCCACTCGGGCTCGGCGGTCCGGTAGGACTCCCAGGTGGTGCGCCGCCACAGGCCGCGGGGGTGCTCGGCGTCGGTCCAGAAGTTGTACAGGTGGTCCCCGCGCTGGACGACGGCGGGGATCTTCTCCGTCGAGTCGAGCACCTCGAGGGTCCCGGCGCGAAGGTCCTCGAACCGGGGCGTCGTCAGCGCCGCCACGGCCTCGGCGTTCCGGTCGCGCACCCAGTCCAGCGGTGCCGCCCCCTCGACGTCCTCGAGCCAGGCGTGGCGGTCGTCGAGGTCGGCGGGCGCGGGCGCGGCGGGGGTGGTCGGCGTCATGGCGTCATCCCATCACACGGAAGGACCCGGCAACCGTCGGTAGCCCCACGCACGGCTCGGCTGCGCGGACGTGTTCCCTGTACGCCGGCTCAGGCGACGACCCGCGCGAGGATCTCGGTGAACCGGTCGGGGTCCTCCAGGTGGGGGCTGTGCCCCACGCCGGGCAGGACGATCTCCTCGTAGGCGCCGCCGGCCGCCGCGTACCGGTCGAGGACGGCGCGCATCTGGGCGACCATCGGCTGGGCGGGGTAGGTCTCCTCGCCGGGCCAGCCCGGGACGGCGCCCGTCGCGCCGAGGTGGCCGATGTCCAGCAGCGAGGTGTCGGAGACGATCGCGTCGGCGTCCCCGCGCACCCACGTCACCGGGCCGACGCCCACGACGTCGGCGAAGGCGCTGACGTCGAAGTACCGCGGTGAGAGGGCGTTGTTCATCCCCGTGGTCCCCGGACCCGTGCCGGGCCAGTTCTCGCTGGGCACCGCCGGGCCGGGGTAGTGGTGCTCGCCGGTGCGGGTGGACAGGACCGAGTCCAGGAGGAGGTCCTCGTCCTCGAGCGCCGTGCCCGGTACGACGTAGAGCGACCGGAACACCGACAGCGGCGACGAGGCTCGCGCGGCGCCGCGCGCGCCCGCGGCGAGCGCGGCCACGAACTCGGGGTTGGCGGTCCCGCCGCCCGACCCGGCGAAGTCGGGCCAGCACGGGCGGCCCTCCGGCCCGGCGGTGCCGCCGAAGCCGTACGGCGACATCGGCGCCTCGAGCAGGACCGGCCCGACGAGGTCCGGCCGGTCGATCGCCAGCTGCATGACCGCACCGGCGCCGGCGGAGCGCGCGACGAACGCCGCCCGGGTGATCCCGAGCGTGTCGAGAAGGGCGGCGAGGTCGTCGGAGAAGTCCCGCATGCCCCGGGTGGCGTCCACCGGCAGGGGCTCGGAGTCGCCGAAGCCGCGCAGGTCCGGCGCCAGGCCGCGCCACCCGGCCGGCAGCCGGCCGAGCAGGTGGTGGAAGAACGCCGAGGACGAGCAGTTGCCGTGCACGAGCACGACCGTCCCCGCGCCGTCCGTCCGGGCCGGGTCCGCCGGCCCCGCGCCGGACGGCGCGGTCTCACGCACGTGGACCCGCCCACGTGGCGTGGTGACGTCGCGCTCGCTGATCCCCATGGTGGCTCAGCTCTCGAGCAGCAGGGCCTCGCCCTGGCCGCCGCCGCCGCACAGCGCGACACCGGCGCGGGCGTGGCCGCTGCGGTGGACCTGGTGGACGGCGTGGACGAGCAGGCGGGCGCCGGAGGCGCCGATGGGGTGCCCCAGCGAGATCCCGCCGCCGTGGGGGTTGACGCGCGCCGGGTCGGCGCCGAGCTCGCGCGTGGAGTGCACGACGACGGCCGCGAACGCCTCGTTGATCTCCACGAGGTCGAGGTCGGCGACCGTCCAGCCCTGCCGCTCGAGCGCGCGGTCCAGGGCTCGGGCGGGCTGGGCGTGCAGGGAGGTGTCAGGGCCGGCGACCTGACCGGCGGCGCGCAGGGTGGCCAGCACGGTCCAGCCCTGCTCCCGGGCGCGGCCCCGGGTGGTCAGGACCAGCGCGGCGGCGCCGTCGGAGATCTGCGACGCGTTCCCGGCCGTGATCGACCCGGTGGGGCTGAACGCCGGGCGGAGCCGGGCCAGGGTCTCGGTGGTCGTGTCGGGCCGGATGCCCTCGTCCCGCTCGACCACGGTCTCGCCCTTGCGGCCGGTCACCGTGACGGGGACGACCTCGCCGTCGAAGACGCCCTCGTCCCACGCCCGGGCCGCCCGCTGGTGGGAGGCGGCCGCGACGGCGTCCTGGTCCTCCCGCGTGACGGGGTAGGCGGAGGCGTTCCGGTCGTCGGTCGCCAGGCCCATCGAGCACGACTCGAACGCGTCGGTGAGCCCGTCGTGGGCCATGTGGTCCACCGCGGTGACGTCGCCGTAGGTCCAGCCCGTGCGCGAGCCCAGGAGTAGGTGCGGGGCGCGGGTCATGGACTCCATGCCTCCGGCCACGACGACGCCGGCCTCGCCCGAGCGGATGAGCCGGGCCGCGTCGATGACGGCGGTGAGCCCCGACAGGCAGACCTTGTTGACCGTGGTCGTGTGCGCCGACCAGGGCACGCCCGCCCCGATCGCGGCCTGGCGGGCGGGGTTCTGCCCGACCCCCGCCTGGAGGACCTGGCCCAGGATGACGGCCTCGACCGACTCGGGCGGGACGCCGCCCCGGGTGAGGGCCCCGGCGATGGCGACCGAGCCGAGCTCGGTGGCCGCCACCGGGGCCAGGGCGCCGTTCAGGCGTCCCTGCGGGGTGCGGGCGGCCCCGACGACGACGACGTCGAGGTCGTCGGTGGGTGACGTCGCAGCGGTGCTCATGCGAGGACCTCCAGGGTGTCCGGGACGGTGAGAGGGGCATCGGTGCGGGCGGCCACGTCGTCGGCGCTGACGCCGGGCGCGACCTCGACGAGGACGAGACCGGTGGGGGAGACGTCGATGACGGCGAGGTCGGTGATGATGCGGTCGACCACGCCCCGGCCGGTCAGCGGCAGGGTGCAGCGCCGGACGATCTTCGCATCGCCGTTCCTGGCGTTGTGCTCCATGAGCACGATGACCCTCCCCGCGCCGTGGACGAGGTCCATCGCCCCGCCCGGGCCCTTGACCATCTTCCCCGGGATCATCCAGTTCGCCAGGTCCCCGCCGGCGGAGACCTGCATCCCGCCGAGGATCGCGACGTCGATCTTGCCGCCGCGGATCATCCCGAAGGACGTGGCCGAGTCGAAGAACGCCGCCCCGGGCAGGGTCGTCACGGTCTCCTTGCCCGCGTTGATGAGGTCCGGGTCCACGTCCGCCTCGAGCGGGTACGGCCCCACGCCGAGGATGCCGTTCTCCGACTGCAGCACCACCTGACGCCCGGCGGGGACGTAGTTGGGCACCAGGGTGGGCAGCCCGATGCCGAGGTTGACGTAGGCCCCGTCGGTCAGCTCCGCCGCCGCCCGGGCGGCCATCTCCTGCCTCGTCAGCGCCATCAGCTCGCCCCTCCCTCGCGCACGGTGCGCTTCTCGATCCGCTTCTCGATCCCGGGGCCGACCTCGACCACCCGGTGGACGTAGATCCCGGGCAGGTGCACGCGGTCGGGGTCGAGGTCGCCGGGCTCGACGAGCTGCTCCACCTGGGCGACGCACACCCGGGCCGCCGTCGCCGCCAGCGGGTTGAAGTTCCGGGCCGCCTTGTTGAACACGAGGTTGCCGTGCCGGTCCCCGACGGCGGCGTGGACGAGGGCGAAGTCGGTGGTGATCGCCTCCTCGAGCACGTAGTCGCGCGCAGCGCCGCCGACGGTGAAGGTCCGCACCTCTTTGGCCTCGGACGCCACCGCCACCGCCCCGGCGCCGTCGTAGCGGCGGGGCAGCCCGCCCTCGGCCACCTGGGTGCCGACCCCGGTGGGGGTGAAGAAGGCCGCGATGCCGGCCCCGCCGGCGCGGAGCCGCTCGGCGAGCGTGCCCTGTGGGACGAGCTCGACCTCGAGCTCGCCGGAGAGGAACTGGCGCTCGAACTCCTTGTTCTCGCCCACGTAGGACGCCGTCATGCGGGCCAGGCGGCCCGCCCGCAGCAGAACGCCCAGGCCCCAGTCGTCCACGCCGCAGTTGTTCGAGACCACCCGCAGGCCGGACGCGCCCTGGGCGAGCAGGGCCTCGATGAGCGCCACCGGGTTGCCCGAGAGCCCGAAGCCGCCGACCGCCAGCGAGGCGCCGTCGCCGATGTCGGCCACCGCCTCCGCGGCCGAGGCCACCACCTTGTCCAGGCCGCGCGGGGGCGCGGGGGTCGTCCTGCTCATCGTCGAGCTCCTTCCAGCTGGTGGGAGACGTGCTGCGCCACGGCGCCGGCCCCGGCCCTGCCCATGATGATCGTCCAGTGGTCGGCGCCGGGCACGTCGGTGGTGCGGGGGCGGCAGCCGGACGGCCCACAGCCGGACCAACGCCGAGAGGGGGTTCGGAGTGCCGGCGTCGACGGGTGTCCGGACGTTCGGGCGCCGACAGCGGGTCGCCGTCGAGGAGGTCCCGCGGGCGCGAAGGAACGGGCCGGGCGTTGGGCGCGTCGATGGGCGGCAAGAACGAGGCCCGGGCGACGGGCGCGCCCGTGGTCGCCCCGCACCACCACGGGGCGCGACGAGGGCCGGTCCACGGTGGACCGGCCCTCGATGCTTGTTCTCCTCGCGCTGTCTGCGGTCACGCCTCCAGGGTGTGGAGATCTGCGGAGCTCACAGCCCGGTGCGCTCGCCGCCCTCGCCGAAGCCGACGTCCGGCTCGCCGTAGGTGCTGCCCTGCCCCTCGTCGAAGCGACCCTCGGGCAGCTCAGCCTCGACGTCGGAGGTCACCGCCTGGCCCTCGTCGAACCTGGCCTCGGGCAGCTCGGCCTCGACGTCGGAGGTGACGGCCTGGCCCTCGTCGAAGCGCTCCTCGGGCAGCTCGCCCTCGAGCGGCGCCGTGGCCGCCTGCCCCTCGTCGAAGCGGTCGTCGTTGTCCCGGTCGGGCAGCCCGGTGGTGCCCGGCGTCACCGCGTCGGCGCGGTGCTCGGAGTGGGCGTGGGTCTCGTGCGACCCGTGGTGGCCGTGGCTGTCGTGCGTCGCGTCGTGCTCGTGGTGGGTCATGGGGGCCTCCGCCTACTCGTCGCCGATGCGCTTGTCAGCGGTGTCGACGCCCTTGTCGAGGTGCTCGTCGTACTTGCCACCGGTCCGCTCGCCGATGAAGTCGGATCCCTTCTCCAGGGCGTCGTCGCTGTGCTGCTCGCCCTTGTCGCTGTCGAGGAAGTCCTTGGCCTTGCCGCCGAGGTCACCGATACCCATGGGGTCCCTCCCTGGAGGTCGTTGCCGTCCCGGTCGGAGCGGCTGCTGCGAGCATGTCCCCACCGATCCACGCCCGCAACTGCTGGCCCGGCACGACCCCGTCATCGCCGGGACCTGCGGTTCCGGCCCTGCCCTCGCCGGGGTCCGTCGGCTCATGCCTGCCCTCACCGCGGACGGCTGGCTCTTCCCCCGCCGGGTCGCGCCGGCTCGTGCCCCCGCCGGGGCCGCCGGCTCGGGCGACCCTCGCCCGTTCGGGTCTAGCGTGACGGGCATGACGAACCTCCACGAGCTCAGCGCGCTCGACCTGGCGGCAGCCGTGCGCCGCGGCGAGGCTTCCCCGCACGAGGTGGTCCGGCACACGCTCGACCGGGCCCGCCGCCTGGGCCCGCAGGTCGGTGCCTTCGTGCACCTCGCCGAGGAGCGTGCTTACGCCCAGGCCGTGGAGGCCGAGGAGCAGCTCGCCGCCGTCGGGGGCGCGGGCGACGGTCTCCCGCCGTTCCTCGGCGTGCCCGTGCCGGTGAAGGACCTCACGATGGTGGCCGGCCTCCCGTTCGAGGCGGGGTCCGCAGCGCTCGCCGGCTTCGTCGCCCCCGTCGACGACGGCGTCGTCACGTTGCTGCGGGCGGCCGGGACGTTCATGGTCGGCAAGACGACGACGCCCGAGCTCGGCCTGCCGCCCTACACCGAGCCCGACGTGGCGCCCCCGGCGCGCACACCGTGGGACCTGAGCCGCACGGCGGGTGGTTCGAGCGGCGGTGCGGCGGCCGCCGTCGCCGCCGGCATCGTGCCCGCCGCCCACGGCAGCGACGGTGGCGGGTCGCTACGCATCCCTGCGGCCGCGTGCGGGCTGGTGGGTCTCAAGCCCTCCCGCGGTCGCGTCTCGCACGGGCCTCACGGGGTGGCCGGATCGGGCCTGGCCACCGACGGGGTGCTCACCCGCACGGTGGCCGACGCCGCAGCCTTCCTCGACGTCCTGGCCCAGCCCTGGCCGGGCGACCACTACGTCGTGCCCGGACCGCGTAACTCCTTCCTCGAGGCGGCTCGCAGCAAACCGCAGGGGCTGCGCATCGGTGTGCTCCTCGACCCAGTCGTGGTCGCCGACGCACCCGTGCACGCCGGCGCCCGCGCCGCCGTCGAGCGGGCCGTCCGCCTCCTCGAGGGGCTGGGACACCATGTCGCCGAGGCGCCCGTGCCGTTCGCCCCCGAGCAGTGGGACGCGTTCATGCCGCTCTGGTCCGTGGGGGTGCTCCAGGCCCCGGTGCCGCGGGAGCGCGAGGAGCTTCTCGTCCCGCTCACCCGCTGGATGCGCGAGATCGGCCGTTCGTTCACGGCGCTGGACCACGCGGACGCCGTATCGGGGCTGCAGCGGCTCGCGCGGCAGACGGCGCTGGCCTGGTCGGCGTTCGACGTCGTCCTGTCCCCGACCCTCGCCCAGCCGCCGGTTGCCGTCGGGGCGATGCGCGACGACGCCGATCCTGCGCGCGACTTCCAGGCCCAGAAGGCGTTCACCCCGTGGACGTCGCCCTGGAACATCGTCGGTGCGCCGGCCATATCCCTCCCGCTGCACCGCGAGGAGGTCGACGGCGTCGAGCTGCCATTCGGTGTCATGCTCGGCGCACGGCTGGGACGGGAGGAGGTCCTGCTCGGGCTCGCGGCGCAGCTCGAGGCTGCCGACCCGTGGCCGCACTTCGCGCCGGGGTACCCGCGCGACTGAGGACCTTGCCCGCAGCGTGTCCACGGTGGGTGCGAATGGCGGGCCGCGGTGCGGTCGTGGCTGGTTGTCACGAGGTCACGCGGTTGCGGTGCGCCAGTCAGCGGAACCCGGTCAGCTGGTGGCGGTGTGCGCCCTGTCGGCTGGTGCTGAGAGCGCCCGGTCAGCTGGTGCCTGAGGCCCGTCTGGTGCGCGGTGCGCCACGTCGGTGCGTGAGGCGCCTCGTCTGGTGCGCGGTGCGCCCGGTCAGGCGGTCGCGGTGCCCTGCAGGTCGGTGGCGCCCTCGACGTGCTGGGACCCCTCGGGGCGGCCCTCGGCGTGCCGCACACTCTCCTCGGTCCGCTGGGCGTCCTCCTCGGCGGCGTGCGCGTGCGCCTTCTCCTGCTGCCACAGCTCCTTGGCCTTGCTGGCGAGGTCCTCGGTACTCATGGTCCGCCCTTCGTGTCGATTCGCTGAACGTATCCCGCACTCGCCTCGACCGCTCGTCCGGCGACTCCACCGCGCGCACCCGGCGGTCCGGCGGCTCGACCCGTCGGCCCGCCGCCAGCCTCCACGCGTAGGGCCGCTCCTCGCTCCTCGCTCCTCGCTCCTCGCTCGGCGTCGAGCTGTGGGTTGTGGTTGTCCAGTGGCCCGATTCGCAGCAACAACTTCCAGCTCGACGAAACGGCGCGCTGTGTCGGAGAGCCGGCGATGGCGTGGTCCGGCCGCGACCGCGGCGACGTCATCCCGCTCCGTCCGCGGACGATGGAACGCTGTTGCGGTTCTCTGGTCCGGGATCGCCGCAACACAGTGACATCGCCCGCCGAGACATCGCGCGCCGACACCACGCGCCGCGCACCGCGTGGTGTGACCTGGATGCGGTGTTGGCGGCTCAGGACGGGACGGTCCTCCGACCCGTGCGCGGCAAGGTTGAGCGGAATAGACTCAAGTTTGCGCAGGTTGATCTCTGCAGAACCGTTCCACCTGACCGGAGGTCCCCTTGGACACCAAGCTCACCACCAAGTCGCAGGAGGCTCTCGCCGCCGCGATCCAGGCCGCGTCCGCCGCGGGCAACCCTCAGCTCGAGCCCGTCCACGTCCTCGCGGCGCTGCTCGAGCAGGACGGCGGGGTCGCCGTCGCGCTGCTCGACGGGGTCGGTGCCGACCGCCGCGCCATCGCCCAGCGGGTCTCCGCCGCGATCGCCACGCTGCCGGGCGCGTCCGGCTCCTCGGTCGCGCAGCCCCAGACCTCGCGCGCCGCGATGACGATGATCACCGACGCCGGCAACGAGGCGAAGGCGCTGGGTGACGAGTACGTCTCGACCGAGCACCTCCTCGTCGCCCTGGCGGCCTCGACGTCGCCCGCGGGCGAGATCCTCCGGGGGGTCGGCGTCACCCGCGAGGCGCTGCTCGCCGCCCTGCCCGGCGTGCGGGGCTCGGGCCGCGTGACCTCCCCGGACCCCGAGGGGACCTTCAAGGCGCTGGAGAAGTACGGCAACGACCTCACCGCAGCCGCCCGTGAGGGCAAGCTCGACCCCGTCATCGGCCGCGACGCGGAGATCCGCCGTGTCGTCCAGGTCCTCTCGCGCCGGACCAAGAACAACCCCGTCCTCATCGGCGAGCCCGGCGTCGGCAAGACCGCCGTCGTCGAGGGCCTCGCCCAGCGCATCGTGGACGGCGACGTGCCCGAGTCCCTGCGCGACAAGCGCCTCATCGCCCTCGACCTCGCCTCGATGGTGGCCGGGGCGAAGTACCGCGGTGAGTTCGAGGAGCGGCTCAAGGCCGTCCTGCAGGAGATCAAGGACTCCGAGGGGCAGGTCGTGACCTTCATCGACGAGCTGCACACCGTCGTCGGGGCCGGCGCCGCCGAGGGCTCCATGGACGCGGGCAACATGCTCAAGCCCATGCTCGCCCGCGGTGAGCTCCGCCTGGTCGGCGCGACCACCCTGGACGAGTACCGCGAGCGCATCGAGAAGGATCCCGCCCTCGAGCGCCGGTTCCAGCAGGTCTACGTCGGCGAGCCGTCGGTGGAGGACACCGTGGCGATCCTGCGCGGCATCGCCCCGAAGTACGAGGCGCACCACCAGGTCACCATCTCCGACGGCGCGCTCGTCGCCGCCGCGACGCTGTCCGACCGCTACATCACCGGCCGGCAGCTCCCCGACAAGGCCATCGACCTCGTCGACGAGGCAGCCTCCCGCCTGCGCATGGAGCTGGACTCCTCCCCCGAGGAGGTCGACGCCCTGCGCCGGCAGGTGGACCGGATGAAGATGGAGGAGGCCTACCTCTCCGAGTCCGACGACGAGGCCTCGGCCGAGCGGCTGGAGAAGCTGCGCGCGGACCTCGCCGACCGGGCCGAGGAGCTGGCGGCGCTGACCGCGCGCTGGGAGCAGGAGAAGGCCGGCCACAACCGGGTCGGTGACCTCAAGTCCCGCCTCGACGCCCTGCGCACCGAGGCCGAGCGTGCGCAGCGCGAGGCCGACTTCGAGAAGGCCTCCCGCCTCCTCTACGGCGAGATCCCCGCCGTCGAGGCCGAGATCGCCGAGGCCGAGGCCGTGGAGGCCCGGGCCCAGGAGGACGCCCAGCGCCAGGCCCCGATGATCGCGGACAAGGTCTCCGCGGACGAGGTCGCCGAGGTGGTCGCGTCCTGGACGGGTATCCCGGTCGGCCGCCTCCTCCAGGGCGAGACGGAGAAGCTCCTGCGCATGGAGGACGTGCTCGGCCAGCGGCTCATCGGCCAGCAGAAGGCTGTGCGCGCGGTGTCCGACGCGGTGCGGCGCTCGCGGGCCGGGGTCGCCGACCCGGACCGGCCCACCGGCTCCTTCCTCTTCCTCGGCCCCACGGGCGTGGGCAAGACCGAGCTGGCGAAGTCCCTCGCGGACTTCCTCTTCGACGACGAGCGCGCCATGATCCGCATCGACATGTCGGAGTACTCCGAGAAGCACTCCGTCGCGCGGCTCGTCGGTGCCCCTCCCGGCTACGTGGGCTACGAGGAGGGTGGCCAGCTCACCGAGGCTGTCCGCCGGCGCCCGTACTCCGTGGTGCTCCTGGACGAGGTCGAGAAGGCCCACCCCGAGGTCTTCGACATCCTCCTGCAGGTGCTCGACGACGGCCGGCTCACCGACGGCCAGGGGCGCACCGTCGACTTCCGCAACACCATCCTCGTCCTCACCTCCAACCTGGGATCGCAGTTCCTCGTGGACCAGAGCCTGGACGAGGAGACCAAACGCCAGGCCGTCATGAGCGCGGTCCGCGGCGCGTTCAAGCCGGAGTTCCTCAACCGGCTCGACGACGTCGTGCTCTTCGACGCCCTGAGCATCGACGAGCTCGGGTCCATCGTGGACCTGCAGGTCGACCGCCTCGCGCGACGGCTCGCCGACCGGCGCCTGCGCCTGGAGGTCACCGACGGTGCGAGGGAGTTCCTGGCTCTGGAGGGGTACGACCCCGCCTACGGTGCGCGACCGCTGCGCCGCCTCGTCCAGACCGAGATCGGCGACCAGCTCGCCCGGATGCTGCTCGGCGGTGAGGTCGAGGACGGCGACACGGTCGTGGTCGACCGCTCCGACGACGGCGAGCTCGTCCCGGGCGAGCGGCACGGCCTCAGCCTGAGCGTCGTGGCGCCCGCGATCCGCTGAGCCGAGCGTCGTGCCGCAGAAGCTTCCGTCAGGCCCCGCCTGACGGAAGCTTCTGTGTTCCCGTGGGGTGCCGTCGCGAGCCGGTGCAGGGAGCCGGTGCAGGGAGCCGGTGCAGGGAGCCGGTGCGACGCTGGGTCTCGGCGCCGGGCGCGCTCGTGGCAGGCTGGCCGGGTGGAGATCTTCGACGTCCTGGACGAGCTCGACCACCCGGTCGCCGTGGTCGTGACCGACGCCGAGCAGGTGCTGGCCCGGCACGGCGAGACCACCGAGCCCCTGCGGTGGGCGTCGGTGACGAAGCTGGTCAGCGCGATGGCCTCGCTCGTCGCCATCCAGCGCGGGATGGTCGGTCTCGACGACCCCGCCGGACCGCCCGGGGCCACCGTCCGGCACCTGCTCGCGCACGCGGCTGGTGTGCCCTTCGACGACGGCGCGGTGCTCTCGGAGCCGGGGAGGCGGCGGGTCTACTCCAACCGGGGCATCGAGCTGCTGGCCGAGCACGTCGCCGAGCACGTCGGCACCGACTTCACCACCTGGGCCGAGCAGACCGTGCTCGAGCCGCTCGGGATGGCCACCGTGCTCATCGACGGCTCGCCCGCCCACGGCGCCGCCGGCTCCGCCGACGACCTCGCCCGGCTGGGCCGTGAGCTGCTCAGCCCCACCCTGCTGGGCCAGGAGCTCTTCGCCGAGGCGACCCACGTCGTCTTCCCCGGCCTGTCCGGCGTCCTGCCGGGCTACGGCCGGCAGAAGACCAACGACTGGGGCCTGGGTTTCGAGATCCGCGACCACAAGACCCCGCACTGGACCGGCGAGAGCTCCTCGCCCGCGACGTTCGGGCACTTCGGCCAGTCCGGCTCCTTCCTGTGGGTGGACCCGGAGGCGGGCCTGGCGACGGCGTTCCTGTCCTCGCGCCCGTTCGGCGACTGGGCGTTGACGGTCTGGCCGCCGCTCACCGACGCCATCCTCGCCGAGCACGCCCGCTGAGCCCGAACCCCGACCCGGTGGCCCCGACGGCTCACGCCGGTCCGCTGCCCCGGGTCGCGCCGGTCCGCTGACCGGGGTCGCGCCGGTCCGCTGACCCGGGTCGCGCCGGTCCGCTGACCCGGGTCGCGCCGGTCCGCTGACCGGGGTCGCGCCGGTCCGCTGACCCGGGTCGCGCCGGTCCGCTGACGTGGCCCGCGCGGGCGGCGTGTGGTCGGCCGCTCAAGCGATGTCGACGATGACGGGCACGTGGTCGCTCGCACCCTTGCCCTTGCGCTCGTTGCGGTCGATCTGCGCCCCGACGACGTGCGCCGACAACTCCGGCGAGGCGTGGACGAAGTCGATCCGCATGCCCTCGTTGCGGGGGAACCGCAGCTGCTTGTAGTCCCAGTACGTGTACTGGTCCACGTAGGGGCGTGTGACCTCGGTGAACCCGACGTCCTCCAGGGCACGGAAGGCCTCACGCTCGGGCTCGGACACGTGGGTCGCGCCCTCGAAGACCCGCATGTCCCACACGTCCTCGTCCCGCGGGGCGATGTTCCAGTCGCCGACGAGGGCGATCTGGGCGTCCGGGTCGGCGCGCAGCCACTCGCGGGCCGCCTCCCTCAGCGCCGTCATCCACTCGAGCTTGTAGACGTAGTGCGGGTCCCCGAGCGTGCGTCCGTTCGGCACGTACAGGCTCCACACCCGCACCCCGCCGCACGTGACCCCCAGCGCGCGCGCCTCGGCCGCCGCCGGCTCGCCCCATGTCGGCATCCCCGGGAACCCGACCTCGGCCTCGGCGACGCCCACGCGTGAGACGACGGCGACGCCGTTCCACTGGCTCAGCCCGTGCGTGACCACCTCGTACCCCGCGGCCTCGAAGGGCAGGAGGGGGAACTGCTCGTCCGTGCACTTGGTCTCCTGCAGGGCCAGGACGTCGGTGCCGGAGCGCTCGAGGAAGGCGACCACCCGGTCGACCCGGGTGCGGATGGAGTTCACGTTCCACGTCGCCAGTCGCATGGCGGTGACGTTACCGAACGCGACCGGCGGCCACCGCCCGGGTCTGCTGGACGGACGACGGCGGCTGGCGGCCGGGGACGGCGGCCCGGGGGACGGCGGCCGGGCGGAGGGCGCGGCCGCGCACCTAGTCTGGCTCCATGGGAACAGCACTGGTCACCGGCGCGACGTCCGGCATCGGCCTCGAGATGGCCTGGCAGCTCGCCGCCGCGCAGCACCGGCTCGTGCTGGTGGCCCGCTCCCTCGACCGGCTGGAGATGGTGGCCGAGCAGATCCGGGCCGCCGCCGGGGTCGAGGTGGAGGTGCTGGCGGCCGACGTGGGCACCGTCGAGGGCCGGGACGTCGTCGTCGAGCGGCTCCGCCGGGCCGAGCGGCCGGTCGGGCTGCTGGTCAACAACGCCGGGTTCACGCCGGGCCAGTCCTTGGTCGGCGGTGACCTCGCCCTGGAGGAGGAGGCGCTGGACGTCATGGTCCGGGCCGTGCTCGTGCTGTCCAAGGCGGCGGCCGAGGCGATGGTGGAGCGTGGTCGCGGGGCGATCCTCAACGTCTCCTCGGTCTCGGCGTTCACCGTCATGGGCACCTACGCCGCGGCCAAGGCGTGGGTCCTGACCTTCACCGAGGCCCTCGCCGCCGAGCTCAGGGGGACCGGGGTTACCGCCACCGCACTGTGCCCCGGGCTGGTGCGCACGGAGTTCCACGACCGGGCGGGGCTCGACGCCGCCGCCTGGCCGGAGGCGGGCTGGGTCGACATCGACCGGGTCGCCGCAGCGGGCCTGCGAGCCGTGCGGCGTGGTGACGTCGTCGTGGTGCCGTCGCTGCGCTACGCCACGCTGGCCACGCTGCTCCGGCACGCGCCGCGTGCGTTCGTGCGCGCCGTCGCCGGCCCGGGGACCAGCCGCCGGGCGATCGTCCAGGACCGGTTCCCGCGCCGTTAGGCTTTCGGCGTGATGACCAACGACACCCCGCGCGCACAGCTCGCCGCGCTCGTCCGTGAGCTCGCCGTCGTCCGCGGCGAGGTGACCCTCGCCTCCGGGATCACCTCGGACTTCTACGTCGACATGCGCCGTGCCACGCTCCACCACGCGGCTGCGCCGCTCATCGGGCACGTCATGCTCGACCTCCTCGAGGAGGCCGGTCTCGGCGCGGGCGAGATCGACGCCGTCGGCGGCCTCACGATGGGTGCGGACCCGGTCGCGACCGCCATCCTGCACGCCGCCGCGTCGCGCGGCCTCGACGTCGACGCGTTCGTCGTGCGCAAGGAGGCCAAGGCCCACGGGATGCGCCGCATGGTCGAGGGCCCCGACGTCGCCGGACGGCGGGTCGTCGTCCTGGAGGACACCTCCACCACCGGAGGCAGTCCCCTGCAGGCCGTCGAGGCGCTCCGCGAGGCGGGCGCGGAGGTGGCGGCGGTCGCCGTCGTGGTCGACCGCAGCACCGGCGCCAAGGAGCGCATCGAGGTCGAGGCGAAGGTGCCCTACCTGTACGCCCTGGGTCTGGCCGACCTCGGTCTCGAGGGCTGACGGTCCGGCTCGAGCTCCCGCCCGCGGGGCCGGCCCGCGGACGGGGCCCCCGACGCCAGGATCGTCAGATCAGCTCGATGAGGTCGGCGATGGAGTCGCGGACCTCGTTCGGCCGGTACGGGTAACGCTCGACGTCCTCGGCCTTCGTCGACCCGGTGAGCACGAGGTAGGTCCGCAGCCCGGCCTCCATGCCTGCCAGGACGTCGGTGTCCATCCGGTCCCCGATCATGGCGGTGGACTCCGAGTGCGCGTCGATGCGGTTGAGCGCGGCGCGGATCATCACGGGGTTGGGCTTGCCCACGAAGTACGGCTCCCGACCGGTGGCCTTGGTGATGAGCGCGGCGACGGCCCCGGTCGCGGGCAGCGGGCCCTCGCTCGACGGGCCGGTGGAGTCGGGGTTCGTGGCGATGAACCGGGCCCCGCCCTGGATGAGCCGGATCGCCTTGGTGATCGAGGAGAACGAGTAGGTGCGCGTCTCGCCGAGGATCACGTAGTCGGGGTCGGTCTCGGTCAGGACGTAGCCCGCCTCGTGCAGGGCCGTGGTGAGCCCCGCCTCGCCGATGACGTACGCGCTGCCACCGGGCAGCTGCTGGCCGACGAAGGCGGCGGTCGCCAGCGCCGAGGTCCACAGGCGCTCCTCGGGAACGTCGATGCCGGACGCGCGGAGCCGCGCAGCGAGGTCGCGGGCGGTGAAGATGGAGTTGTTCGTCAGCACGAGGTACGGCCGGCCGCTCTGGGTGAGCCGCTCGACGAACTCCGCGGCCCCGGGCAGCGCCTGGTTCTCGTGGACGAGGACCCCGTCCATGTCCGTGAGCCAGTTCTCGATCGGCTCGCTCATCGTCAGCTCCTGCGGCTCGGGTGCGAGGCGGTGCGCCCCGGCGCCCGGCGGCGCCGGGCCCACGCACAGACCTTAGCGACGACGGGGCCGCGTGCGCCGGAGTGCACCGCCGCTGGCAGGATGGCCCGGTGCACCCCGACCCCGCCGACCGCGAGGTGGGTGTCGGCCCGTGGCCCGGCGGGCCCGACGCCTGGCCGTCCGACCCCCGGCTCGACCCCGAGCTCCTGGCGGCAGGGGACCGGCGCAACGTCGTCGACCGCTACCGGTACTGGAGCGTCGAGGCGATCGTGGCGGACGTCGACGCCCGCCGGCACCCGTTGCACGTGGCCATCGAGAACTTCGCCCACGACATGAACATCGGTTCCGTGGTGCGCACCGCGAACGCGTTCGCCGTCGCGGAGGTGCACGTCGTGGGCCGACGGCGGTGGAACCGCCGCGGGGCCATGGTCACCGACCGCTACCTCCACCTGCGCCACCACCCGAGCGTCGCCGACCTCCTCGCCTGGGCCGCCGCGGCGGGCCTGCCGGTCATCGGGATCGACAACGTGCCCGGCTCGGTGCCGATCGAGCACCGGCCGCTCCCGCGGGCGTGCGTCCTGCTCCTCGGCCAGGAGTCCGCCGGCCTGAGCGAGGACGCGCTCGACGGCTGCGCGGAGGTCCTGCACATCACCCAGTACGGCTCGACGAGATCCATCAACGCCGGCGCCGCGGCCGCCGTCGCCATGCACGCGTGGATGCTGCAGCACGCGGGACCCGCCCCGGGCTGAGCCTCGCGACCGGGCGACCGGGCGACCGGGCGACCGGGCGAACAGGCTCGCTGCGAGGGCCTCGACCGCAGGCCCCGCCACCCGACTCCGACGGTTGTGACCGCCCTCACCGCGCCCCCGGGCCCCTGCGTCCTAGGCCCGGTACGGGGTGTGGTGGGAGGATGGCTCGCGTACCGACGTCGTCGACCACAGGAGAGCAGCCGTGCCCATCGCAACCCCCGAGTCCTACGCCGAGATGATCGACCGGGCGAAGGCGGGCAAGTTCGCCTACCCGGCCATCAACGTCACCTCGTCCCAGACCGTCACCGCCGCGCTCCGCGGGTACGCGGAGGCCGAGTCCGACGGCATCATCCAGGTCTCCGTCGGCGGCGCCGAGTACGCCTCCGGCTCCACCGTGAAGGACCGTGTCGCGGGCTCCCGCGCGCTGGCCGCCTACGCCCGCGAGGTCGCGGCCGGCTACGGCGTCACCGTGGCCATCCACACCGACCACTGCGTCAAGGACAACATCGACTCCTGGGTGCGGCCCCTGCTGCAGCTCGAGGCCGAGGAGGTCGCCGCCGGCAGGCTCCCCACCTTCCAGTCGCACATGTTCGACGGCTCCACCGTCCCGCTGGACGAGAACCTCGTCATCGCCGAGGAGCTCCTCGAGCTCTCCCAGAAGGCACGCACGATCCTCGAGATCGAGATCGGCGTCGTCGGCGGCGAGGAGGACGGCCACGAGGCCGCCATCAACGACAAGCTCTACACCACCGTCGAGGACGGCCTCGCCACCGTGCGGGCGCTGGGCACCGGCGAGCGGGGGCGCTACCTCACCGCGCTGACCTTCGGCAACGTCCACGGGGTCTACAAGCCCGGTGCCGTCAAGCTCCGCCCGGAGATCCTCGGCGAGATCCAGGACGCCGTCGGCAAGGAGGTCGGCAAGGACCGTCCGTTCGACCTCGTCTTCCACGGCGGCTCCGGCTCCACCGCCGAGGAGATCGCCCTCGCGGTGGACAACGGCGTCATCAAGATGAACGTCGACACCGACACCCAGTACGCCTTCACCCGGCCCGTCGTGGACCACATGTTCAAGAACTACGACGGCGTCCTCAAGATCGACGGCGAGGTGGGCAACAAGAAGGCCTACGACCCGCGCGCCTGGGGCAAGATGGCCGAGGCGGGCATGGCCGCCCGCATCGTCGAGGCCTGCGAGCAGCTCCGCTCCGCCGGCACGAAGATGGCCTGACAGCACTGACGACGGCGCCCGCCGCGGACCTCGGTCCGGGCGGGCGCCTTTGTCTCCGGCTGCGTCAGGCGGCGTCGGGCGGCCCGTCCTCCGGGAAGCCGGGGTCGGACTCGAGGACGTCGATGACGTCCCCGATCCGGGTGACCTCCAGGAGGAACCGGACGACGTCGGGCGGCTGGATCATGGTGATGCGGCCGGGGGTGCGGTGGGCCAGGCGGGCCAGCATGGTCACGCCGGAGGAGTCCATGAAGGTGACGTGCCGGGCGTCGATCTCGACGGGGAGGCCGGCGCGCTCGGCGTCGGTGACCGCCTCCGTCAGCTCGCTGCTCAGCGCGACGTCGATCTCGCCGGAGAGGACGAGCCTGGTCCGGGTGGGCGAGACCATGACGTGCACCGAGCCGCTGTCAGTGCCCGCGGGGGGCATCGGGGGCATCTCGCCGCCCGACGGGGGGGTAACCTCGCGCACCGCCTGTCCTTTCTCCGTACCGCTAGCTGGATCCCGCCGTGCGTGGCGCCCGATCCCAGTGCATCGTAGGGGACGCTAGACGATCGGAGACGTTCATGGTCAATCCCGCCGGCGGAGCGCACGCCCGCACCGGCTCCACCGACGCGCGCCCCGGCGCGCCCGGCCCGGACGCCGACCCCGGCACCGACGACCTCCTCGACCTCACCCGCCTGCCCACCCCCGAGGGTGACCGCCCGGGCTTCCGGGCCGACGAGTACTGGGCGCTGACGGTCCTCAAGCAGATGCCGCAGGCGGTGGTGGTGCTGGCCAACCGGCCCGGCGGCCGGATCGAGATCGTGGCGGCCAACCAGGCGGTGACGGTTCTCACCGGCTTCACCCGGGCGCAGATGATCACCGGCGCGCACGACCTGCGCGCCGTCGCGGGGGTCAGCCCCGAGAGCGAGCGGTCCATCGCCGAGGTGCTCGCGGCGGGGGAGGCGGCGGCACTGACGATGTCCGCCACCCACGCCGACGGGAGCCAGTACTGGGTGGCGCTGGAGCTCGCCCCGATGTCCGCCCACCCCAGCGAGGAGGACCTCTGGGTCGGCGTCATGCGCGACGTCTCCCTCGAGGTGGAGAACGCCCACCTCGAGCGCGTCCGCCTGGAGATGGAGCGCCGGGCCCGGCTGGGTCTGGCCCTGGTGGCCCGCGTCTCGGACCTGCTGCAGGAGACGGACGCGTCCGACGTGCTGCGCACCATCGCCGAGCTCCTCACGCGCCAGGTCGTCGCGTGGGCGGGGTTCTTCGTCCTGGGCCGCACCCTGCAGGAGGTCAACGGCACGAGTCCCGACCCGGCGGCGCCGATCCCGCCGGAGCTCGACACGACGGGCGACCCGGTCCTGGAGCTCCTCCAGACCCTGCGGATGCGCACCGTCGAGCTCGCCCCCGACACCCCGGCCGAGGAGGGGACCGTCACCGCCCAGCTCCTCGCCCAGGTCGCTCCGCACCTGCGCGGCAACGACGACGCCGAGCAGAAGATCCTCGTCCTTCCCGTCCTCGGACGGCGTCGCACGCTGGCGCTCCTGGTGGCCGTGCCCCGGCACGTGCCGCCCGCGTTCGCCGACAGCGCGGACCTGGAGGAGCCCCCCGCCCTGCGCGACGAGACCGGGACGGTCCTCGAGCTCGTGGCCCGCCGGGTGGGCATGGCCATGGACAACGTCCAGCTCTACGCCCGCGAGCACCTGCTCGCCGAGACCCTGCAGCGGGCGATGCTGCCGGAGCAGGCCGACGTCGAGGGCCTCGAGGTCTGGACGTACTACGCCCCCAACGCCGAGCACGCCCAGGTGGGCGGCGACTGGTACGACGTCGTCAACCTCAAGGACGACGTCGTCGCGGTGGTGATCGGCGACGTGGTGGGCCACGACGTCGAGGCGGCCGCGGCGATGGGCCAGCTCCGCTCGGTGGTGCGCGCCTACGCGGCCGAGCTCGTCGACCCCGCGACCGTGCTGGGTCGCGTCGACAGCCTGGTCAACGGCATGCGCATCCCCCGGACCGCCTCGCTCGTCTACGCCACCCTCACGCCGCGGGACGACGAGTGCTGGGACCTCGCCTACTCACGGGCCGGCCACCTGCCGCCGCTGCGGGTCCGCAGCGGCGAGGTGACCACGCTCGACGGAGCCGGTGGCTCGCTCGTCGGCTTCGGCACGGGCCAGCGCCAGACGGCGACCGTGACGGTCGAGCCCGGCGACGTGATCGTGCTGTACACCGACGGACTCGTCGAGCGGCGCGACCGGACCATGCGCGAGGGCCTCGAGGCCCTCGTCGAGCTCTGCCGCAGCGTGCCGAGTATCGACGTGGCCGGCGTGGGGGAGGAGATCCTCCAGCTGGCCGACGCGCCCGAGGACGACGTGGCCATGGTCGTCATCCGCGTCCCCGGCGGTCCCGACGGTCAGGTGGACCAGGCCGCCCCGCGCCGCCGCCGCTGGCAGATGCCGGTGGACGCGACGTCGATCGGGCGCGCCCGCCACGCGGTGCGCCGGGCGTGCGCGACCTGGGGGATCGAGAACGTCGGTGCCGCCGAGCTCGTCGTCTCCGAGCTCATGGCCAACGCCGTCATGCACGGCTGGGGCCGGATCGGGCTGCGGCTGCAGGACACCGGCGACGGCCTGCGCATCGAGGTCGAGGACGCCAACCCGGCGCCGCCCATCACCCGGGAGCGCCACACCGCCCGGGTGGGCGGGTTCGGCATGCACATCGTCGACCGGCTGGCGGACTGGGGCTGGCGCCCCACGCCGGGCGGGAAGGTCGTGTGGGCGCGTCTGCGGTCGGAGCCCGCCGCGACCGAGCCCCGCTGAGGCGGGCTGTTCGCGACGGGCGAGGCTGGCCGCTAGGCCGGCGAGGTGGGCTGCTCCCGGCCGGCAAGGTGGGCTGCTCGGCCGGCGGGCGCACCGGGGCCTGCTGCGGCGGCTGCTCGCCGGGCGCGCGTGCCCGGGTGACCGGGCGGCGCCCGGCAGGTGGGAAAGCGGCGGTCAAGGAGAGCGCCGGACGCTCGGGGAACCCGCCGGATGCGCCGGGCGCGCGCGGAACGTACAGGACGCGCCTTCGTACGCGAGCGCGCGGGAAGATCAGCCGACCTGGCGTGACGCGCCTCGGCGCGCACCTCAGGCGTCGATGTGGCGCGAGCTCCCGCGCGGTGCGGCGCTGTCGCAGAGGTGCTCGTCGTCCATGCGGAACATGTCGAGGGCACCGCAGATCTCCAGGACGAAACGCTCGCGGTCGTGGATGCCACGGAGGACGGTCGCGCCGCCCCGCTTGGCGGAGGCGTCGGCGAGGGCCATGAGGAAGGCCGCGCCGGTGGAGTCCATGAACGTGACCCGGCACATGTCGATGACGAGGAGCTGGCGCCGGAGGCCGCTGACACGCGCGGTCACCTCGGGGAACTGGGCGCGCTCGGCGAGGTCCAGATCACCTGCGATCGCCACCGTGGCGGTCGTCGCCGACGCCGAGATCTCGATCATGCCCGTGCTTCCTCTCCGTGCCACCGTGGTCGCGCCCACGCACCCGGGGGCACTCGGTCGCAGACACGACGCTAACCCGAACCGCGTCGAGATGCACACCGAGACGCGCTGGTGCACCGTTTCGGAACTGTTCGCGAACCGTGCCCAGGGGCGGCGCCGGGCGAGACGACTCCGCCCGCGCCGTCGCGGGACGGTAGCCTCGTCGGGGCGCCGACCGGCGCTCGCGGGCGGGGAGAGGACGAGTCAGATGCCAGCCGTGGTGGTCGTCGGGGCGCAGTGGGGCGACGAGGGCAAGGGCAAGGCGACCGACCAGCTCGGCTCGCGCGTGGACTACGTCGTCAAGTACAACGGGGGCAACAACGCCGGCCACACGGTCGTCGTCGGCGACGAGAAGTACGCCCTCCACCTCCTCCCCTCGGGCATCCTGAGCCCCGGCTGCACGCCGGTGATCGGCAACGGCGTGGTGGTGGACCTGGAGGTGCTCTTCCAGGAGATCGAGGGTCTGGGCGCGCGCGGCGTCGACACCTCGCGCCTGCTCGTCTCGGCCGACGCGCACATCATCCCCTCGTACAACCGCACCCTCGACAAGGTCTCGGAGCGCTTCCTCGGCAAGCGTCAGATCGGCACCACCGGTCGGGGGATCGGGCCGACCTACGCGGACAAGATGAGCCGGGTGGGCCTGCGCATCCAGGACCTCTTCGACGCCTCGATCCTGCGGCAGAAGGTCGAGGGCGCCCTGGCGCAGAAGAACCAGCTGCTCGTCAAGGTCTTCAACCGACGCGCGGTCGACGTCGACGAGGTCACCGACGAGCTCCTCGCCTACGCCGAGCGGGTGCGCCCGATGGTCGCCGACACCTCCCTGGTCCTCAACGACGCCCTCGACGCCGGCCGGACGGTCGTCTTCGAGGCCGGCCAGGCCACGATGCTCGACGTCGACTTCGGCACCTACCCCTTCGTGACCTCGTCCTCGGCGACGGCGGGCGGCGCGTGCACCGGGTCAGGGGTCGGACCCACGCGCATCGACCGTGTGGTGGGCGTGCTCAAGGCGTACACGACCCGGGTCGGCGAGGGCCCCTTCCCCACCGAGCTCGACGACGACATGGGGGAGTTCCTGCGCAAGACCGGCGGGGAGTACGGCACCACCACCGGGCGGCCGCGGCGCACCGGCTGGTACGACGCCGTCGTCGCGCGGTACGCCACCCGCGTCAACGGCCTCACCGACCTCGTGATGACCAAGCTCGACGTCCTCACCGGGCTCGAGAAGGTGCCGGTGTGCGTGGCCTACGACGTCGACGGCGTCCGGCACGACGAGATGCCGGCCGACCAGAGCTCGTTCCACCACGCCCGGCCCGTCTACGAGGAGCTGGACGGGTGGTGGGAGGACATCTCCCACGTGCGCCGGTTCGAGGACCTGCCCGAGAACGCCCGCCGGTACGTCCTCGCCCTCGAGGAGATGAGCGGCACGCGGGTCTCCTCGATCGGGGTGGGCCCGGACCGTGAGGCCACGATCGTCCGGCACGACCTGCTCGACTGAAGCCGGTCCGCCGGTCCGCCGGTCCGCCGGTCCGCCGGTCGGGTGGCCCGGCGGTCGGCCTACCCGCCGGCGCGGGTCACCGGCGGCGTCCGTCCTCCCCACCCGGCGAGGCGCTCAGTCCTGCGGCCCACCGCCGGCGTGACGCTCGAGGAAGGCGTAGACCGCGGCGTCGTCCACCCCGGGGTAGGTGCCCGAGGGCAACGGCGAGAGGACGTGGGCGTGCATCTTCGCGCTCGGCCAGGACTGCTCCCGCCAGCGCTCGGCCAGGGCGGGGTCGGGCCGGCGGCAGCAGGACTCGTCGGGGCACGACGACGCCGCTCGCCGCGTCGTCTCGCGGCCCCTGAACCACTTCGCGTGGGCGAACGGCACCCCCAGCGTGATGGAGAACTCCGCGTCGGTCCCCGTCCCGGTCTGGGTGCTGCACCAGTAGGTCCCGGCCGGGGTGTCGGTGTACTGGACGAACTCGTTGGTGCGTGAGCGCCGCTCGAACGCCGCCCGGGCCGCCCACCGCCGGCACAGGGGCTGGCCCTCGATGGTGCCGGTGGCGTCGGTCGGCAGCGGCACGCCGTCGTTGGCGTAGCCGCGGTGGAGCGAGCCGTCGTCATTGGCCCGGATGAAGTGGGTGGGGATGCCCAGGTGCGCCGTCGCGAGGTTGGTGAAGCGCTGGGCCGCCGAGTGGTGCGTGACCCCGAACGCGTCGCGGAAGTCCTCCATCGACAGGTCCTTCGCGGCCTTCTTCCGCTCGAGGAAGTCCGTCGCGGCGAAGCGCGGGACGAGGCACGCGGCGGTGAAGTAGGCCAGCTGCTGGCGCTGGCGCAGGAAGTCGCCGTAGTCCGCGGGGTGGGCGAACCGGAACAGGCGGTGCGCCATCGCCTGGAGCGCGAGCGAGCGCAGGCCGTACCCACCCGGGATCGAGGCGGGCGGGAGGTAGATGCGCCCGTTCTCCAGGTCGGTGACGGTCCGGGTGGAGCGGGGCAGGTCGTCGACGTGGATGATCGTGAACCCGAGCCGGTCGGCCATCTGGGAGACCATGTGGTGGGTGAGCGCGCCACCGCTGTAGCCCACGGACCGCACGAAGTCCTCGGCCATCTCCTCGATCTCGGGGACGTAGTTGTCCCGGGCCTGCATCTCCAGGCGCAGCTCCGTGTTGATGCGCCGGGCCTCCTCGGGGGTCGCGATCGACGCCAGGGCGCGGCGCTCGAGCTCGCCGTGGAGCGCCGCGAGCGACTCCAGGGCGTCCATCGGCAGGCGCCGCCCCGGGCGCACCGGCGCGATGCCGAGGCTCGCGAAGAGGGGGCTGCGCTGGGCCCGCTCGAGGGCGATCTCGAGGGCGGCGCGCCGGTCCGGTGGCGGCTCGGGCGCGAGGAGGTCGGCGGGGGAGGTGCCCAGGGCGTCGGCCAGGGCCGTGAGGAGGGACAGGCGCGGCTCGCGACGGCCGTTCTCCACGAGGGAGAGCTGGCTCGTCGTCGACCCGACGGTCGCCGCCAGCCGGCTGAGCGTCAGGCCACGGGCGGTGCGGGCATGGCGGATCCGCCGCCCCAGGACCAGCGGATCGGCCGGGTTTCTGGGAGCCTGGGAGGAGAGTTCGGAGGGCACCGTTTGACGGTACCGAAACTTCTGCTGTTTTTGCGCCACTGTCCGCTTGATGAGGAGCTGGAAATGGGCCCAGAGTTGAACCAGGCCGCGAGACCGCGCCAGGACACGACCTCGGAGGACAGCAGCATGACCATCACGGACCCGGACGCCCGGACCGCAGCGCCCATGAGCGGGGCGGAGATCACGGACGAGGCGCTCGCCGCCTGGGTGCGTGAGATCGCCGAGCTCACGCAGCCGGACGCCATCCACGTGTGCGACGGGTCCCAGGAGGAGTACGACCGCCTGACCGACGAGCTCGTCGAGGCAGGGACGTTCATCCGCCTGGACGAGAGCCGACGGCCCCGCAGCTTCCTCGCGCGCTCCGAGCCGTCCGACGTCGCGCGGGTCGAGTCGCGCACGTTCATCTGCTCGGAGAAGGAGGTCGACGCCGGCCCCACGAACAACTGGGTCGACCCGGCGCAGATGCGCGCCGAGCTGGCCGAGGTCTTCGCCGGGTCGATGCGCGGGCGCACGATGTACGTCGTCCCGTTCTCCATGGGCCCCGTGGGTGGTCCGATCTCCCGTGTCGGCGTCGAGCTGACCGACTCGCCCTACGTCGTCGTCTCCATGCGGATCATGACGCGCATGGGCGCCGAGGCCCTGGCCCAGGTCGAGCGCGGCGCCGACTGGGTCCCGGCGGTGCACTCGGTCGGCATGCCGCTCGTCGACGACGACGGGCTGCGCCGCGAGGACGTCCCGTGGCCCTGCAACGACACCAAGTACATCGTCCACTACCCCGAGACGCGCGAGATCTGGTCCTACGGCTCCGGCTACGGCGGCAACGCGCTCCTGGGCAAGAAGGCCTACGCCCTGCGGATCGCCTCGGTCCTCGGCCGGGACGAGGGGTGGCTCGCCGAGCACATGCTCGTCCTGAAGATCACGGGGCCCGACGGCCGGGTCTACCACCTCGCCGCGGCGTTCCCGTCGGCGTGCGGGAAGACCAACCTCGCCATGCTCCAGCCCACCATCCCGGGCTGGAAGGTCGAGACCATCGGCGACGACATCGCGTGGATGCGGCCCGGCGAGGACGGCCGCCTCTACGCCATCAACCCCGAGGCCGGCTTCTTCGGCGTGGCGCCGGGCACGGGCGAGATGACGAACCCGACGGCGGTG
Source organism: Georgenia sp. M64 (assembly GCF_038049925.1). Classification (NCBI taxonomy): domain Bacteria; kingdom Bacillati; phylum Actinomycetota; class Actinomycetes; order Allobogoriellales; family Allobogoriellaceae; genus Georgenia; species Georgenia sp. M64. The sequence continues at coordinate 495,893 of NZ_CP145809.1, forward strand.
GCGGCGCTCGGCCACGACGTCATCTTCACCAACGTCGCCCTCACCGACGACGGCGACGTCTGGTGGGAGGGGCTGACCGACGAGGTGCCCGCGCACCTCACCGACTGGCAGGGGCAGGACTGGACGCCGGACTCGGGCCGGCCGGCCGCCCATCCGAACTCGCGCTTCACCGTGCGCGCCGACCAGGCGCCGTCGATCGCCCCGGAGTGGGAGGACCTCGGCGGTGTGCCGATCGACGTCATCCTCTTCGGTGGGCGCCGGGCCACCAACGTTCCGCTCGTCGCGGAGTCCTTCGACTGGGAGCACGGCGTCTTCATCGGGGCGACCGTGTCCTCGGAGCAGACCGCGGCGGCCGAGGGGGCCGTGGGTGCCCTGCGCCGGGACCCCTTCGCCATGCTGCCGTTCTGCGGGTACAACATGGCCGACTACTGGGGCCACTGGCTGGCGATGGGGGAGCGCCTGGGGAGTCACGCCCCGCGGATCTTCCAGGTCAACTGGTTCCGCAAGGGGGCGGACGGCTCCTACCTCTGGCCCGGCTTCGGGGACAACGCGCGCGTGCTCGAGTGGGCGCTGCGGCGTGTCAACGGCGAGGTCGACGCCGTCGATGCCCCCACCGGGCGGCTGCCGCGCCCGGAGGACCTCAACCTCGAGGGCCTGGACCTCACGGACGATCAGCTCGAGGCGCTCTTCGCCGTCGACCGTGCCGGCTGGCTCGCCGAGGCCGACCTCACCGAGGAGTACTTCGCGCAGTTCGGTGACCGGCTCCCCGCCGAGATGACACGCCAGCTCGACCAGCTGCGCGCGCGACTGGCGTGAGCTGACGGCTGCGGGCGTCTGGCGTGAGCTGATCGGTTGCGCGCGTCCGGCTTGAGCTGGCCGGCTGCGCATGCCCCGCTTCAGCTGGCCGCTGGGTGTGCCCGGCCGGCCTCAGCTCGGCCGCCAGGTCAGGCCGGCCGAGCGGCCGCCGATGTGACGGTGTGGCGGATCGGGGTCGAGTGCGAACCGCCACAGCGTTACACCGCCTGGCGCGCCGTCGCCTCGGCGGGCGGTGTGGGCGGCCGGCCGAGAACCGGTGCGCGCTGCTGGGGACCGCCCGGACGAACGGTGCGCCCTCCCTGGGTCCGGCCGGACAAACGGTGCGCTCGCTGGGGGCCGGCCGGCGGCGGGGCCCAGCCGGTGGTGTCTCGCCCGGTGGTGGGAGCCGGACGCCGTCGGCCGGCGCCCACCACCGGGGCTCTCAGCGTCGGGTCAGCCGCAGGCGCCAGGCCTCGGGCCCCTCCTCGAGGTAGGCCACCTCGAAGGCGCCGGGCTCGCGCTGCTCGACCTGGGCGAGCAGGGGCAGCGGGTTGTGCGGCGCGATGAGGTCCATGGCTGCTCCCGGCGTGATCGCGGACAGCGCACCGAAGACGGTCGCGTGCCGGATGGCGTGCGGAACGGCGCGGACGTCCAGCGCGGGCACGGCGTCGTCGTGCCCGCAGCTGCAGGCGTGGGTCTCGGTGATCTCGAGCGACATGGGGTCCTCCTGGGGTCGGGTTCCCACCTACAATAAGCAAGAAGAATTCCGTGATAAAGCCAGCGGCGGTGTGCCGGTCCCGGTGTCCGGTCTCAGGCTCGCGGACGCTCCGCCCCCGCCACGGCACGCCCAGTAGGGTGCGGTGCGTGAGGATCCTGCTGATCGGGTCGGGCGCGCGCGAGCACGCACTGGCCCGGACCCTGGCCCGAGACCCCCGCACGACCGAGCTGGTCGTCGCTCCCGGCAACCCGGGGACCGCCGGGGTCGCCACCAGCCTCGAGCTCGACATCCTCGACGGGCACGCCGTCGCGGCCGCGGCCCTGGGCATGCGGGCCGACCTGGTGGTCGTCGGGCCCGAGGCGCCCCTCGTGGCCGGCGTCGTCGACGCGGTGCGGGCCGCGGGCATCCCGTGCTTCGGGCCGAGCCGGGAGGCCGCCCGGCTCGAGGGCTCGAAGGCGTTCGCCAAGGAGATGATGGCCGCTGCCGAGGTGCCCACGGCGCTGGCCCACGTCTGCACCGACCTCGAGCAGGTCGCGGCCGCCCTGGACGCCTTCGGCGCACCGTACGTCGTCAAGGACGACGGCCTGGCCGCCGGCAAGGGGGTCGTCGTCACCTCCGACCGGGACGAGGCACTCGCCCATGCGATCGCGTGCCTGGCCAAGGACGGCGGCGGCGACGCCACGCAGGGGGTCCCCGCCGTCGTCGTCGAGGAGTTCCTCGACGGCCCGGAGGTCTCCCTCTTCTGCGTCAGCGACGGGACGGCCGTGGTGCCGCTCGAGCCCGCCCAGGACTACAAGCGTCTCGGCGACGGCGACGCCGGCCCCAACACGGGCGGCATGGGTGCGTACTCGCCGCTGCCCTGGGCGCCGGCGGACCTCACCGAGCAGGTGCTGGACCGGGTCGCGCTGCCGGTGGTGGCCGAGATGGCCCGGCGGGGCACCCCGTTCGTCGGGCTGCTCTACTGCGGGCTCGCGCTGACCTCGCGCGGGCTGCGGGTGGTGGAGTTCAACGTCCGCTTCGGCGACCCCGAGACCCAGGTCGTCCTCGCCCGGCTCACATCGTCCCTGGCCGACCTCCTCCTCGCCGCGGCCACGGGGCGCCTCGCGGAGGTGGACGAGCCCCGCTGGTCCGGCGGTGCGGCCGTCACCGTGGTGCTCGCCGCGCACGGGTACCCCGGGCAGGTGCGCAAGGGCGACGTCATCACGGGCGTCGAGGACGCCGAGGCGCTGGACGGGGTCCACGTCCTGCACGCCGGCACGTCGCGCGACGGCGAGGGCAGCCTCGTGGCCGCGGGCGGGCGGGTGCTCAGCGTCGTGGGGGAGGGCCCGGATCTCGCCGCCGCCCGCGAGCGGGCCTACGAGGGCGTCGCCCGCATCAGGTTCGACGGCGCCCAGCACCGCACGGACATCGCCGCCGGTCGCTGAGGTGCCGGCGGCCGCCGAGCCGGCAGCCCTGCCCCGCTGAGCCGCGTCGCGGAGTCGCCCGCCCCGCCCCACAGAACCGCGCCGGCGAGCCGCCCGCCCCGCCCCAGCGAGCCGCCCGCCCGCCACGTCGAGTTGTGAGTTGTTGTTGCCCTGGAGTGACCGGGATCGACCACAAGCCACAACTCGACGCGGCGTGGTGGCCGGCGTGCGGCGTGGTGCGCGGCGGTGTGGCGTGGTGGCCGGCGTGCGGCGGCGTGCGGCGGCGTGCGGCGTGGTGGCCGGCGTGGGGCTGCGCGGCCTGCGTACCAGGGGAGCGGCGTCGTCCGGTCAGCGGGCGCCCGGATACCCGGGCACCAGGTGACGGCGGCCAGACGCCGACGGCCGGCCACCCCGAGGGGTGACCGGCCGCCGGACGCGGACGAGAGGTCAGTCCTGCTGCTCCTCGGCGCGGTCGCCGGACCACAGGGTGTGGAACGTGCCCGGGCGGTCGACCCGCTGGTAGGTGTGGGCGCCGAAGAAGTCACGCTGCGCCTGGATGAGGGCGGCCGGGAGCCGGTCGGCCCGCACGCCGTCGTAGTACGCCAGCGACGAGGCGAACGCCGGGGTCGGGACGCCGTTGAGGGCGGCCTGCGCCACGATCCGCCGCCAGGCGGCCACGCCGTTGCCCACTGCCTCGGTGAAGTACGGGGCGGCCAGCAGCAGCTGCAGCTCGGGGTTCTCCTCGTACGCCTCGGTGATGCGGTTGAGGAACCGGGCGCGGATGATGCACCCGCCGCGCCAGATGCGGGCCATGGCGCCGCGGTCGATGTCCCAGTCGTTCTCCGCGCTCGCCGCGGCGATCTGGTCGAAGCCCTGCGAGTAGGCCACGACCTTCGAGGCGTAGAGCGCCTGGCGCACGTCCTCGATGAACGCGGCGCGGTCGGTCACCTCCCAGGTGCCGGCGTTGGCGGGCAGGACGCCGCGGGCGGCCTCGCGCTGAGGGACCGAGCCGGACAGGGCGCGGGCGAAGGTGGCCTCGGCGATCCCGGTGATCGGCACCCCGAGGTCCAGGCCGTTCTGCACCGTCCAGCGGCCGGTGCCCTTCTGCTCGGCGCGGTCCATGACGACGTCGACGAAGGCGTTGCCCGTCTCGGCGTCGGTGTGGGCGAGGACCTCGGCGGTGATCTCGATGAGGAAGGACTCCAGGTCGCCCCGGTTCCACTCGGCGAAGATCTCGCCGATCTCCGCGGCCGACGCGCCCAGACCCTGGCGCAGGATGTCGTAGGCCTCGGCGATGAGCTGCATGTCGGCGTACTCGATGCCGTTGTGGACCATCTTGACGAAGTGTCCGGCGCCGTCGGGGCCGACGTGGGTGCAGCACGGCACGCCGTCGACCTTCGCGGAGATGTCCTCGAGCATCGGGCCGAGGCGGTCGTAGGACTCCTTGGTGCCGCCGGGCATGATCGACGGGCCCAGGAGCGCGCCCTCCTCGCCGCCCGAGACGCCGGAGCCGACGAAGTGCAGGCCCTTGGCGCGCAGGGCGTTCTCCCGGCGGATGGTGTCGGGGAAGTGGGCGTTGCCGGCGTCGACGATGATGTCGCCCGGCTCCATCGCGGCGGCGAGCTGGTCGATGACGGCGTCGGTGCCGGCCCCGGCCTTGACCATGATGACGGCCACGCGCGGGCGCGAGAGCGAGGCGACGAAGTCCTCGACCGACTCCGACGGCACGAACGTCCCGTCGTCGCCGTGCTCGGCCACGAGCTTCTCCGTCTTGGCGAAGGAGCGGTTGTGGACGGCGACCTTGTAGCCGTGGCGTGCGAAGTTGCGGGCCAGGTTCGAGCCCATGACCGCCAGGCCGGTGACACCGATGTCGGCGACGCCGACGGGCTTCTCGCTTGCCATGTGTTCCTCCAGGTTCTCGGATCGATCCGGTGAAACCGTACGCGGTACCCGTGCGGACGTGCGCGGCTGTGCCATCAGTTGCCCGTGGCCGCCGGGACGGTCACCGCCGACGGCGTGCGACGGACCCTGCCAGGATGACCCCATGAGCATCGACGGCGGCACCGCGCCCGTGCTGGCGGGCTGGACCCACACCTACTCCGGCAAGGTCCGTGACCTCTACGTCCCCTCCGACGAGTCCTCCCACGCGGGCGGCGACGTCGTTCTCGTCGTCGCGTCCGACCGCATCAGCGCCTACGACTACATCCTCCCGACGACCATCCCGGGCAAGGGCCGGATCCTCACCGCGATGAGCCTGTGGTGGTTCGACCAGCTCGCCGACGTCGTCCCCAACCATGTGGTCTCCCTCGACGTGCCCGAGGAGGTGCGGGGCCGGGCGATGATCTGCCGGCAGCTGCGGATGTACCCGGTCGAGTGCGTCGTGCGCGGGTACATCACCGGCTCGGTCATGGCCGAGTACCGGACGTCCGGCACCGTCTGCGGGCTGCCGCTGCCGCCCGGGCTCGAGGAGGGGGCCCGTCTGCCGGAGCCCATCTTCACCCCGGCCGCCAAGGCCCAGGTCGGCGAGCACGACGAGAACATCACCTTCGAGGAGACCGCCGACCGGGTGAGCCTGCCCATCGCCCGCCGCCTGCGCGACCGCACCCTCGCCGTCTACCGTCGCGCCGCCGAGATCGCGGGCGAGCGGGGCATCATCCTGGCCGACACCAAGCTCGAGTTCGGTGCGTCCCTGCAGCCCGGCGAGCCGGTCATCGTCCTCGGGGACGAGGTGCTGACCCCGGACTCCTCCCGCTTCTGGCGGGCCGAGGACTGGGAGCCCGGCCGGGCGCAGACGAGCTACGACAAGCAGTTCGTCCGTGACTGGCTCACCTCGCCCGCCTCCGGCTGGGACCGACGCGCGGGGACGCCGCCACCGGCGCTGCCGCGCGAGGTGGTCGAGCGGACGAGCGAGCGCTACGTCGAGGCCTACGAGCGCCTCACCGGCCTCGTCCTCGAGGCATGAGACGCGGTCGAGCGCCTGACCAGGCGAAACCTACGCAAACGTAACCTCCTCTGTCGTGCGGGCCGGATCCGTGCCACACTCGGTCGCAGCGCCCGTACCCGGGCGTGTGCGGCCACGGGTCGCGCCCCTCGACCGACAAGGCGGCGGCCGTTGAGCCAGACCCTCGAACCCACGCGCACCCCGTCCCCCCGCACCCCCGGCGCGGCCCGCCGGCACCAGGTCAGCGACTTCACCGCGCTGACCGCCAAGGTGCAGGAGGCCGGGCTCATGCGGCGCGCGTACGGCTACTACTGGGCCAAGCTCATCGGCCTGACGGTGGCCGGGCTCGCGCTCATGGCCGTTTTCGTGGTCGTCGGTGACACGTGGTGGCAGCTCGTCACCGCCGCCGTGCTGGCCGTGCTCCTGACGCAGGTCGCGTTCGTCGGTCACGACGCCGCCCACCGCCAGATCTTCGTCTCGGGCAAGTGGAACGAGTGGGTCTCCCTCATCGTCATCAACCTCTACGCCGGGATGGGCCTGGGGTGGTGGCAGCGCAAGCACAACAAGCACCACGCCGCGCCGAACAAGGCCGGTGCCGACCCCGACGTCGAGCCCGGCGTCCTCGCGTACACCCCCGAGGACATCGCGGCCCGCAAGCACCCCGTCACCCGGTGGCTGGGGCGCAAGCAGGGCTGGTTCTTCTGGCCGCTGCTGCTCCTCGAGGGCGTCAACCTCCACGTCCAGGGCCTCAAGCGGGCGCTGGGCCGCGGCGAGGTGGTCAAGCGTCGTGGCGTCGAGATCGCCTTCATCACCGTCCGTCTCGTCGGTTACGTCACGCTCGTCTTCCTCGTGCTCTCGCCCGGCAAGGCCGCCGCGTTCATCGGGCTGCAGCTCGCGATCTTCGGCCTGTACATGGGGCTGTCCTTCGCCCCGAACCACATCGGCATGCCGATGGTCGCGCCGGACGTGAAGATCGACTTCCTCCGGCGCCAGGTGCTCATGAGCCGCAACATCTCCGGCGGGCGCGCCGTCGACACCTTCATGGGCGGCCTGAACTTCCAGGTCGAGCACCACCTCTTCCCCTCGATGGCTCGGCCCAACCTGCGCAAGGTCGCGCCGATGGTGCGCGAGTACTGCGACCAGCTGGGTGTGCGCTACACCGAGACCACCCTCGTCCAGTCCTACCGCGCGGTGGGGACCTACCTCAACCAGGTCGGCCGCGGCGGCCTCGACGTGTGGGCCTGCCCGCTCGCCGTCCAGTACCGGGTGTGACGGCGACGCGCCGCCCCACCCCCTGAGCCCGTCGGCCGGCTGCGGATCACCGCGGCCGGCCGTCGGCTTGTCCGGCGTCCGGCGGTGTCCGCCGTCTGGTGATGTCTGCTGTCCTCGATGTCCGCCGTCCGCGATGTCCGCCGTCCGCGATGTCGGCTGTCCCGCGACCTCCGGTGCCCGGTGACGTCCGGCACCACCCGTGGACACCCTGGCCGGGTGGCGCGCCGTGGCGGCTACCCTGGAGGCGCCGTCGTCCGCCACACGCCCAGGAGCACCGCAATGGGACGCATCGTCGTCGAGGTCATGCCCAAGCCCGAGATCCTCGACCCGCAGGGCAAGGCCGTGGCCCGCGCGCTGCCCCGGCTGGGCCTCGACCACTTCGCGGGCGTGCGCCAGGGCAAGCGGTTCGAGCTGAGCGTCGACGGCGAGGTCACCAGCGAGCTCCTCGACGCCGCCCGACGGGCCGCCGAGACCGCGCTGTCCAACCCCGTCATCGAGGACGTCGTGGGGGTCTACGAGGTCGACGAGGCCGCCCGGTGAACGGCGCGCGGATCGGCGTCGTCACCTTCCCCGGGAGCCTCGACGACCGCGACGCCCAGCGGGCCGTCCGCCTCGCGGGGGCCGAGCCGGTCGCGCTGTGGCACGCCGACGAGGACCTGCGCGGCGTCGACGCCGTCGTCCTGCCCGGCGGCTTCTCCTACGGCGACTACCTGCGCTGCGGGGCCATCGCCCGCTTCGCGCCCGTCATGGGCGAGATCGTCGCGGCGGCCGAGACCGGCCTGCCGGTGCTGGGCATCTGCAACGGCTTCCAGATCCTGTGCGAGGCGCACCTGCTGCCCGGCGCCCTCATCCGCAACGACCACCAGCTCTTCGTGTGCCGGGACCAGGACCTGCGCGTGACGAGCACATCCACGGCGTGGACGTCGGACCTCGAGCTCGGCGAGGTCATCACGGTCCCGCTGAAGAACGGCGAGGGGGGCTACGTCGCCGACGAGGACACGCTCGACCGGCTCGAGGGGGAGGGACGGGTCGTCTTCCGCTACGAGGGCGGCAACCCCAACGGCTCCCTGCGTGACATCGCCGGGATCGCGAACGCCCGCGGCAACGTCGTCGGGCTCATGCCCCACCCCGAGCACGCCGTCGAGCCCGGGTTCGGCCCGGACGAGCCGGGACGCCCGCGTGCCGGCACGGACGGGCTCCGCCTGTTCACGTCCGTCCTCGGCTCGCTCGTCAGCCGCTGAGCGTCGGCGCTGCCCGGTTTCGCGCGCCAGGTGCGCCCGGCGGGCCGATCCTCAGCCGCCGACGACCTCAGCCGGGTCGGCCGCGTCCATGCCGTGCGCCGCGGCGACGGCGGCGTTCGTCACGGTGCCGTCGTGGGTGTTGAGGCCGTGCGCCAGTGCCGGGTCGGCGCGCATCGCGTCGCGCCAGCCGCGGCCGGCGAGCTCGACCGCGTAGGGCACGGTCGCGTTGGTGAGGGCGTAGGTCGACGTGTGCGGCACGGCGCCGGGCATGTTCGCCACGCAGTAGAACACCGTGTCGTGGACGCGGTAGGTCGGGTCGGTGTGCGTCGTCGGCCGGGTGTCCTCGAAGCAGCCGCCCTGGTCCACCGAGATGTCGACGACGACGGAGCCGGGCTTCATCCGGCTCACCTGCTCGTTGGTCACCAGCCGCGGGGCCTTCGCCCCGGGGAGGAGGACCGCCCCGATGACGAGGTCGGCGTCGGCGATCGCGCGCTCGATCTCGTAGGAGTTCGAGGCGACGGTCTGGCAGTGGCCCTGGTAGATGGCGTCGGCGTGGCGGAGCTTGGCGATGTCGCGGTCGAGGAGGAGGACCTCGGCCTGCATGCCCAGAGCGATGGCCGCGGCGTTCATCCCGGCCACCCCGGCCCCGATGACGACGACCTTCGCGGCGTACACCCCTGATACCCCGCCCAGCAGCACCCCGCGCCCGCCCTGGGCGCTCATGAGGGTGTGCGAGCCGACCATGGGCGCGAGCCGGCCGGCGACCTCGCTCATCGGCGCCAGCAGGGGCAGCGTGCGGTCGCTGAGCTGGACGGTCTCGTACGCGACGGCGGTGACCCGGCGGCGCACGAGCTCCTCGGTGAGCTCACGGTCGGCGGCGAGGTGGAGGTAGGTGAAGAGGGTCTGACCCGCACGCATGCGGTGGTACTCCTCCGCCACCGGCTCCTTGACCTTGAGGATGAGGTCGCCGGCCTCCCAGACGTCGTCGGCGGAGTCGAGGATGGACGCGCCCGCCGCGGCGAAGTCCGGGTCCGGGATGGACGAGCCCGTGCCCGCCCCGGCCTCGACGACCACCTCGTGGCCCGCGCGGACGAGCTCGTGGACCCCGGCGGGCGTGAGCGCGACCCGGAACTCGGTGTCCTTGACCTCGCGCGGAACCCCAACCCTCATCGGACACACCCTTCGTCGTCGAAGCACCGCTGGGCGGCGTGCGTGGGGAAGTCTAGGGGCCCGGCGTCGTCGCAGGTCACCGGACGGGAGCGGCCTCCCCGTGCCATACTCTCGCCACGGTCGGGCCTCCACCCGGCCTCGGAGCGGCGAAGGAGCACCCCCATGCCGGAGATCGACGCGCAGCTCGGCGGCGAGTGGATGTTCGACCCGAGTCACACCCGGATCGGCTTCTCGGCCCGCCACGCGATGGTGACGAAGGTGCGCGGTGCCTTCAACGAGATCGACGGGCGCATGCACGTCGACGCGGACGACCTCTCGCGGTCCACCGTGACCGTGCGGCTCAGGACGGCGAGCGTCGACACGCGCAACGCCGAGCGGGACGCCCACCTGCGCAGCGCCGACTTCTTCGACGCCGAGCAGTACCCCGAGATCGTCTTCACCTCGACCGCCGTGGACGAGGTGGAGGACAACACGTACATGGTCGCCGGCGACCTCACGATCCGCGACGTCACCAAGCACGTGGTCATCCCGCTCGAGGCCGTGGGCGTCCAGCGGGACCCCTCCGGGGCCCTCCGTGCAGGGTTCGAGGGCACCCGGCGGGTGAACCGCCGGGACTGGGGCCTGGAGTGGCAGGTCGCGCTGGACACGGGCGGCGTGCTCGTCTCGGAGAAGATCACCCTCGAGTTCGAGATCTCCGCGGTGAAGATCGAGGACTACGGCAGCTAGGCCCGCGGCCGCCGGCCGGGCCGGCCGGTCGACAGCCGGGCGTCCGGCCGGACCTCAGACCGACTCGTCCGTGAGCCGGCCCGCGTCGAGGTGCCAGCGCCGGGTGGCGCGCACGTCGGCGAGCATGCGCCGGTCGTGCGTGACCAGCAGCAGGGTGCCGGCGAAGGACTCCAGCGCCTGCTCGAGCTGGACGATCGCGGGCAGGTCGAGGTGGTTGGTCGGCTCGTCGAGGACGAGGAGGTTGACCCCCCGCGCCTGGAGCAGCGCGAGCGCGGCGCGGGTGCGCTCGCCGGGGGAGAGTGACCCCGCGGGCCGCAGCGGGTGGTCCCCGCCCAGGCCGAACTTGGCCAGGAGGGTGCGCACCTCGGCGTCGGGCCAGTCCGGCAGCTCCTCCGCGAAGGTCGCCGCGAGCGTCCGGCCGCCGTCGAGGAGGGCGCGGGCCTGGTCCACCTCGCCCACCGCGACGCCGGCCCCGAGGCCGGCGCGCCCCTCCGACGGCTCCAGCCGCCCGAGGAGCAGGCCGAGGAGGGTGGACTTGCCCGAGCCGTTGGCCCCCGTGATGACGATCCGGTCGGCGTAGTCCACCTGAGCGGTGACGGGGCCGAGGGTGAAGGCCCCACGGCGCACGACGGCGCCGTCGGCGGTGGCGACGACCGCTCCCGAGCGGGGGGCGTGCGCGATCGACATGCGCAGCTCCCACTCCTTGCGTGGCTCCTCCACCTTGTCCAGGCGCTGGATGGCCCGCTCGGACTGGCTGACCTTGGCCGCCTGCTTCTCGGTCCGCGCAACAGCGCGGGCCTTGATGTGCTTGTCGGAGTCGCGGGCCTTGCGCCGGGCGTTGCGGACGCCCTTGTCGACCCAGCCCTTCTGCGTCTGCAGGCGCTCGGTGAGGGAGCCGAGCCGGTCCTCGTACTCGTCGTAGGCCTCGCGGGCCCGGCGGCGGGCCAGCTCGCGCTCCGCGAGGTAGGCGTCGTACCCGCCGTCGTGCACGCGCACCTGCCGCTGGGCCAGGTCCAGCTCGACGACGCCGGTGACGGTGCGCGCGAGGAACTCGCGGTCGTGGCTCACGACGACGATCGGCACCCTCGCCGCGGTGACGAACCGTTCGAGGCGGTCCAGGCCGGCCAGGTCGAGGTCGTTGGTCGGCTCGTCCAGGAGGAGCAGGTCGTAGCGCGAGAGGAGCAGGGCGGCGAGGGACGCCCGGGCCGCCTCACCGCCGGAGAGGGAGCTGGTGGGGGTGTCGAGGTCGACCGTGAGGCCGACGTCGTCGGCGGCCGCGCCGGCACGCTCGTCGAGGTCGGCCCCGCCGAGGGCGAGCCAGCGCTCGAGGAGGCGGGAGTAGTCGTCGGCGGTCGTGGGGTCCTCGGGGCGCTCACCGAGAGCGTGGGCGGCGGCGTCCATGTCGGCTGCTGCGGCGGCGACGCCGGTGCGACGGCGCAGCAGGTCCAGCACCGACTCGCCGGCCCGGCGCTCCGGCTCCTGGACGAGGTGCCCGACCGTGGCCGTCGGCGGGGCGAGCGTGATCGTGCCGTCGAGGTCCGCGCCGGTGGCGTGGCCGGCCAGGGCCGCCAGCAGCGTGGACTTGCCGGCGCCGTTGGCCCCGACCAGACCCCACACGTCACCCGGGGCGATCGTGAAGGTGAGGTCCGCGAAGAGCCGGCGCGGCCCGCGGGCGGCGCCGAGGCCGGTGACGTGCATGGTGGCGGACACACCGGAAGGGTACGTGGCCTGGCCGGCCGGTCCCGGTGCCGGGCACCCGGCGGCGGAGCGGGCCCTGTGCGGTGCCCTGCCGAGCTCACGCCCGGTGGCGCGAATGTGAAACGAAACACACTTCGCCGCGCTCCGGCGTCAACGGAGCATGGGGGCCCGCCGGGATGGTGTCCGTCCGGTGACGGCCACCCGAACACCGGGTGTCGAGGTGGTGGACGGGCCTGCCGCGACCTTCTCCACCGGTCGTCCACAGGGTTGTCCCCGGCTCTGTGTGTATGTGCACAAGCCTGTGGGTACTCGTGGTGGATAACTGACCGCCGAGACCCGTCCGGTGCTGCGCCCACCCCGACCGGCAGGGCGGGCGCAGCACCGGACGGCGTATCGGTGCACAACCGTTGCGACGCCCGGTGCAGGGGCCCCTGAGGACCACCGGCGCCGGATGCTCAGAGCGGCCGGACGGCCCCGGTGAGGTGGATCTTGCCCGAGCGCAGACCCCAGGCGGTGTACGTACCGCCCTGGGCCGCGAACGCCACGGTGGCGGGCAGGAGCACGGGCTTGCCGAACGTCGCGGTCCACTCGAAACGGTCCCCGCGTCCGGGCACGGCCGCGAGCGCCCGGGCCGCGGTGTACATCCCGTGCGCGATCGGCCGGGGGAAGCCGAAGAGCCGTGCGCCCAGGCGGGAGACGTGGATCGGGTTGCGATCCCCGGAGACCTCCGCGTACCGCCTGCCGACGTCCGGCCCGAGACGCCACAGCGCCGTCGGGACGGCGGGAGGTGCCCCCCGCTCGCCCTCGGGCAGCGCCGGGGCGAGCGGCAGCCCGGCCGGGACGCGTCCGGTGGCGAGGTACGTCGAGACGCCTCGCCACACGACCGTGTCGGCGGGTCCGGTGCTGGCCTCGACCACGAGGTCGACCTGGGCGCCCTTGCGGTGCTCGCGCGCGTCCTGGGCCCACGCCCGTACGGTCAGGCGCGTCCCGAGGTCGAGCGGGGCGAGCTGCTCGACGGTGTTGGCGAGGTGGACGAGCCCGAGGACCTGCAGCGGGAAGTCCTCGCGGACCATCACCGCCATCGCGAGCGGGAAGGCCAGCACGTGCACGTACCCGGCGGGGAGCCGGTCGGTGCCGGGCTCGTCGAGCAGGTGCTGGTACTCCGCCAGCGTGGCGACGTCCGGCCGGACGTCGTCGACCCGCAGCACGACCGGGGGCAGCCCGCCACGGGCCGCGGGGTTCCGGGCCATCACCAGCGTGCGCGTGCGTCCCACGGCCTGGGCGTAGAGCCGGCCCAGGCTGGGCATCGTGGGGAGCACCTCCTCCCGGTAGCCCGCCGGACGCCGGGACGCGGCGCGCACGCCGTCGCCGGTCACTGGCCGGTCTGCAGCTGCCCGCACACGCGGAGCACCTGCCCGTCGATACCGCCTGCCTGGGGGGAGGCGAGCAAGGCGATCGCCTCCGCGACGTCGACCGGGCGCCCGCCCTGCTGGAGGGAGCTCGCCCACCGCATGACCTGGCGAGGGACCGGCGGCACGCTGGCGGTCATCTCGGTCTCGATGAAGCCCGGGGCCACCGCGTTGACCGTCCCGCCGGCGTCCGTGAGCGACCCCGCCAGCGCCCGGGTCATGCCGATGAGGCCGGCCTTGGCGTTGGCGTAGTTGGTCTGGCCGCGGTTGCCGGCGATGCCGGAGGTCGAGGCCAGGGAGATGATCCGCGGCGCCGTCGACGGCGAACCGAGCACCCCGGGCCGGGCGAAGGTCTCGTTCATCCGCAGCGGGGCGGTGACGTTGACCGCGGTGAGGTCGTCGAACTTCTCGGCCGACATGTTCGCGAGCAGCTTGTCGCGCAGGATGCCGGCGTTGTGGACGACGACGTCGAGGTGCCCGTAGCGCGAGCGCGCGACGTCGAGGATGCGTGCGGCGGCGTCCTCAGCCGTGATGTCGAGCTGGAGGGCGACCCCGTGCACCTCGTTCATCACGGACGTGAGCGACTCCCCGGCGGCGGGCACGTCCACGCCCAGCACGTGGGCGCCGTCGCGCGCGAGGACACGGACCACCTCCGCGCCGATGCCGCGGGCGGCTCCGGTGACGACGGCGACCACCCCGGCGAGGGGGCGGGCCCAGTCCGCCGGCTCCGAGCCGGCGCCCGAGACGACCGGCAGGAGCTGGCCGTCGACGAACGCGGAGCGGGCCGAGAGGAAGAACCGCAGCGCCCCGCGAACGGAGGGCGCGCGGACGTCGACGTCGTCGGCCAGGACGACGCCGTTCGCCGTGGCGCCGTTCCGCAGCTCCTTGGCGACCGAGCGGACGAAGCCGTCCACGCCGGCCCGGGCGGCCGCGACCGCCGGGGCCGTCGTCGTGTCCGGGCCCGGGGCCCGGCGGGAGAGGGCGACGACCCGGGCGCCCGGTGCGAGTGAGCGCAGCACGGAGCCCAGCTGCATGGCGGGCGCGGACAGCGCGGCGGGGTGGGGCAGCTCGGTGAGGACCAGCACGACGGCGCCCCAGCGGGCGTGGTCCGGCAGCCGCACGTCGCGGTGGACGTCGAGGTCCCAGGCGAGCAGGCCCTCGGCGACCGTGTCGGCGTCGGCGGTGGAGGCGGCGTCGGACAGGACGAGGACCGGTCCGGGGGTCAGCGGCCGGTCGACCGACGTCGGGTCGGTGCGCCGCAGGCGGGCGGGCCGGGGGAGGCCGAGCTTCTTGGCGAGCTGCTGGGCCGGGCCGGGGGCGCCGACGAGCTTGGCGTAGGTGTCGCTCACGCTGCCTCCAGGATCATGGTGACGACCTGGCCGCCGGCCGCGCAGACCGAGATGAGACCGCGGGCGGGGGAGCCGGGGCGGACCTCGGACTCGCCGCGCTCGTGCAGGAGCTTGGCGAGCGTGCCGACGATCCGGCCGCCCGTGGCGGCGAAGGGGTGGCCGGCCGCGAGGGAGGAGCCGGTGACGTTGAGGCGGGAGCGGTCGACCGTGCCCACCGCGCCGTCGCGGCCGAGTCGGGTGCGGCCGAAGTCCTCGTCCTCGAGCGCGGCCACCGTCGCCAGGACGGTCGCGGCGAACGCCTCGTGGATCTCGACGAAGTCGAAGTCCTCCAGGCGCATCCCGGTGCGGTCGAGCAGGGTGGGGATGGCGTAGGCGCCGCCCATGAGCAGGCCCTCCTCACCGGCGACGAAGTCCACGGCCGCGGCCTGGGCGTCGACGACGTGGGCCAGGACCGGCAGGCCGCGCTGGGCGGCCCACTCGTCCGACGAGAGGAGCACGACCGACGCGCCGTCGGACAGCGGGGTGGAGTTGCCGGCGGTCATGGTCGCCGCCGGACCCTCGGGCGTGGCCGTCCGGGTGCCGAAGACGGGCTTGAGCTTGGCGAGCTTCTCCATCGAGGTGTCCGCGCGCAGCGACTCGTCGCGCGTGAGCCGGCGGTAGGGCGTCATGAGGTCGTCGAAGAACCCGCGCTCGTACGCGGCGGCGAGGTTGGTGTGGGAGGCCAGCGCCAGGGCGTCCTGGGCCTCGCGGGTGATGCCCCAGCGGGCGGTCGTGAGGGCCTGGTGCTCGCCCATGCTCAGCCCGGTGCGCGGCTCGGCGACGTCGGGTGCCACGGGGGCGAGGTCGCGCGGCCGGATCGCCGCGAAGGCCTTGAGCCGGTCCGGGAGGGTCTTGGCGCGGCTGGCCCTGAGCAGCGCCTTCCTCAGGCGCTCGGAGACGACCACCGGTGCGTCGGAGGCGGAGTCGACACCGCCGCCGACACCCACCTGGGCCTGGTCGAGGGCGATCTTGTTGGCGACGCCGACGATCGCCTCCAGGCCCGTGCCGCACGCGCGCTGGACGTCGTAGGCGGGGGTGTGGTGGTCCAGGGACGAGCCGAGGACCGTCTCGCGGGTGAGGTTGAAGTCGCGGGAGTGTTTGACGACGGCGCCCGCGGCGACCTCGTCCAGCCGTTCGCCGGCCAGACCGAAGCGGGCCACGAGGCCCTCGAGGGCCGCCGTGAGCATGTCCTTGTTGGACGCGCCGGCATAGGCGCTGCCGGCCTTGCCGAACGGGATGCGGTTCGCCCCCACGATCGCCGCGCGCTTCGCGGGGGTCTGCGGGGTGGGTGCTGAGGTCACGTCGTCGTCCTCTTCCTGCCGGTGCGGGTGTCTGCCGGGCGGGCCCGGCGTTCGCTGCGGAGCGGTCGTGGTGGGACGGGACCAAGGTCCGTCGCCCGCCGTCGACCATTGCGGTACTCACAGTACCTGATACTGTCAGTATCGTGATGCCTGTCACGGACCGCACCCCCACGCCCGGCGAGGACTCCGCGCTCGCCGGTGGATCCGGCGCCTCCCGACGCGGGGGCGACACCGGGCGCGCCGCGGGTTCTGCGCCGGCCGGTGACTCCGTGCCCGCCGGCTCCGCCCGCGCGCACGGGCGTCCGACGCCCGACGGGCGCTCCACGCGCTGGGCAGGGCACCGCACCTCGCGGCGCGAGGAGCTCGTCCGGGCGGCGCGCCGGGCCGTGCAGCACGGCGGTCCGGACCCGTCGATGGACGAGCTGGCGGCGGCGATCGGCACCTCCAAGTCGATCCTCTACCGCTACTTCACCGACAAGACCGGCCTCCAGACCGCTGTCGGCGAGGAGGTGCTCGGCCGGATGCGCATCGCCCTCGAGGAGGCGGCGGCAACGGCCGGGGGTCCGCGCGAGAGGATCTCGGCGATGGTCGCCGTCTACCTGGAGATGGTCGACCGCGCGCCGCACGTCTACACGTTCGTCACCCGCACCGAGGCCGCATCCACGGCCGGGGCGCTTCGAGGGTTCGTCGCCGAGGTCGCGGACCTCGTCGTCGACTCGCTCCTGCCCGCCCTGCGCGGCGAGGAGCCGGGTGACGGTCCCGACGACGTGACCCTCGCCGTCGCTCACGTGTGGGCGGCCGGCGTCGTGGGGCTGGTCCGCGGCGCCGCCGAGCGCTGGATCGCCTCGCGGGTGGACCGCCCCGGTGAGAGCGGGTCGGAGGCCGCGTCGACGCCGTCGGGTGCGGAGGGCGTCCTCGCCGAGATGAGCCGTGAGGAGATGACCGCCCACCTGGCCAACTGGCTGTGGGACGGAGCGGTCGGGGTGACACGGCGCGCGCGACGGCGGCCCTGAGACCGGGCGCACCGCAGGAGAGGGGCCACATCACTGACCTGTATCCACGAGCTGACCGGCAAGGACCCACCTGCACCACGAGGACCCGACCCGCACCACCGAGGATCTGACTCGCACCACCGAAGACCCGACCCGCACCACCGAAGACCCGACCCGCACCACCGAAGACCCGACCAGCAACGACGCGAACCGGAGAACCGATGAGCACCACGATCCCCACCAGCCAGAGCCCGGCGAGCCGGGCCGAGACCCTGCCCGCGAGCCCGGACGGCGGCGTCAACCCCGCCTCCCTCGAGCAGCTGCCCTCGGCCGCGACCCCGCCCAGCCCGGGCGTGACCCCGGTCGAGACCGGTGAGCGGGTCGACGTCGCCGCGCTGGGGAAGATCCTCGACGGGCGCTGGTGGCAGCTGCGACGGGCCGCCCGCGACCTCGCCCTCGACCCCGAGCTCCAGAAGATCGAGGGCCTGACCATGGACGAGCACCGGGAGCGCGTCCTGGCGCAGTCCCGGCGGCTCGCGGAGATGGGCCTCGTCCACCGTGCCTACCCGCCGGAGGTCGGCGGCAAGGGTGACCCCGGCGGGAATCTCGCCGGCTTCGAGGAGCTGGCGGTCCTCGACCCGTCGCTGCAGATCAAGGCCGGCGTCCAGTGGGGCCTGTTCGGCTCCGCGGTCCTGCACCTGGGCAACGAGGAGCACCACCGTCGGTGGCTTCCCGGCATCCTCGACCTCAGCGTCCCGGGCTGCTTCGCCATGACCGAGATCGGTCACGGGTCCGACGTCGCGTCCATCGCGACGACCGCGACCTACGACGAGTCGACGGCGGAGTTCGTCATCCACACCCCGATCACCGCCGCACGCAAGGAGTACATCGGCAACGCCGCGCTGCACGGCGTGGCGGCGGTCGTCTTCGCCCAGCTGGTCACCAAGGGCGTGAACCACGGGGTCCACGCCTTCTACGTGCCGATCCGGGAGAAGGGGGCCGACGGCGAGATGCGCTTCGTCGACGGGGTCCAGGGCTCGGACGACGGGCTCAAGGGCGGGCTCCGCGGGGTCGACAACGGGCAGCTGTGGTTCGACCACGTGCGCGTGCCTCGCACGAACCTCCTCAACCGCTACGGGGACGTCGCGGCGGACGGCACCTACTCCTCGCCGATCTCCAGCCCGGGACGGCGGTTCTTCACCATGCTCGGCACGCTCGTCCAGGGCCGGGTCTCCCTGTCCGGCGCAGCGGTGAGCGTGTCGAAGATGGCGCTCGCGATCGCTGTCACCTACGGCACCCAGCGTCGTCAGTTCACCGGCGCGGACGAGCACAGCGAGGTGGTGCTCATGGACTACCAGCAGCACCAGCGCCGGCTGCTGCCGCTCCTCGCCCGGACGTACGCGGCAACCTTCGCCCAGAACGAGCTGCTCGACCGGTTCGACGAGGTCTTCTCCGGCAAGCACGACTCCGACGAGCACCGTCAGGACCTCGAGACTCTCGCGGCCGCGGCCAAGCCGATGACCACGTGGCTCGCGCTCGACGCGCTCCAGGAGGCGCGGGAGGCCTGCGGCGGCGCCGGCTACATGGCGGAGAACCGTCTGGTCGGACTACGGCAGGACATGGACGTCTACGTCACGTTCGAGGGCGACAACAACGTCCTCCTCCAGCTCGTCGGCAAGCGTCTGCTCACCGACTACGGCCGGGAGATGGCGAAGGTCGACATCGCCGGCGCCGTCCGTTACGTCGCTGCTCGGGCGGCGGACATGACGCTGCACCGCACGCCGCTGCGCCGGGCCGCCCAGTCCGTCCTCGACACCGGTTCCCGGGCGCGCTCGGCCGGGCACCTGCGAGCCGCAGAGACGCAGCGCGAGCTGCTCGAGGACCGCGTGGAGTCGATGATCGCCGAGATCGCGACGGCGCTGCGGCCGGCCCGGCACGCCTCGCCGGTCGAGGCGGCCGCGCTGTTCAACGCCCACCAGCACGAGCTCATCGAGGCGGCGCGGTCGCACGCCGAGCTGTTGCAGTGGGAGGCCTTCACCGCCGCGCTGCCCACGGTGCGCGACCCTCGGACCCGGGAGGTCCTCACCACGCTCCGCGACCTCTACGGCCTCACCCTGATCGAGAAGAACCTCGCCTGGTACCTCATGAACGGGCGCATCTCGGGCCAGCGCGCAAAGACGGTCACGAGCTACGTCGACAGGCTGCTCACGCGACTCCGCCCGCACGTGAACGACCTCGTCGGCGCCTTCGGGTACACCCCGGGTCACCTGCGCGCCACGATCGCCACCGGTGTGGAGGCGGAGCGTCAGCGCGAGGCGCGGGAGTACTTCCGCCACCAGCGTGCCGTCGGGCGCGAGCCCATCAACGAGAAGGAGCTCCACGCCAGCCAGCAGCGCTCGGGTCTGGCGGAACCGGGAGCCTGACGCGCTTGCCCGGGACACCGGCCTCTGGGGGTCGGTGTGCCGGGCGAGCCCTCGAGGGTTCCGGATGATCCGCGTGGAGCCGTGAGCCGTGAGCCGTGAGCCGTGAGCCGTGAGCTGGTGCTGCCGCCCAGCGGTGACTCGATCGCGCGAGGATGACGGAGTGGGCATCGCCGTGGTGGACGTCTGGTTCGTCGCCGCCGGCGTGGGCGAGCAGTGGTTGACCGAGCGGGCCACCTCCGACGACCGCGGCCTGCCCGCCGAGCTGGACGCCGTTGAGGGGAGGCGCGCACGGCAGCTGCGGACGGACCGGCGAGCCGCCTTCGTGGTGGCACGCGTCATGCTGCGCCGAGTTCTCGGTGAGCGGCTGGGGCTCACTCCGGAGGACGTGCCGCTCGTCGCGCGCTGCGTGGTTTGCGGGGAGGCGCACGGGCAGGTCCATATTGAGGGCGTCGAGGGGCTGTGGGTCAGCGTGACCCGCAGCTCGGGTGTGCTCGCTGTCGCGCTGACTGACGCCGGACCTGTCGGCATCGACGTCGAGTCGGTCGCCTCCGTCGATGCAGCCCCGGTTGCGGACGTCGCACTCTCACCCGGTGAACGGCTCCACGTCGAGGCTCTCGCGCCGGCCGAGCGGCGGGACGCCGTCGCCGCCGCCTGGGTGCGGAAGGAGGCGGCGCTGAAGGCGCTCGGGACGGGTCTGCGGCGCTCCCCGTCTGACCTCGAGCTCGTGCCGCTCGTCGGCGGTGCGGCTGTCCGAGGTGTCCCCGATCTGCAGGTCGCCGACCTCGGGATCGGGGCTGGGATCGTCGGCGCGGTCGCCGTGCTGCTGCGCGGTGTTGACCCGGGCGGTGCAGCCACGGACGGACGTTCGCGGGTCGAGGTTCGGACCTTCGAGGGCGAGATCGTGCTGGCCGCGGAGCGGCGCGATCAGTAGGGCGGGGTGCCGGGGTCTGGGGGTGGATCGCCGGGTGCGGCGCCGGTGAGGTGTTTCGTCGTGGGTCGGCGGTCGGCGAGGTGGGGCGGTGTGTGGGGGAGCATGGTGATGGTGCCGTTGATCTCTCGTCGGTAGGCGTGTCCGGTGGGGGTGAGCCATTCGAAGATGCCGGGTTGGGGCTGGACGACGGTGAAGATGCCGGCGGTTTTGATGGTGTGGTCGCGGGTGCACAGGGGTCCGCCGTTGTGTGCGGCGGTGGGGCCGCCGTGGGCCCAGGCTTGGGTGTGGTCGTACTGGCAGCGGTGGGCGGGGGTGGTGCAGCCGGGGCGGACGCAGGTGCGGTCGCGTTGGCGGACGTGGTCGAGGAGGTCGGCGGGGGGCCGGTAGCGGGTGCGGCCGACGTCGAGGACGGCTCCGGTGAGGGGGTCGGTGACGATCCGGCGCCAGGTGCCGCCGGCGGCGAGGGCGCGGGCGACGTCGGGGGTGATGGGGCCGTAGCCGGTGAGGGTGGCGACACCGGCGGGCGGGTCGTCGGGGAACTCGCCGGGCACCGCGGGCGTGTCCTGCGGTGGGTCAGAGGTCGGCGTGTCCTGCGGCGGGTCGGAGGTCGGCGGGTCGGAGGTCGGCGGGTCGGAGGTCGGCGGTGACTCTGCCGGGTCGTCGGGGGGCTGGCCGGGCACCGTGGGAGCGTCCTGCGGCGGACCTGACGTCGGCGGTGGCTGCTGCGTGGTGGTGGTCGGTGGGGTGGCGGTGGCTGGTGGGAGGAGGACGGACAGGGGTACGTCGAGGCGGATGTCGACCTTGGGTGGGTCGCCGAACCACTCGCCGTCGGTGGGGATGAGCAGGTATAGCGGGGGCAGGCAGGGGCCCTCGCCGGGGTCCTGGGGGGCGGCGGGGCACCGGCAGGTCGTCCCGGACTCGACGGCCCCGGTCCCGGCATCGGCGTCGGCTGCGGTATCGGCTGCGGCATCGGCATCGGCTGCGGTGGCGGCGTCGGCGTCGGCGTCGGCGTCGCTGTTGGTGGCGGCGTGGACGTCGCCCTCGGCGTGGTCGTGGTCGTGGCCGGGGGTGTGGGTGGTGGGGCGGAAGCGGCCGGTGATGAGGGCGAGGAGGATGTCGGCTCGGAGCTGGTCGGTGGTGCGGGTGTCGCCGGCGGCGCGGGCGCTCTGGGCCATGTGGTCCAGGACGAGGTCGATCTGGACGCAGGTGGTGGCGGTGGTGACGGCGCTGATGCGGCCCATGCCGTCGGGTAGGGGCTGGGTGTGGGTGACGTGGCGGCGGGCGCGGGCGCGGTGGTGGCGGGCCTGGGCATCGTGGGGGTCGACGGCGATGAGCTTGTCGGCGAGGTCGCGCACGAGCTGGGGGTGGGTGCGCCGGTCGGCCTCGGTGAGGATGTCGTGCTCGACCATCCACGCCACGGGGGTGGGGCTGTGGTGGAGGGTGGCGACGATGGTGGCGGCCTTGCGGTAGTCGATCTGACCGGATTCGAGGTGGGCGCGGGTCGCGGTGAAGGACCGGGTCAGGCCCTGGCCGGTGGCGACGAGCTTGGCGGCGTCCTGCCGGGTGGTGGCCAGGCGTAGGGCGAGCTCTTCGGCGGTGCCGTCGATGGTCTTGGGGGCGGCGGCGCCGGTCTTGGCGTACATCACCGGTTCGGTGGCGACGTGGGCGGCGGCGAGCGCGGCCCGTCCGGCGGACCAGGACTCCAGGCGTTTGTAGGCGGCGACGACCTCGACCTTGGCGAAGGGGGCGAGGGCGTCGAGGTCGATCTCGTCCAGCAGGGCGGCGAGCTCGGGGCCCGGGGCCATCGAGGCCAGGACGTTCAGGGCCACCCCGAGGGTGGCCGCGTGCTCGGCGTAGACCTGGGCGATGACCTCCGCGATCGGCCGGTCGAGCCGACGCCGCCGCCTGACCCGCGCAGCATCTTCGTCCCCGACCCCGTCCCCGGCCGAGTCCTCACTGTCGACATCCGCGCCGGTGTCGGCGTTGGCGTCGGCAGCGGCAGTGGCAGTGGCCTCGGCGTCGGCCTCGGCGTCGGCAGCGGTGGTGTTCTCGGCCTGGTCGTCGCCATCGACGTGCGCGACGGTGGCTGAGCCGGAGCCGGAGCCGGAGCCAGAGCCGGAGCCGGCGGTCGGGTCGGTTCCGGAGTGGGCGGCCGGGTCGGTGTCAGTGACAGTGGGCAGGGGCGGGGTGAGGGTCTCGGCGACGGCCTGGTACCCGCCGGGGCCGAGGAGCTGGTCGAAGACGTCCTGGGACCAGCGGTGGCCGTCGTGGGCCTGGTCGGCCAGGCCCTTGATGCCCAGCGTGGTCAGGGTGCGGGCCCGGGCGATGCGTTCCTCGGTCCGCCACTGCCGCTGCACGGCGATCAGGTGCTCGCACCCACCGTTGGTCAGCGCGTCGGCGTAGCAGCAGTACCCGCGCTCGCGCGCCTGCGCATCCCGGTCATCGGCATCGCCGCCCTGGGCGGCCCGGGCGTCGCCATCACGAGTGTGGGTGTCCGCAGGCCGGTCGTCGCCGGCCGAGCCGCCGCGGTCGCAGGCCGCCGACTCCGGGTCCTGGTCCACCGCTCCCACCTCCACCTCGAACTGATGTTCCCACCGTAGAGAGGGGGTGTGACATCGACACCACGACTGTGAACACCGCCCCGACGACGGCCCTGTGAGCTCGCCGCTATGCCGGTACCCGAAGACGGCCTCGTGAAAGGCGGCGGACAGGAACTGAGGGTTGGCCCCCGAAGGTCAGATGGGCGTGGCGGTGGGAGAGCCCATTGGTCACGGGCCAGCGCCGGCCCCGTCGTGGCCGGCCGCCTACGACCCCGGCAGCGCGGGCAGCCGCGGGCGGTCGAGCCACGCGGTGAGGACGGCGTCAACGCGCTCGGCCAGTGCGGGGCCACCCGCCAGCTCCGCCCGATGGGCCGCCAGTGAGCGGAACTGTCCGATGGTGACGGTGCCGTACCGGTGCCGTCCGGTCCAGGTCCGCAGAAGCTCGAAGAACGCCTCGTCACCGAGCGTCCGGCGGAGCGCGTGCAGGGTCAGCGCGCCCCGCTTGTAGATGAGGTCGTCGAAGATCCGCTCGGGCCCGGGATCGGAGACGACGAGGTCCTGGGCGGCGCCGTCCAGCCGCCGGTGCCACGTCCGTGCGAGGGTGTCGGCGCTGTCGCCACCCGAGTGCTCGGACCACAGCCACTCGGCGTACGAGGCGAAGCCCTCGTTCAGCCAGATGTGCCGCCAGGAGTCCACGGTGAGGGAGTTCCCGAACCACTGGTGCGCGAGCTCGTGCGGGACCAGGCGTGCGCCGTCGTCGTCGCTCAGGTGGTTGGAGCCGAAGACCGACATCCCCTGCGCCTCGACCGGGATCTCGAGCGGGTCGGCGGTCACGACGACCGAGTACTCAGCGAACGGATAGGGCCCGAAGACCTCCGTGAAGTAGGTCATGAGCTCGCGGTGGCGCGCTAGCAGCCGCTGCGCGGCCGCGCGGTGGGCCACGGGCACGACCACCCGCTGCGGGACCGGGTGCTCACCCAGCGCGACGCTCTCGTAGTGCCCGACCTGGACGGTGGCAAGGTACGTGGCGGTCGGATGGCGCTCCTCGTAGACCCACGTGGTCGCCGAGGACCGCTCCTTGCGCGCGACCAGCTCCCCATGAGCCAGGACGAAGAAGGGCCGGTCCACCGTCAGCGCGGTCCGATAGGTGGACTTGTCGCCGGGCCGGTCGTTGCACGGGAACCACGACGGCGCCCCGGTCGGCTGGCTCGCGACGAGCACGCCCTCCTCCAGCTCCTCCCAGCCCACCGGCCCCCACGGGCTGCGCACGGGGACCGGCCGACCGCCGTAGCGCACGGAGATCTCGAGCAGCGCGCCGTCGCCGACCTCCTCCGCGAACCGCAGGACCAGCTTGTCGCCGCGGTGGCGGTAGCGCGTGAGCACGGCGCCACGCACCGCGACCTTCTCCACCGTCAGCCCCGCGAGGTCGAGAGCGATCTCGCGCACCTCCTCGCGTGTGCGCACGGTCAGCGTGGCGACGCCGGCGAGCACGTTGGGCACCACCCGGTAGGTCAGGTCCAGGTCGTAGTGCTCGACGTGGATGCTCCGGCTCCCGTGCGCGGGCTCGTACCGGTCGGTCTCCTCGTCGCCCGCGCTCACCGGCGGCTCCTCTCGTCGTCGGCACTGTCGTGGGTGGAACGTGGCCGGCCGGCCCTGTCGTCGGCACCTGACCGGTGACCGACCTTGCGGTCGCCACCAGCACGGAGGCCGGCTCCGTCGTCGTGGCGGGTTCCGTGCACGTCGGTGCGCCAGGGCGCGATCGGGTTGCCCACCCAGCGCGTGGCCGGGGGCACACGCTCGCCCCGCAGGACCAGCGACGCCGGTCCTACCGTGGCACCGTCCTCCAGGGCCGCGGCGGGGAGGATGACCCCGTGCGGGCCGAGGGTGGCCCCGTCAGCGAGGGTGACGGTGTCCAGGGCCATCACCCGGTCGTGGAAGAGGTGGGTCTGGACCACGCAGCCCGGCCCGACGGCGGCGCCGTCCCCCAGGTGGACGAGGTCGGCCTCGGGCAGCCAGTAGGTCTGGCACCAGACGCCGCGTCCGATCCGCGCTCCCATCGCGCGCAGCCACCACACCAGCGCGACGGTGCCGGCGACCGCGTCGGCGAAGAACGGGGCGGCGAGGACCTCGGTGAAGGTGTCCGCGAGCTCGCCGCGCCAGACGAACGAGCTCCACAGCGGGTGCTCCCCGGCACGCACCCGTCCCACCACGAGCCACTTCACCGCCACGGTCACCAGTGCGGCGACGGCTCCGGCGGCGAGGAGCACCAGGCCCCCCAGGGCGGCGGCGAGGCCCCAGCCGCCCGCGAGCACGAGCGCCTGGAGGAGCGCGGCGGTGCCCAGCGCGAGGAGGCCGAGCGCGACGACGGCGCCGAGCCGCATGATCTCGACCGCACCGCGCAGCCGCCTCAGCCGTGCGGGTGGGGAGTAGGTCCGCTCGCCGTCGTCGAGGGTCGCGGCCCGGGGAAGGAGGACCGGCGGGCTGCCGAGGTAGCTCGAGCCGGACCGCACCTTGTCCGGCGTCGCCGAGAGGACGGCCACGAGGCCGTTCTTCGGCACGGTCCGTCCCGGCGCCGTCATGCCGGAGTTGCCGAGAAAGGCCCGCCGGCCCACCTTCGCCCGGGCCACGCGCAGCCAGCCGCCGCCCAGCTCGTAGGCGGCGACCATGGTGTCGTCGGCGAGGAACGCCCCCGACTTCACCCGCATCATGCTGGGGATCCCGATGACGGTGGAGATTTCGGTGTCCCGGCCGACCTCCGCCCCGAGCAGCCGCAGCCAGGCGGGCGTGAGGACCGAGGAGTACAGCGGGAACAGCACGGTGCGGGCAGAGTCCATGAGCCGCTCGGTGCACCACGCCCGCCACGCCTGGGTCGAGCGGACCGGGTGGTACCCCTCCCGCAGCCCCCGGCCCAGCACCCGTACCACGGCGACGACGAGGCCCGCGTACACCGCGAACGCCACCAGCGCCGCCCCCGCCCCGGCCAGGAGGGCCGGCCCGAGCGCGGCGCCCGCGGTCGGTGCGTCGCGGACCGCCAGGCCCACCAGCACGAGCCCGACGGCGACGGCGAGCGGCCCCAGCGCCGCGATGCCCGCGCCGGACAGGGCGTAGACGAGGGGCCAGCGGCGCGGCTCGGGCGGCCGCTCGGCCGGCCACGGGTGGCGCGCGCGGCGCACCCGCGTGGCGGGCGAGCCCGACCAGTACTCGTCCTCCCCGGTGGCGCCGTGCAGGGCCGAGCCGGCGGCGAGGTCGGTGCCCGCCCCCACCCGCGCACCCGGGTAGAGCACGCTGCGGGCCCCCACCGTCGCGCGGGCACCGATGCTCACGTGCCCGACGTGGACGACGTCCCCGTCGACCCAGTGCCCGGAGAGGTCGACCTCGGGCTCCACGGCGCAGCGCCCGCCCAGCGTGAGCATCCCGGTGACCGGCGGGACGGCGTGGAGGGTGACCCCGCGACCCATGCGCACGCCGAGCGCCCGCGCGTACAGCCCCACCCACGGCGCGCTCGCCGGGGTGACGGCGCCGAAGCCCTCGGCGAGCCGCTCGGCCGCCCAGATCCGCAGGTGCACGCCCCCGCCGCGGGGGTAGGTCCCCGGCCGCACGCCGCGCAGGAGGAGGCGGGCGCCGAGGGCGCTGACCCCCATGCGTCCGAGCGGGCTCACCGTCAGGACCCAGCCGGCCACGACCCACCACCAGGACACCGGCGCCGCCCACGGCACGGCCCACGCGGCGACGAGGAGGTTGTTCAGCGCCGCGAGGGCCGTCAGCCAGCGCAGCGCGACGAGGGTGCGCAGCGGCACCAGGGCGAGGAGCTGGATGATCTGCGCGCGTCGCGGGACCGGGACGGGGACCGCGGGCGGCGCGTGCTCGACGGCCGCGGCGGGCCAGCGGGCGTCGAGGTGGTCGGCCAGGTCGCCCAGCAGCGGGTGGTCGTAGACCTCGGCGACCGTCATCTCCGGGTAGCGCCGTCGCAGCGCCGAGACGAGCTGGGCGGCGGTGAGCGAGCTGCCCCCGCGGGCGAAGAAGTCCTCGTCCTCGTCGGCGGGTCGGACCCCGATGACCTCCGCCCAACGCCCGGCCACCCAGCCGGCGGTCCCCCTCAGCGGGGACGGCGCCTCGGCGTCGCCCCCGGGGAGCGGCCACGGCAGCGCGTCGCGGTCGACCTTGCCGGACGTCCGTGTCGGGATGGAGTCGACGACGGCGAGCAGCGGGATCATCGCTGCCGGCAGGGTCTCGCGGAGGTGGGCCAGCAGCTCCGCCGGTTCCGGCGCGGGCAGGTCCTTCTCGGCGACGACGTACCCGACGAGGACGGCCACCCCCGACGGCGTGCGGCGCACCGCGCCGGCGGCCGCACCGACCCCCGGCAGGGCGAGCAGCGCGGCGTCCAGCTCGCCCAGCTCGATGCGGCGGCCGTTGACCTTGACCTGGTCGTCGGCCCGGCCGACGAACACCAGTCCCTCGGGGTCGAGCCGGACGAGGTCCCCGCTGCGGTAGGCCCGCTCCCACCCGAGCGAGGCCATGGGGGCGAACCGGGCGGCGTCGAGGGCAGGGTCGAGGTACCGGGCCAGCCCCACGCCGCCGATGACCAGCTCGCCGGTGCCGCCGGGCGGGACGTGCTCGCCGTCGCCGTCGACCACCGCGAGGTCCCAGCCGTCCAGCGGTGTGCCGATCCGCACGGGGGTGCCGGGAGTGAGCGGAGCGGCGCACGCCACCACCGTGGCCTCGGTCGGGCCGTAGGTGTTCCACAGCTCGCGGCCCGGCCGCCAGAGCCGCTCCGCCAGCTCCGGCGGCACCGCCTCGCCGCCGAAGATGAGCAGCCGCACCGCCTCGAGGGAGTCCTCGGGCCACAGACCCGCGAGGGTCGGCACGGTGGAGACGACGGTGATCTCCCGCTCGACCAGCCACGGTCCGAGCTCGGTGCCCGTGCGCACGAGCGCGCGGGGCGCGGGGACGAGGGTTGCCCCGTGGCGCCACGCGAGCCACATCTCCTCGCACGAGGCGTCGAACGCGACGGACAGGCCCGCCAGCACACGGTCCCCGGGGCCCAGCGGCTCGTCCTGGAGGAAGAGCCGGGCCTCGGCGTCGACGAAGGCGGCGGCGCTGCGGTGCGTGACCGCCACACCCTTGGGCGTGCCGGTGGACCCGGAGGTGAAGATCACCCAGGCGTCGTCGTCGGGTGAGGGGGCGGGCGGGACGTGCCGGCCGGGTGCGACCGGGGCGGGCGCGCCGCCGAGCCGGGTGACCTGGACGTCGTCACCGACCACCGCGACGACGGCCGCCTCGGTGAGCACCAGGTCGGCGCGCTCGTCGGGGTCGTCGGCGTCGACCGGGACGTACGCGGCGCCGGCGTGCATGACGGCCAGGATCGACAGGTACAGCCCGACCGTGCCGGACGTCGCGCGCACCCCGACCCGGTCGCCGGGCCGGACCCCGGCGGCGACGAGCCGCTCGGCCCGCACGGCGACGGCGTCAGCGAGGGCGGCGTAGGTGAGCTCCTCGTCGCCGTCGTCGATCGCGACGACGGTCGGGTGGCGCCGGACGGTCGCGGCGAAGACGTCCACCAGGGTGCGCTCCCGCGGCGCCCGCGACCCCGCGCGGAGGTCGGGCACCGCGGGGGCGCTGGGGGTGCTCACGGCCGGGTCCGTCCTCCAGGTCGCTCGTGGTCCGCCGCGCGGGCGGGTGGACCCGCCCGTGCGGGCGGGTGGACCCGCCCGTGCGGGCGGGTGGACCCGCCGCGCGGGGGAGGCCGGGCCGTCGGCATCGTCTCACGCGGCGGTGACGGAAGCTCCGGGACGCCCGGCAGCCGGGCGGGCGTGCGCGGGCCGGGCCGCGCGCGGTTGCGGAGCCGTGCCGGGCCCCGCAGGCTCGCCACATGGAGAGCGCGGGGAGCACGGGGAGTATGGGGAGCACCGAGGGAACCGAGGGCACGGGGACCGAGAGCGCGTACGACGTCGTCGTGATCGGCGGCGGGTCCACGGGCGAGAACGTGGCCGACCACGCTCACCGTGGCGGACTGAGCGTGGCCCTGGTCGAGTCCCACCTCGTCGGCGGGGAGTGCTCCTACTACGCGTGCATGCCGTCCAAGGCGCTGCTGCGACCGGCTCAGGCCCTCGAGGCCGCACGTCGCGTGGCCGGCGCGGCGGACGCCGTCGGTGAGGTCGACGCCCCTGCGGTGCTCGAGCGCCGGACGAGCTTCACCCACGGCTGGGACGACGCCTCCCAGGTGCGGTGGGCCGACGGCGCGGGGATCGACGTCGTCCGGGGACGGGGCCGGCTCGACGGCGAGCGGCGCGTCGTCGTCACGGGCCCCGACGGCGAACGTGTCCTGACCGCCCGGCACGCCGTCGTCGTGGCCACCGGCTCCGCGCCCGTCCTCCCGCCCGTCGACGGCCTGGCGGGCACCCGGTCCTGGACCACGCGCGAGGCCACGAGCGCGATGGCGGTGCCGCGCCGCCTCGTGGTCGTCGGCGCCGGCGTCGCCGGGACCGAGCTCGCCCAGGCCTTCGCGCGGCTGGGCTCGGCGGTGACGCTCCTGGCCCGCTCCCGGGTGCTGAGCGCGCTGCCGGCCGGCGCGGGGGACGCGGTCGCCGAGGCCCTGGTCCGCGACGGCATCGACGTGCGCACGGGTGCCGCGGTCACCTCCGTGGACCGACCGGCCGGCCCCGACGGCGAGGTGACCGTCCGACTCGAGGGTGGCGGCGAGGTCGTCGCCGACGAGGTCCTCGTCGCGGCCGGGCGCCGCCCCCGTACCGGCGACCTCGGGCTGGCGACCGTCGGCCTGGACCTGGACGACGGCGCCCCGCTCGAGGTCGACGACAGCGGCCGGGTCGGGGCGGTGGCGGGCGGGTGGCTCTACGCCGCGGGCGACGTCACCGGCCGGGCGCCGCTGACCCACCAGGGCAAGTACGCGGCCAGGGCCGTCGGCGTCGCCGTCGCCGCCCGTGCCGCCGGGACACTCGGCGACGACGTCGAGCCGTGGTCCGCCGCCGCGGCGACCGCCGACCACCGCGCCGTCCCCCAGGTGGTCTTCACCGACCCGGGCGTCGCGCACGTCGGCCTCGACGCCGACGCCGCGCGCGAGGCCGGGTTCACGGTGCGCACGGTCGAGGAGGACCTCGGTTCGGTCGCCGGCGCGTCCCTCCACGCCGACGGCTACACCGGCTGGGCCCGGCTCGTCGTCGACGCCGAGCGTGACGTCGTCCTCGGAGCGACGTTCGTCGGCCAGGACGTCGCCGAGCTGCTCCACGCGGCCACGATCGCCGTCGTGGGGGAGGTGCCGCTGTCCCGGCTCCGGCACGCGGTCCCGGCGTACCCCACGATGAGTGAGATCTGGCTGCGGCTGCTGGACCACTGAGGTCCGGGGGACCGGGGAGGAATCGGCGGTTCGGGTCGGTTCCGACGGCTGTCGGCCGCCGGAGCTGCCCCGTCGGTTGCCCCGGGGTAAACCGGGACCCGCCGGGCTGGACCGCGTCCGCGCCGGCCCGGCCGGGGCACCTAACCCAGCATCTCGGCGACGAGGTCGACGTACTGCAGGAGGTGGCGGTCGCTGAGATAGGCCTGACGCACCCGCGCGTGCGCGGTCTCGCCCAGCTGCCGGGCGAGGGCCGGCTCGGCGAGGAGCCGCCCGACGTGGGTCATGAGCTCGGCGAGGTCCCGCGGGTCGGCCACGAGCAGGCCGTTCTCGCCGTCGGTGATCTGGTCCTGGATGCCCCCGACCGCGGTCGCCACGACCGGCTTGCCCTTCCACAGCGCCTCGGCCACGGTGAGGCCGAAGCCCTCGGCGAGGCTCTTCTGGACGACGACGGTGGCGTAGCGCTGGACGGCGTTGACGACGGCGGCGCTCGCGGCCGTGTCGGGCAGGCAGGCCACGTGCACGCGGGCCCGGACGCCGGCCTCGAGCCCGGCCCACATCTGCAGGCACCGCTCGAGCACCTCCTCGCCCTCGGTGTCCTCCGGTCCGACGTCGGCGCCGGCGAGGAGGAGGTGGACGTCCTCCGGCAGCTCCTCGCACGCCTCGTCGAAGGCGATGAGCAGCCCGGTCATGTCCTTGAGGCGGTTCCAGCGCGAGAGCTGGAGCACCACCCGGGCCTCGGTCGGCACCGGACCGCCGGCCCGCACGACCGAGCCCGGACCGCCGGCCCGCACGACCGAGCCCGGACCGTCGGCCCGCGCGCCGGACCCGGGCCCGTCGAGGCCTGTGCTGCCACCGGCACCGGCACCGGCACCGGCACCGGTGAGGATGCCGACCCCGCGCAGGAGCTCACGCGCCTCGGCGTCCTCCAGCGGGCGGTTCTTCGCGGACAGCGGGTCCACGGACGGGGCGATGACGCGGACGGTGACGGCGTCGAGGAAGCCGGGCCGGTAGTCCGCGCGGCTGAACACCGACCGCTCGGCGTGGGCCAGCGACGGCTCGAGGAAAGCCCACCCGGCGTCGGAGACCTCGCCCGCCACGTCGCTGCCGATGTGGCAGCGCCACACCACGTGCGCCCCGCGCGCGGCCAGGCCCGGCGCCAGCCCCGCGGTACCGGGGTCGTGCAGGACGACGACGTCACCGGGGGCGACCTGGCTCCGGATCTCCTCGAGGTTCGCCGCCAGGACCCGGTCGTACATCGCCATCTCGTCGCGGCCGAGGGGCCCGCCGTCGCCCCGGTCGCCGTGGAGGGCGTGGTGGAGGCGGGCGGTGACGAGGCGGAAGTCGGCGTCGCCGTCGACGACGAGCCAGCGCACGTCCACGCCCGCCCCGGCCACGTAGGGCAGGAGGCTGCGCAGCAGCTCACCCACCCCGCCGACCTCGGTGGCCGAGACGTTCCACACCCGCCGGTCGGCGAGGAGCCCGCGGGCGCGGGCGGCCCCTGCCTCGAGCCGGCGGGCGGAGACCTCGTCCAGCGCGGCGACGAGGGTGGCGAGAGGGGTGGCGGCGACGTCGACGGTCCTCATGCCCCGATCAAACTCCGATCGCCCCGGACGCGCGGGGGAACGGACGGAGGAAGCGGGCGCTCACCAACGGCTCGCGACGTCCTCCGCCCAACCGACGAGGCCGTCGACCCGGCGCCGCTCACCGGCGTCGTCGACCACCCAGCCGGTCCAGGTGCCGAAGCTCTGGTACGTGGTGGTGGACAGCACGCCGAGCTTGGTCGTGGCCGAGCGGACGTGGAAGGGCCGGAGCTGCACCTGGACCCGGTCGCCGGTGACGAACCAGGTCGCGCCCCGGTCGGCCGCGTCGTAGGCCCACGAGAGGTCCTCGTTGATGCGGTGGACCCGCCCGTCCAGGACGATGGCGTTCTCGGTGGTGCCGGTCCTGTCCGTCCAACGGCCACCGAGCTGCAGGCCCGTGGTCACGCCGTCGACGAGGCCCGACCCGACGGCGGAGATCCACTCCACGGAGTACGGCCACCGGCCGCGCCCGTAGCCCGCCACCGCCCAGCTCGGGTCGTCACGCTCGACGGTGATCTCCCGCTCGTCCAGCCACATCCGACCCCGCACCGGCAGCGCGACCTGGCGCAGGCTGTACTGGAAGAGCCGGTCGCTCCACGGCACGACGACGCCGAGCGACTCGCGCTCGCGGACCTCCTCGACGACCAGGTCCAGGCGCAGCCGCGGCGCCACGGCGCGCAGCCGCATCCCCTCGGCCACCGGGTCGAACGCCACGGCGAAGGACCCGCTCTGCCCGCGGGCCGGACCGCCGCCGTAGCGGCTGGGCAGGCGCACGTCCCTGGCCAGCGGCACGGTGGCGGTCGAGCCGAGCTGGACGCCGGTGGCCCGGTCGAGGACCCAGACCTCGTGCAGCGCCGCGTAGTTCAGGCTCGAGAGCTGCAGGACGACGCAGTGCTCGGGGGTCTGGACGCTCCAGGAGTCCCACCGCTTGGTCCGCGCCCACGTGGCGGCCCGGCCGAGCGGGTCCCCGGTGCGCAGGTTGGCCCGGTGCAGCGGCGTGCGGGTCCAGCCCACCGCAGCGGGGTTGAGGGCCCCGGAGGGAAGGCAGAGGTCCACCTCGTGGGTGATCTCGGCCACCACCGCACCATCGTCGCGCACCGCCACCCCGCCCGCCCGGCGGACACGCACGAGGGCGGCCAGGACGCGCGGGTACCCTGACCCCGCACCCGACCCGAGCGGAGGAACCATGACTGGCGTGGTCGAGCCGGACACCGTCGCCCACGCGGCCGCCACCCCCGAGGTCCGGCTGCCGTACCGCGAGCTCGGGCTCAAGGACGACGAGTACGAGGAGATCGTCGGCCTGCTCGGCCGGCGCCCCACCGCCGCCGAGCTGGCGATGTACTCGGTCATGTGGTCCGAGCACAGCTCCTACAAGTCGTCCAAGATCCACCTGCGCCAGTTCGGGGAGAAGACCGACGACGCGATGCGCGAGCACCTCCTCGTCGGCATGGGCGAGAACGCCGGCGTCGTGGACATCGGCCAGGGCTGGGCGGTGACCTTCAAGGTCGAGTCGCACAACCACCCCAGCTTCGTCGAGCCGTACCAGGGCGCCGCGACCGGCGTCGGCGGGATCGTCCGCGACATCATCTCGATGGGCGCCCGGCCCGTGGCGGTCATGGACCAGCTCCGGTTCGGCGCGATCGACCACCCCGACACCGCCCGCGTCGTCCACGGCGTCGTCTCCGGCGTCGGCGGCTACGGCAACTGCCTGGGCCTGCCCAACATCGGCGGCGAGGTGGACTTCGACCCCTCCTACCAGGGCAACCCGCTCGTCAACGCCCTGTGCCTGGGCGTGCTGCGCCACGAGGACATCCACCTCGCCAACGCCTCCGGGACGGGCAACAAGGTCGTCCTCTTCGGCGCCCGGACCGGCGGCGACGGCATCGGCGGCGCGTCCATCCTCGCCAGCGAGACCTTCGTGGACGGGATGCCCACCAAGCGGCCGAGCGTCCAGGTGGGCGACCCCTTCATGGAGAAGGTCCTCATCGAGTGCTGCCTCGAGCTCTTCGCGGCGGGCGTCGTCGAGGGCATCCAGGACCTGGGGGCGGCGGGGATCTCCTGCGCCACGTCCGAGCTGGCCTCCAACGGCGACGGCGGCATGCACGTCGACCTGGAGAACGTCCTCCTGCGCGACCCCACGCTCACCGCGGGGGAGATCCTCATGAGCGAGTCCCAGGAACGCATGATGGCGGTCGTCGCTCCGGAGAAGCTCGAGGCGTTCCTCGAGATCACCGGCCGGTGGGACGTCGAGAGCGCCGTCATCGGCGAGGTCACCGGGACCGGCCGCCTCACCATCGACCACCACGGCCACCGCATCGTCGACGTCGACCCGCGCACCGTCGCGCACGACGCGCCGGTCTACGACCGGCCCTACGCGCGCCCCGCCTGGCAGGACGACCTCAACGCCGACTCCGCCCGCCACCTGCCGCGCCCGCGCAGCGGGGCGGAGCTGCGCGAGCAGGTGCTCGCGCTCGTGGCCTCGCCGAACCTCGCCTCCAAGGCGTGGGTGACCGACCAGTACGACCGGTACGTCCAGGGCAACACCGCGCTCGCCCAGCCCGACGACGCCGGCGTCGTGCGTGTGGTGGAGGAGACCAACCTCGGGGTGGCGCTCTCCACCGACGCCAACGGCCGGTTCACCAAGCTCGACCCGTACACCGGCGCCCAGCAGGCGCTCGCCGAGGCCTACCGCAACGTCGCGACCGTCGGCGCGAGGCCGCTGGCCGTGACCGACTGCCTCAACTTCGGCTCCCCCGAGGACCCGGACGCGATGTGGCAGCTGGTCCAGGCGGTCACCGGCCTGGCCGACGCCTGCAGGACGCTGGGCGTGCCGGTCACCGGCGGCAACGTCTCCCTCTACAACGGCACCGGCGAGCCGGGCCGGATCGACTCCTCCATCAACCCCACCCCGGTCGTCGGGGTGCTCGGGGTCATGGCGGACGTCACCCGCGCCACGCCCTCCGGGTGGACCGAGGCCGGGCTCGCCCTGTACCTGCTGGGCGCCACGGCCGAGGAGCTCGACGGCTCGGCGTGGGCCGACGTCGTCCACCACCACCTGGGCGGGCTGCCGCCCGCGGTGGACCTCGAGGCCGAGCGTGCGCTCGCCGAGGTCCTGCTCGGCGCCGCCGGTGGCCTCGCCCGGGCCGCGCACGACCTGTCCACCGGCGGGCTGGCCCAGGCCCTCGTCGACGGCGTGCTGCGCTACGGCGTCGGCGCGACGGTCGACCTCGATGCGGTGGTGACGCGCGACGCCGTCGACCTCACCACGCTGATGTTCGCCGAGACCGGTGCGCGGGCGCTCGTCGCCGTCGACCCCGGCCGCGCCGGGGAGCTCGAGTCCCTCGCCGCCGCGCACGGGGTCCCCGTCGCCCGGGTCGGCTCCACGGGCGGTGCCCGGCTCGACACGGGGGCCTTCTCCCTCACGATCGAGGAGCTCTCCGCCGCCTCGTCGGCGACCCTGCCGCGCCACTTCGGCTGACCCCACGCCGCGACGCGGGCCCGACCGGCGCGCCCGCGCCACCTCGACGAACGGACGACGAACGATGCAGGACGATCTCCAGGAGGTCTACGACCAGGTCCTCCACCGCAACCACGGCGAGGCCGAGTTCCACCAGGCCGTCCGCGAGGTCCTCGAGACCCTCGGCCCGGTGCTCGCGCGGCACCCGGAGTACCGGGACCACGCCATCCTCAGCCGGATCGTGGAGCCCGAGCGGCAGCTGATGTTCCGCGTGCCGTGGGTCGACGACGCCGGCCGGGTCCAGGTCAACCGCGGGTTCCGCGTGCAGTTCAGCTCGGCGCTCGGCCCGTACAAGGGCGGGCTGCGCTTCCACCCGAGCGTCAACCTCGGCATCGTGAAGTTCCTCGGCTTCGAGCAGATCTTCAAGAACGCGCTCACGGGGCAGGGGATCGGTGGCGGCAAGGGCGGCTCGGACTTCGACCCCCACGGGCGCAGCGACGGCGAGATCATGCGCTTCTGCCAGTCGTACATGACGGAGCTGTACCGCCACCTGGGCGAGCACACCGACGTCCCGGCCGGTGACATCGGTGTGGGCGGCCGGGAGATCGGCTACCTCTACGGCCAGTACAAGCGGCTGACCAACCGGTTCGAGAGCGGTGTGCTCACCGGCAAGGGCATCGGCTGGGGCGGCTCGCGGGCACGGACCGAGGCCACCGGCTACGGCGTCGTCATCTTCGCCGACCGGATGCTCGCCACCACCGGGCGGTCCATGGAGGGGCAGCGGGTGATCGTGTCCGGCTCGGGCAACGTGGCGATCTACGCCATCGCCAAGGCCCAGGAGCTCGGCGCCACGCCGGTGACGTTCTCCGACTCCAGCGGCTACGTCGTCGACGAGGACGGGGTGGACCTCCAGCTGCTCCGCGAGGTCAAGGAGGTCGAGCGGGGGCGGGTCGCGGACTACGTCGAGCGGCGCCCGTCGGCCCGGCTCGTGCGCGGCGGACGGGTCTGGGACGTGCCCGGCACGGTCGCCCTGCCCTGCGCCACCCAGAACGAGCTCGACCGGCACGGCGCGGAGACCCTCGTGCGCAACGGGGTCACGGTGGTCGCCGAGGGCGCGAACATGCCCTCCACCCCCGACGCCGTCGAGGTCTTCCAGACCTCCGACGTGCTGTTCGGGCCCGGCAAGGCGGCCAACGCCGGCGGTGTCGCGACGT
Source organism: Georgenia sp. M64 (assembly GCF_038049925.1). Lineage (NCBI taxonomy): Bacteria > Bacillati > Actinomycetota > Actinomycetes > Allobogoriellales > Allobogoriellaceae > Georgenia > Georgenia sp. M64. The sequence goes on from NZ_CP145809.1 coordinate 532,443, forward strand.
CGGCGCTGGAGATGGCGCAGAACGCGTCGCGGCACGCCCGCAGCTTCGCCGAGGTCGCCTCGATGCTCGAGACGATCATGGACCGCATCCACGACACCTGCGCCTCGACCGCGGAGGAGTTCGGCTCCCCGGGCGACTACGTGCTCGGCGCCAACATCGCGGGCTTCCGCAGGGTCGCCGACGCGATGGTCGACCAGGGCGTCATCTGAGGTGGACCTCGAGATCGCCGTCCAGGACGTCGCGGGCGCGCAGACGGCCGCGGCGGGCGGCGCCGACCGGGTCGAGCTGTGCCAGGCCCTCTCCCTCGGCGGGCTCACGCCGTCGGCGGGCGCCATCGAGGCCGCGGCCGACCTCGGCGTCGCCGTGCACGTGCTCGTCCGGCCCCGCCCGGGAGGGTTCGTCTGCTCCGCCGTCGAGGTCTCGGGCATGGTGCGCGACGTCGAGGCGGCGATCGACGCCGGGGCCGCGGGCGTGGTCGTGGGGGCCCTGACCGCGGACGGCGCTGCACTGGACCGCCACGCCCTCAAGGCCCTCGTCCGGGCGGCCGAGGGTCGCGACGTCACCGTGCACCGGTGCGTCGACGTCCTCCTCGCCCGGGGGTCCGACCCGGCGGCCCTCGTCGACCAGCTCGCCGGCCTCGGGGTGCGCCGCGTGCTCACCTCCGGCGGTGCGCCGCGCGCGCTGGCGGGGGCGGGCGTGCTCGAGGCGATGACGGCGGCGGGCGGCGTCCAGGTCGTCGCCGGTGGCGGGGTCCACCCGGGCGACGTCGCCGCGCTCGCCGCCACGGGGGTGGCCGGCGTGCACCTCTCCGCCCGGGTGCGGGTGGCGGACGCCGGTCCCGCGGGCCCCGGCGGGGGCGACGACGGCTACGACGTGACCGACGCGGGGCTCGTCGCAGCGGCACGGGCCGCGGTCGACGCCGTCGCAGTCGCCGGCTGAGACGGGCTCACCGGGCGGGCTGCTCGCGCGGTCCGCGCCGGCGCCGCAGCGCGTCGAGGAGCGCCACCGTCAGTGCGACGGCGAACAGCGCGAGCGTGACCCGCAGGCTGACGCTCAGCGCCGGACCGTGCCCGCGCGCGGGACCCCCGGCCAGCGAGGAGAAGAAGACCGCCCCGATCCCGGCGACCCCGACCGAGGCGCCGATCCGCTGGGTGGTCTGGAGCAGGCCCCCGGCGGTGCCGCCGCCGGCGACGGGCACGTCGGCGAGCGTGAGCGCCTGGTTCGGTGAGATGACCGCGCCGTTGCCGAGGCCGGCGAGGGCGAACCACACCGCCATCCACACGGCGGCGGCCGGGCCGTCCAGCCGCGCGGCCGTGAGGTCGACCCCGAGCACCCCGCCGGACATGACGACGATGCCCGTCACGACCGTCCAACGGCCCCACCGCTGGACGAGCCGGCCGCTGACCGCGGCGGAGACGGCCCCGACGAGGGCGAACGGCGTCTGCACGAGGCCCGCCTGCAGGGGGCTCAGCCCCAGGCCGTTCTGCAGGTAGAGGGTGCCGACGAGGAAGATCGCGGTGAACCCGGCGAAGTAGGCGGTGCCGACGACGGCGCCGAAGGCGAACGAGGGCGTGCGCACCAGCGAGGAGGGGATGACCGGCGTGCGGCCGGCGCGCTCGACGCGGCGCTCCCAGGCGACGAGGGCCACGACCGAGGCCGCCGCGACGCCCAGGAGCCACCAGTGCGACCGCCCGCCCTCGGCGGCGTTGACGAAGGGCAGCAGCACGCACAGGACGCTCACGGCGACCAGTGCCAGACCGACGACGTCGAGGTCGAGCCGGGCGCCCGGCGCTCCCGTCGTCACCTGCCGGTCGGCGGTCGGCGGGCCCCCGGACGACGGGACCAGGGACGACGGGGCCAGGGACGCCCGGTCCGTCCGCGGCAGGTAGCGCAGGGCGAGCGGGATGAGCACGGCCCCGAGTGGGACGTTGACGAGGAAGACGGCGCGCCAGCCCTGGTCCTCGCCGAAGACGGCGAGGAGCAGCCCGCCCAGGAGGGGGCCGACGGCGGTGGAGACACCGATCGTCGCGCCGAACAGGCCGAACGCCCGGCCCCGCTCCGGGCCGGTGAAGAGCTGCTGGATGAGCCCGACGACCTGGGGGTTGAGCACGCCCGCGGCGAGGCCCTGCACGAGCCGCATCACCGCGAGCATCTCCGGCGTCGTCGCGAGGCCGCACGCGGCGGAGGCCACGACGAAGCCCGTCAGGCCCGCCACGAACACCGTCCGCCGTCCTCGCACGTCCCCGAGCCGGCCGGCGGGCACCAGGACGAGGCCGAACGCCAGGGTGTAGCCCGCGACGATCCACTGCAGGTCCGACGGGCCCGCGCCGAGCGAGGCCTCGATCGAGGGGAGGGCCACGTTGACGATGGAGACGTCGAGGAGCGTCATGAACCCCGCGCCGAGGCAGACGGCGAAGGCGCGCCACCGGTCGGTCACCTCGTCGCTCGGCACCCCCGAGGTCTAGCAGGACCGGGCCGGACGCGCGCGCAGGGCGGGCACCACGTGCCCTCCTCGTCGGGCGCAGGGGCCCCCGGTCCGAGGCCCGGACCACGCAGGGGCGACGCGGGGGATAACAGGCGGTTACGGCCGTATAACGATCCGGTCACCCCCGTTCAGGGGACTCCCGCTGTGTGTCCCGGACCACTATCGTCCGGAGCGTTTGCGTCCCCTTTTTCAGAGGTTCGAGGTCACGAATGTCACGTTCCAGAGCGCACTACCGTGCGTCAGTCCTCACACGCCCGGCGGCAGCGCTGGGCGTCGTCTCGTTGGCGGCCCTGGGACTGACCGTCCCCGCCACCGCCGACGTCACCGACCCCGGTGGAGCCGGGGTGAGCACCGGCGACATCGTCACCGACCCGGCCACGGAGCCTGCGACGGACCCGGTGACCGAACCGGCCACGGAGCCGTCCACCGAGCCGGCCACGGAGCCCGCCACCGAGCCGGCCACGGAGCCCGCCACCGAGCCGGCCACGGAGCCGGCCACGGAGCCCGCCACCGAGCCGGCCACGGAGCCCGCCACCGAGCCGGCTGCCACCGCGGAGGAGGCCGGACCGAGCACGGCCACGGTCGACGGCGACGTCGTGACCCTCGACATCCTCGGCATCACGGACTTCCACGGCGCGCTCGAGCAGGCACCCCGGATGGCGCAGGTCATCAACGAGATCCGCACGGCGAACCCGGACACCGTCTTCGTCTCCGCAGGTGACTCGATCGGCGGGTCCACCTACGAGTCGGCGATCCAGGAGGACGTCCCCACCATCGACGTCCTCAACGCGATGGGTCTGGAGACCTCCGCCGTCGGCAACCACGAGTTCGACAAGGGCTACGCAGACCTCGCCGGGCGCGTCGAGCCGCTCGCCGGCTGGGACTACCTCGGGGCCAACGTCGGCGGCGAGACCCCGGACATGCCCGCCACCTACGTGTGGACCTCGCCCGCCGGCGTCACGGTCGGCTTCGTCGGGACGGTCACCACCGACACCCCGACGATCGTCGCCCCGGACGGCATCGCCGGCCTGACCTTCGCCGACGAGGCCGCGACCACCAACGACTACGCGGCCCAGCTCTCCGACGGCGTCGACGGCAACGGCGAGGCCGACATCGTCGTCGCCCTCGCGCACACCGGCGCCACGGACGCCTTCCTCGGTGCTCTCTCCGCCGACGTCGACGCCGTCTTCACCGGCCACACCCACGTCGAGGTCAACGCCGCGACCACCATCCCGGTGATCCAGGGCGGCTCCTCGGGTGACTTCCTCTCCCGCATGACCCTCACCTACAACACGGCCGCCGGTGAGGTCACCGGCGCGACCGGCACGAACATCGCCATCGACGCCGCCGCCCCCGGCGACGCCGATGTCCAGGCGATCGTCGACGCGGCGCTCGCCGAGGCGGCCGTCCTGGGCCAGGAGGTCGTGGGCACCCTCGACGGGCCGCTCAACCACGGCTCGAACACCGGCGAGGTCGACGGCTCCAACCGCGGCACCGAGTCGCCCCTGGGCAACTTCCTCGGCGGGGTGGCCCTGTGGACGGCGGAGCAGGTGGGCCTCGCCCCCGATCTCGGCATCATCAACCCCGGCGGGATCCGCGCCGCGCTCGACGGCAACGCAGACGGCTCGGTCACCTACGCCGAGGCCTTCACCACCCAGCCGTTCGGCAACACCATCGGCACGATCGACCTCACCGGTGCGCAGGTCGCGCTCATGCTCGAGCAGCAGTTCCAGGACGGGTCCTCCCGCCCGGTCCTGCGCCTGGGCCTGTCCGACAACGTCGACTACGTCTACGACCCCGAGGCCCCGGAGGGCTCGCGCATCCTCGAGGTCACGATCGACGGCGCGCCGCTCGACCCCGCCGCGACCTACCGGGTCGCGTCGAACACCTTCCTCCTCGGCGGTCAGGACGGCTTCACCGTCTTCGACTCCGGGACGAACCTCATCGACACCGGCGTCATCGACCTCCAGGGCCTCATCGACTACCTCGAGGTCACGGGCACCGTCGAGGTCGACTACTCCCAGCGCTCCGTCGGCGTCACCGTGGGCGAGGTCGTCCCCGGCCGGTTCGCCGACATCGAGCTCTCCTCCCTGGCGTTCACCACGAACGAGCCCAAGCCCTCGACCGTCGAGGTGAGCATCGGCGGGGAGACGTTCACCGCCCCCGTCGACACGACGATCGTGCCCAGCCGCGACGAGACCGGCCGCGCCACCGTGACTGTCGCCGTCCCGGCCGACGCCCCGCTCGGCGGCGAGGTGGCCTTCACCGCGCTCACCGACGACGGCACCGCGCTGACCTGGGCGCTGCCCGTCGTCGAGGCGGTCCCCGCCCCGGCCACGGTCGACGTCCTGTCGATCAACGACTTCCACGGCCGCATCGAGGCCGACCGGCAGTCCGCCGGCGCCGCCGTGCTCGCCTGCGCGGTCGACTCCTTCCGTGCGGAGAACCCGAACACCCTGTTCGTCTCCGCCGGCGACAACATCGGCGCGTCGACCTTCGTCTCCGCCGTGGCGAACGACCAGCCCACCCTCGACGTGCTGAACGCCATGGGCCTGGACGTCTCCACCTTCGGCAACCACGAGTTCGACAAGGGCCGCGCCGACGTCGACGGCCGGGTCATCCCGGCCTCGGACTTCCCGTACGTCTCGGCGAACATCTACGAGAACGGCGAGCGGGTCTACGACGCGTACCACGTCGAGACCGTCGGCGGCGTCCGCGTCGGCTTCATCGGCGCCATCACCCAGGACATGCCGTCCCTCGTCTCGCCGACCGGCATCGAGGGCCTCGAGTTCCGGGACATGTCCACCGAGGTCAACGCCGTCGCCGCCGAGCTCACCGACGGCGACGCCGGCAACGGCGAGGCCGACGTCATCGTCGTCCTCGTCCACGACGGGGCCCCCAGCACGGACCTCGCCAGCGCCTCCGGCACCCCGTACGGCGACCTCGTCGAGAACGCCGACGACTCGATCACGGCCATCGTCTCCGGCCACACCCACCAGCCGTACGCCGTGAACGTGGACGGAACCTGGGTCACCCAGGCCGCCCAGTACGGCGAGCAGCTGGGCCACCTCAGCTTCGTCTACGACTTCGCCACGGGTGAGGTCGTCGCGACGGCGGAGCTCGTCGACCTGGTCGACGCCGACGGCGTGCCGTTCTGCGAGGGTGACGCCGACATCCAGGCGATCGTCGACGCGGCGGTCGCCGAGGCAGAGGTCCTCGGAGCGGTCCCGATCGGGGAGATCACGGCCGACTTCAACCGCGCCCAGCAGTCCGACGGCACGGAGAACCGCGGTGGCGAGTCCACGGTGGGCAACTTCATCGCCGACGTCCAGCTCTGGGCGGCGCAGCGCACGGCACCGGACGCGGAGATCGCGTTCATGAACCCGGGCGGCATCCGCGACGACCTCACCTACGCCGGCGAGGAGGGTTCGGACACCAACACCGACGGTGTGGTGACGTACGAGGAGGCGGCGGTCATGCAGCCGTTCGCCAACACCCTCGTGGTCAAGGACCTCACCGGTGCGCAGATCGTCGAGGCGCTCGAGCAGCAGTGGCAGCCGGACGGCGCCTCGCGCCCGTTCCTCAAGCTCGGCGTCTCCGCGGGCCTGTTCTACACCTACGACCCCGAGGCGCCCGAGGGCGAGCGGATCACCGAGGTGTGGCTGAACGGCGAGCCGATCGACCTGGCCGCGAGCTACAGCGTGGTGATGAACTCCTTCCTCGCCGGCGGCGGTGACAACTTCACCGTCTTCGCCGAGGGCACCAACGCCGCGGACACCGGGCAGATCGACCTCACCGCGATGGTCGACTTCTTCGCCGCTCAGGACGGCCCGGTCTCGCCCGACTACGCCCAGCGCGCCGTCGGCGTCGTGGAGAACACCGACACCTCGACGATAGAGACCGGCCAGGAGATGAGCATCGACCTCAGCTCGCTGCTGTTCTCCACCAACGAGCCGAAGCCCACCGAGCTGGTGGTCTACCTCGACGACACCGAGCTGGGCCGGTTCCCGATCGACCCGGCCATCGTCGACACCACCGACGAGGTGGGTCGCGCGAGCGCCGTCCTCACCATCCCGGACCTGTCCGGGTACGCCGACGGCGACATCGCCACCCTGGCCTTCGTGGCCGGCGAGACCGTCATCGCGTGGGAGTACGTCATCGAGGGCGTCGGCGGCGTGGTCGTCGACGGGCCCGACGACGACGGTGCTGCCGGCGACAAGGACGGCGACAAGGTCGGTCCCGGCGGGGCGCTGCCGCGGACCGGTGCGGACACGTCCGGCCTCGCGCTCGGTGCGGCCGCGCTCGTCCTGCTCGGCGGGCTCACCCTCGCCGTGACCCGGCGTCGTGGACTGGTCACCAGCGCCTGACGGTCTGAACGCCCCGCAGCCCCGTCCACCGACCCGGTGGGCGGGGCCGCGGTGCGCCGGCGCACGCGTGAGCGGACGGCCCGCACGCGGCCCCGGCACGCACTACCGTGGCAGGGTGCGCCGCCGGATCGACCCCGTGGAGGGGATGGCCGCCGTGCACCGCTGGGCCGGCGGCGACGCCCCCGCCCCGGTGGTGCGCACGGCGGTGCGTTTCGCGCTCGAGGAGCTCGCCGCGAGCTCACCGGGCAACAGCGTCGAGGTCCGGGTGCCCCCGGCCGGCGCAGTCCAGGCGATCGCCGGCCCGCGTCACACCCGCGGTACGCCGCCGAACGTCGTCGAGACGGATCCGCAGACCTGGCTCGAGCTCGCCACGGGCGCGCTGAGCTGGACGCGGGCGGTGGCCGAGGGGCGCGTGAGCGCGTCGGGCACACGCGCCGACCTCGGCCCCGTCCTGCCGCTGCTGCGGGTCTGACGGCGAGTCGGTCCCGGCCGCGGAGGACCGCCGCGGGCCTCCGGGGCGGCCGGGAGACCCGCGCGGCCGCCCCGCCCACGTGACGGCAGCACCTGCATATCAGCCGAGGATGCGGGCCGCCTCCGCCCGGGCGCTGCGCGAGTCGGGCGCGGTGAGCACCGCACGGCCGGCCTCCTGGCACTGCGCGGACGTGACCGACGCGAGCCGGGCACCGACCGCCGGGATCGCCGAGGACGCCATCGACAGCGACGTCACGCCCAGTCCCGTGAGGACGCACGCGAGGGTCGGGTCGGCCGCGGCCTCGCCGCACACCCCCACGGGCTTGCCGGCCTGCGCGCCGGCGGCCGCGGTGAGCGCCACGAGGGTGAGCACCGCGGGCTGCCAGGCGTCGGTGAGCGCCGCGAGGTGGGGGGAGAGCCGGTCGGCGGCCATCGTGTACTGGGAGAGGTCGTTGGTGCCGATGGACAGGAAGTCCACGTGCTCGAGGAAGTGGGCCGCGAGCAGCGCGACGGAGGGCACCTCGACCATGATCCCCGGCACGATCCCGCGCTCGCGCGCGAGCTCGGCGAACCGGGCCGCCTCCGGCACCGTCGCCACCATGGGCGCCATGACCCACGGGTCGGTGGCACCGACCTCCCGGGCAGCGACGGCGACCGCGTCGAGCTGGCGGGTGAGGAGCCCCTCCTCGCGCTCGGCGATGCGGATGCCCCGGACCCCCAGCGCGGGGTTGTCCTCGTGCTCGAGGTTGGCGAAGCGCAGGGGCTTGTCCGAGCCGGCGTCGAGCGTGCGCACGACGACCTTCCTGCCGCCGAACGCGCCGAAGACCTCCTGGTACATCGCCGCCTGCTCCTCGACCGACGGCTCCTTGTCCGCCGAGAGGAAACCCAGCTCTGTGCGGTAGAGGCCGACACCCTCGGCCTGCCCGCCCGCGGCCTTGCGCGCCGCCGCGCCGTCGCCGACGTTGGCGAGCAGCTGCTGCCGGACGCCGTCGGAGGTCGCGGCCGGTCCCTGCCAGCGCCGGACGGCGTCGCGGCGCTCGGCGTCGGCCGCGACCGCCGCGAGGGCCGCCTCGGGGTCGACGCCGAGCGTCAGGGTGCCGGCGGCGCCGTCGACGAGGACCGGCTCGCCCTCGGCCACCTCGCGGATCCCCGGGGCGGCCACCACGCAGGGGATGCCGAGCTGGCGGGCGATGATCGCGGTGTGGCTCGTCGGCCCGCCGAGGGAGGTGACCAGGCCGACGACGAGCGTGGCGTCCAGCCCGGCGGTGTCCGCGGGGGCGAGGTCCTCGGCGAGGAGGACGACGGGCTCGCGAGGGGTCGGCACCCCGGGCTCGGGGAGGCCCTCGAGCTCGGCGACGACGCGGTCGCGGATGTCACGGAGGTCCGTCGCGCGCTCGGCCATGAGCCCGCCCAGCTTCTCGAAGGCTGCGACGAACTGCTCCGTGGCGGCCAGGGCCGCCTGGGGTGCCGGGGTGCCGGCGCGCATGGCCTTGGTGGCCGCGCGGAGCCAGCCGCGGTCCTGCGCGAGGGCGGCGGTGGCGCCGAGCACCTCGGCGGCGGCGCCGGTGGCCCTCTCGGCCCGGGCGGTGAGCCGCCCGGCGACGGTCTCGGCCGCGGACTGGAACCGCGCCACCTCCGCCTCCCGGGCGTCCTCCGCGACGGCGGGCGCCTCGGCGGGGACCGTGGGGCGGGGCCGGGTCCAGGCCGCCGGGGCGTAACCCACCCCGGGCACGACCGCGGTGCCCTCGATCGTCGTGCTGCCCGTGGTGGTGGCCAGCGGTTCTGTGCTCATCAATGCCTCCGCGCTGAGGGGGCGGCGTGTGCCGCGTGGTATTGGCAGAACTGTACGCCAACCGCTCTTGCCAAAACAACAGAACCGGGGGTAATGTCACTCAACATCACATCCGAACGTGTGGGGATGTGTGACGACGAGGTCCACCGAAGGCGAGGACGCCCGCATGTACGCCGAGGAGCGGCAGCAGCTCATCACCCGGACGGCGCACCGGGACGGTCGCGTGTCCGTCAGTCGGCTCGCCGCCGAGCTCGAGGTCGCCTCGGAGACCATCCGGCGCGACCTGGAGATCCTCGACCGCCGCGGCATCCTGCGCCGCGTCCACGGCGGCGCCGTCCCCGCCGAGAGCCTGCGCCTCGTCGAGGTCGACGTGCCCGAGCGGGCCGCCACGCACGTGGCGGAGAAGGAGCGCATCGCCCGGGCCGCCCTCGCGCACCTGCCCGTCGGTGGCGGTGCCGTCATCCTCGACGGCGGCACGACCGCGGCCCAGCTGGCCGCGCTGCTGCCGGCCGACCCGGCGCTGACCGTCATCACCAACTCCGTGCCGGCCGCTGTGGCGCTCGCCGCCCGCGCCGTGATGCCCGTCTACCTGCTGGGTGGCCGGCTGCGCGGTGTGACCCAGGCCACCGTCGGCAACGAGGCGCAGAGCCTCCTCGGCCGTACGCGCGTCGACGTCACCTTCCTGGGGACCAACGGCATCACGGCTGCGCACGGCCTCTCCACCCCCGATCCCGACGAGGCCGGCACCAAGCGGGCCATGGTCGCGGCCGCCCGGCGCGTCGTCGCGCTGGCCGACTCCTCGAAGTTCGGCCAGGAGCACCTGGTCAGCTTCGCCCGGGCCGAGGACGTCGACGTCATCATCACCGACACGGGGGTCCCCGACGCCGACCGGGCGGCGCTGGAGGCCCTCGACGTGGAGGTCGTCGTCGCATGATCGTCACCCTGACCGCCAACCCCAGCCTGGACCGCACGGCCCACCTGCGCGGCCCCCTCGAGCGCGGCGGGGTCAACCGCATCGAGCACGTCACGGTCGAGCCCGGTGGCAAGGGCGTGAACGTCGCCCGGGCCGTCGCGCTCGCCGGCGAGGCCGCGGTCGCGGTGCTGCCCGCCCGTGGCGACGACCCGCTCCTCGCCGGGCTGGACCGGGTCGGCCTGGCCTACCGCAACCTCACGGTCGCCGAGCTCGCCCGCACCAACCTCACCGTGACCGAGCCCGACGGCACCACCACCAAGCTCAACGAGCCCGGTGCGGCGCTGACGGCCGCCGAGGTCGACGCGCTGGCGACCCTGCTCCTCGACGCCGCCGACGGCGCGGGCTGGGCGGCGCTGTCCGGCTCGCTCCCGCCCGGGGTGCCCGCCGGGTGGTACGCGCGCCTCGTGGCCGAGCTGCACACCCGGGGCGTGCGCGTCGCCGTCGACACCTCCGACGCCCCTCTGCGCGAGCTCGCCGCCCGGTTCCCCGCCGCCGCGCCCGACCTGCTCAAGCCCAACGCCGAGGAGCTGGGCCAGCTCACCGGCGCGGACGGGGCACTCCTGGAGGCGGCGGCGCAGTCGGGGGACCTCGCGCCCACCGTCGCGGCGGCCGGGGCGCTCGTCGCCCGGGGCGTGGGGGCCGTGCTCGCCACGCTCGGCGCCGCCGGTGCGCTCCTCGTCACCGCGGAGGGCGCGTGGTCCGCCGCGCCGCCCCCCATCACCCCTCGCAGCACGGTCGGCGCCGGGGACTCCTCGCTGGCGGGGTACCTCCTCGCCGCGATCGTCGGCGCGCCCGAGCCCGACCGGCTCCGACGAGCCGTCGCCTACGGCTCGGCCGCGGCGTCCCTCCCCGGGACGGCGCTGCCGCGACCTGAGCAGACCGACCCGGACCGGGTCGTCGTGACCCGCGTCCGCTGACGCCACCAAGAGCCCCAGCACCGCAAGCCAGCACCGCACCGCAGCACCGCACCCAGCACGCAGCACCGCACCGCAGCACCGCCCGACGGCTCGGCCCCGCACAGCAGCAGTCCGTCCGGCCCCATCAGGAAGGAAGACCATGTCCGCTGAGACCTCCGGGCTCATCACACCGGATCTCGTGACGCTCGACGCCGACCTCGGCTCCACCAAGGACCAGGTCATCGCGGCTCTGGCCGCCCGCGTGGCGGCCGCCGGGCGCGCCGACGCCGCCGGGCTCACCGCCGACGCCCTCGAGCGCGAGGGCAAGTCCGCCACCGGCCTCCCCGGTGGCATCGCCATCCCGCACTGCCGCTCGACGGCGGTCAGCGTGGGGTCCCTCGCCTTCGCCCGCCTCGACCCCAAGGTCGACTTCGGTGCGCCCGACGGCCCCGCCGAGCTCGTGTTCCTCATCGCCGCCGCGGAGGGCACCGGGTCCGAGCACATGAAGCTCCTCACCAAGCTCGCCCGGGCCCTGGTGAAGAAGGACTTCGTCGCCGCGCTGCGGGGAGCGGGCAGCGCGGAGGAGGTCGTTGCCCTCGTCGAGGGCGTCGTCAACCCGCCTGCCGCGGCCCCGGCGGACCAGGCCGTCGGCGCCGCCCCCTCGGCGGGTGCCGCACCGGCCGGCTCGGTGCCCGCCACGGCTGCTGCCTCCGCCACGCCGGGCGCGACGGCCGGCCCGGCCACCGCCGACGGCGCAGCCACGCGCCGCATCGTCGCCATCACGGCCTGCCCCACCGGCATCGCCCACACCTACATGGCCGCCGACGCGCTCGTGGCCGCGGGCCAGGAGGCCGGCGTCACCGTCGAGGTCGAGACCCAGGGCTCGGGCGCGACGACCCCGCTGAGCGCGGCCACCATCGCCTCGGCCGACGCGGTCATCTTCGCCACGGACGTCGGCGTCAAGGGCAAGGAGCGCTTCGCCGGCAAGCCGGTCATCGAGTCCGGCGTCAAGCGTGCGATCAACGAGCCCGGCGTGATGATCACCGAGGCGCTGCGCGCCGCCGACGACCCGTCCTCCCGCCGGGTCTCCGGCACCGCCTCCGACGCCGGCGCGCCGGCCGCCGCGGGCGGGCTGGGCATCGGCTCGCGCCTCAAGCAGGCGCTGCTCACCGGCGTGAGCTACATGATCCCGTTCGTCGCGGCGGGCGGCCTCATCATCGCCCTCGGCTTCCTCTTCGGCGGGTACGACATCGTCTTCGAGTCGGCCGACATCGTCGTCAACAACAGCCTCACGAACCTCCCCGACGGGGGCCTGACGGCCTACCTCGGCGCGGTCCTCCACCAGCTCGGGGCCGCGGCGTTCGCCTTCCTCGTCCCCGCGCTGGCCGGCTACATCGCCTTCGCGATCGCCGACCGACCCGGCATCGCCCCGGGCTTCACCGCCGGTGCCGTCGCCGTCTTCGTCGGCGCCGGGTTCATCGGCGGCCTCATCGGCGGTCTGCTCGCCGGTGTCGCGGCCCTGTGGATCTCCCGCATCGCCGTGCCGCGCTGGCTGCGCGGCCTCATGCCGGTGGTCATCATCCCGCTGGTGGCCACGGTCTTCGCCGGCGGGCTCATGTTCGTCGTCCTCGGGCAGCCGCTCGCGGCCGTGACCACGGGGCTGTCGAACTGGCTCGGCGGCCTCAGCGGCACCTCCGCCGTCATCCTCGGCATCATCCTCGGCCTCATGATGTGCTTCGACCTCGGCGGCCCGGTCAACAAGGCGGCCTACGCCTTCGCCACCGCCGGCCTGGTGGTGACCGACCCGGCCACGCTGCGCGTCATGGCGGCCGTCATGGCCGCGGGCATGGTGCCGCCGCTGGCCATGGCCCTCGCGACGGTGGTCCGGCCGAAGCTCTTCACCGAGGTCGAGCGGGAGAACGGCAGTGCCGCGTGGCTGCTCGGCGCCTCGTTCATCTCCGAGGGGGCGATCCCCTTCGCCGCTGCCGACCCGCTGCGCGTCATCCCCTCGATGATGGCCGGCGGCGCCGTCACCGGTGCCATCGCGATGGCCTTCGACGCCCAGTCCCGTGCTCCGCACGGCGGGATCTTCGTCTTCTTCGCGATGAGCAACGTCCTGGCGTTCGTCGGCGCTATCGTCGCCGGGATGCTGGTCTCCGCGACCCTTGTCATCCTGGCCAAGGAGTTCGTCGGCCGCACGGCCGACGAGCCCGCCGAGGACGTCGCGGTCGCGGCCGTCTGACCCGTTCGACAACCACCGAAGTCTGACCCGTTCGACAACCACCGAAGGAGCACACATGCCCAGCCAGACCGCCGTCGTCGGGTCCGCCGTCGGCCTCCACGCCCGCCCCGCCGCCATCATCGCCGCCGCCGCGTCGAAGTACGACGACGAGATCACCATCGCCATGGACGGCGAGGAGGCTGTCGACGCCGCGTCGGCGCTGATGATCATGACCCTCGGTGCCGAGAAGGGCGCCCAGGTCGTCGTCGAGTCCGACGACGAGACGGCGCTCGCCGAGATCGTCGCCCTGGTCGAGCAGGACCTCGACGCCGAGTGATCCGGCCGGCGGGTACGTTCGTCCTGTGAGCAGCACGAGTGTCCCCCCGCCCGACGACCGCGCCCCGGACGGCGCCGGAGCCGCGCCCACCGCGGCGGACCCGGCGCCGGACGGGGCGGTCGTGTCGCCGACGGTGGCCGACGCGCCCGTGGCGATGCAGGACCAGGCCGACGCACTCGAGGTGACGTCGGACCCGGCCGGCACACCTGACGCGACGCCTGGCACCTCCACACCCGGGGTGACCCCGGGCGCCAGCCCTGGACAGCCGGGAGCCGACGAGCAGGCCGCGGAGGAGCGCCGGGTCGCCGACGTCGTGGACCCCGCCACCGTGCGCCAGGCCCCCCGGATCGGCCGGTTCATCCTGCTGGGCGCCGTTCTCGGTACTGCTCTCGCCGCCGTCCTCGCACTGGCGACCCCGGCGTCCGAGCTCGACCGCTCCGACCTCTTCTGGTTCCTGCTGCTCGGGCTCGCGCCGGTCGGGGCGCTCGCCGGTGCGGTCGTGGCCCTCGTGCTGGACCGGCGTTCGTTCCGGGCGCGCTCCGCTCGCGGGGCGGGTGAGGGCGCGCGGCCGTAGGGTTCCCCCGTGGTCAGCCGTTACCTCCGCCTCGACGTCGCCCCGCCCGAGGAGGTGCTCCGGGCGCTCTCCTCCCTGCGCGACGAGCTGGGCATCTCCCCGGACTTCCCGCCCGAGGTCATGGCCGAGGCCGAGGAGGCCGCGGGCGGCTCCGGCGACGGCGCCGCGCCGGGTGGCGTCGCGCCCGGGGGTCCCACCCCCGAGGTGGCGACCGTGGACGCCACCGACATCCCCTTCGTCACCGTCGACCCGCCCGGGTCCCGCGACCTCGACCAGGCCCTCCACCTCGAGACCGACGGCGACGGGCTCCGCGTGCGGTACGCCATCGCAGCGGTCTCCACGTTCGTCACGCCCGGCGGGGCCATCGACCGCGAGGCCCACGCCCGCGGCGTGACCGTGTACGGCCCTGACGGCTCCTACGCCCTGCACCCGCCACAGCTCGGTGCCGGCGTCGCGAGCCTGCTGGAGGGGCAGAACCGGCCGGCCTACCTCTGGCACCTCCGCGTCGACGCCACCGGCGCGCTCGTCGACGCCAGGGTCGAGCTCGCCGTCGTCCGCTCCCGGGCCCAGCTCACGTACGAGGAGGTCCAGGCCGCGCACGACGGCCGGGCCCCGCTGCCGACCGGTGTGCCGGCGGACCTGCCGCGTCTGCTCCGACGGTTCGGTGAGCTGCGCGTGGAGCAGGAGCGCGCCCGCGGCGGGATCTCCCTCGACATCCCCGAGCAGAGCGTCGTGCGCAACGAGCACGGGTTCGTCCTGTCGTACCGCGCCACGCTCCCGGTGGAGGAGTGGAACGCCCAGGTCTCCCTCCTCACCGGCATGGCGGCGGCGGCGATGATGCGCGAGGCGGGCGTCGGCATCCTGCGCACGCTGCCGGAGGCGGACCCGCGCGACGTCGACCGGCTGCGCCGCACGGCCCGCGCGCTCGGCGTCGAGTGGCCGAGGTCGACCCCTTACCCCGAGCTCGTGCGCAGCCTCGACTCGGCGGTTCCCGCCCACGCGGCGTTCCTCAACGAGGCCACCACCCTGTTCCGCGGTGCGGGCTACCTGGCGTTCGGCGTCGGTGACGAGACCGGCGGCGACGCAGGGGGAGTCGAGGCGGGAGTCGGCGAGGCAGCGGGCGGCGAGGCGGGCGTCGGTCGGGCACGAGGCGACGCCGGTGCCGAGCCGACCAACACACGGCACGCCGCGATCGCGGCCGAGTACGCCCACGTGACCGCTCCGCTGCGACGGCTCGTCGACCGGTACGGCCTGGCGGTGTGCCTGGCCCACTGCAGCGGGAAGCCGGTCCCGCCCTGGGTGCTCGACGCCCTGCCGGGTCTGCCGGCGACGATGTCCGCGGCGACGCGGCGGGCCGGCGCGTACGAGCGCGGGGCAGTCGACGCCCTCGAGGCCCTGGTCCTCCGCGGTCGTGAGGGCGAGGAGTTCGCCGGGGTCATCACCGAGTCCGACGGAGAGGTCGCCCCGCCCGGCGGCACGGACCGCGAGGACGACCGGCGCGAGCGCGGGACGGTCGAGCTGCGGGAGGTTGCCGTCAAGGGGCGGGTCGAGGGCTCGTCCCTCCCCGTCGGCGAGGAGGTCCGCGTGCGCCTCGTCGAGGCCGACGTGCCCGGTCGGAAGGTGCTCTTCAGCCTGGTCTGACGCTCTTGCCCCGACGCTCGGACGCTCCCCACCGACGTCCCGGACGCGACGGCTCGCCCGCCACGAGGTTGCTCTTCTGGTCGCTGACAGCGACCAGAAGAGCAACCTCGTGTGCGGATCTCGGATCTCGCAGGGCTCACCCGATCCACGGGGGCGGATCTTGCCCCGGCCCGCACGGAACAGCCGGGAGCCGGGAGCCGGGCGCCCAGCGGAACGGGCGCCGTCCCAGCACCGCTCGACCATGACCGTTCTTGGCCGACTCTTGTCGAAACGTTTCAAGTGTCGCTAGTGTTCGGGTCGTCCCGGCTATGAAGCGTTTCAATCTCATCTCGACCTCTCCGGCCGGAACTCTCAACGACGAGAACCCAGGGGGAACGACAGTGTCATCACGAACGAGAAGACTGGTCGCCGCTCCGGTGGCCGTGGCCACCGCGCTCACGGCGGCGCTGGTCGGTCCCGGCGCCACGGCGGACGAGGGGCAGGCGTGGTCGTTCGACCTCGGCACCGCCGCCAGCCCCGTCGAGGCCGGGTGGACCGGCGTGCCGGAGAGCAACCGGTACACCGCCGAGGCCGGGTACGGCATCGTCACGGTGGACGGGGTGGCCCCGGTCTCGCGGTACCGCACCAGCGCTGCGGCCGACGCCGTGCGCAACGACTTCGTCCTCGCCACGGCCTGGGGCTTCGCCGTGGACGTGCCGGACGGCACCTACGACGTCCGGGTGCTCTCCGGGGACGAGCTCACCGGCACGAGCACCACGAAGACCCACATCGACCTCGAGGGCGTCCGGGCCGGCACGGTCCAGGCGCGGCAGGCCGTGTCGGAGCAGACGTGGCGGACCACCGTCGCGGACCGCCAGCTGTCGATCGGCATCACCGGCGACGGCGCGGGGGGCTATGTCAACGGCATCGAGGTGACCTCGGTCGCCGACGAGCCCGCGCCCGACCCCGAGCCCGATCCCGGCACGTCCGCCCTCGCAGCGCCGGACTCCGTGCGGATGGCCCACGTCACCGACGGGTCGGTCACGGTCCGGTGGGACGAGGTTCCCGGCGCCGCGGGCTACGTCCTGTCGCGCTCCGACGCCCCGGACGGCGAGTACACCGTCGTCGCCGAGACCGACCAGCGCACGGTGTTCGCCACGGACTCGGTCGACACGACCGTCGTCCACCACTACCGGGCGCAGGCTCGTGACGCCGAGGGACGGCTGAGCCTCCCGTCGGCGGCGGCGGTCTCCAGCCTGACCGTCGCGGCCCCGGACCTGCCCGGCTCGGGCGTCCTGAGCCTCGACCTCGGCAACGGCGACGTGGCTCCCGGCATGGTCGGCCTCGACGCCGCCACGGCCTACACCGCCGAGACCCGGATCGGGTTCGCCGACACCAGCGAGGTCACGGCGACGGACCGCGCCACCGGTGACGCCGTGCGGTCGGACTTCGTCACCGTCGCGGACACCGAGCTCGTCGTCGACCTGCCGAACGGCGACTACACCGTGGACCTCATCGCGGGCGACGCCGACGGAGGGACCGACATCGCCATCACCGCGGAGCAGATGGCGAAGGTCCAGCCCACCACCCGCGCCGCGGGAGAGTACCTGGAGATGTCCTTCGACATCGCCGTGGTCGACGGCCAGCTCAACCTCGAGCTCGCCGGCTCGGCCGCGAACCTCAACGCCCTCGTGCTCACCCAGCACAGCCCGCGCCCGGCCGGCGCCGAGCCGACCGTCTGGGTCACCGGCGACTCGACCGTGCAGACCTACACGGCCGACTACGTCCCGCAGGCCGGCTGGGGGCAGATGATCGACCGCTTCCTCACCGAGGACGTGACGGTGGAGAACAGGGCGATCGGCGGCCGCAGCTCGAAGAACTTCATCAGCCAGGGCCGCCTGGACGAGGTCCTCCGGGAGATCCGCCCCGGTGACTACCTCTTCGCCCAGTTCGGTCACAACGACAACTCCTACGGCGTCGACGACCGCTACGCCGCCCCCGGCGACTACCTCAACTACCTGCGGACCTTCGTCGACGGCGCCGTCCAGCGCGGCGCCACGCCGGTCCTCGTCACGCCCGTCTCCCGCCGCTCGTTCGACGCGGAGACCGGGCTGTTCAACGTCTCGTTCCCCGAGTACGTCGACGCCGCCACGGCGCTCGCCCAGGAGACCGGCACGCCGCTGGTGGACCTCTCCGCCTCGAGCCGGGCGTACCTGGACGAGATCGGCCCCGAGGCCGCGAAGTCGGTCTTCCTGCACGTCCCCGCCGGGATCTACCCGAACCGGCCGAACGGCACCGCCGACGACACGCACTTCCAGGAGTACGGAGCCATCCAGATGGCCCGCCTCGTCGCCACCGACGTGGCGAGCCTGGAGGTGCCGCTGGCCCAGGAGGTCGTGGAGACCGAGCCCCCCGCCAACGTCCCGGAGCCGCCGGCCGGCCTGGTCGTCGTGAGCGTGTCCCACGCCGGCGCCCAGCTGTCCTGGACCGCCGTCGAGGGCGCGGACATCTACAAGGTCCTCCGTCGGACGGCGGGCGAGGACTGGGTCCTCGCGACGACGTCCACCCTCGCCCAGGCGAGCGTCGGCGGACTGGCCGAGGGCACCGCCTACGAGATGCAGGTCGTGGCCGTCAACGGCCGCGGTGACTCCGAGCCGTCCGCGACGGTCGAGCTCACCACCAAGGCGCCGCTGCACAAGTTCGACCTGCAGCTCGCCGGGAACGTCACGATGGACGGCTACACGCCCATCGACGAGACCACGACCTACTCCGCGGAGACGGGCTACGGCTTCACCACCGACGCCCGGCCCGGCGGCCGGGACCGCGGGCTCGGCTTCGACCCCGTGCCCACCGCGCTCGAGCGCGACTTCCTCCTGCCGGGCAGTGCGCACGAGCTCGCCGTCGACGTGCCGAACGGCTCCTACGCGGTCAAGGTCTACTACGGCGACCCCCTGGGCACCGGCCGGCTCGGCATCACCCTCGAGGGCAAGGATCACGGCTCCCAGAACGCCGGCCGCGGTCGCGTGGTCTCCCGCACGCTCGAGCCCGTGCTGGTCACGGACGGCCAGCTCACCGTGGTCGGGGAGGGTTGGTTCAACGGGATGGAGGTCACCCCGCTGATCCTCGCCCCGACCGACCTGACCCACGACCTCGCGATCGACGGCGCCGACGTCGCGGTCGCCCTCTCCTGGACCGGCACCGAGGACGCCACGGCCTACCGGGTCTACCGCGCGTCCGACGCCGGCGCCGCACCCGAGGCGCTCGGCGACGTCGAGGAGCCGGCCTTCACCGACACCACCGCCGACGTCGGCCTCGAGTACACCTACACGGTGGTCGCGCTGGACGCCCTGGGCGGGGAGTCCGTCCCGTCCAACGCCGTCACGGTGGTCACGGTCGACGAGACCGTCACACCGCCGGCCGCGCCGACGGGCCTGACCGTCGGCGAGGTGGGCAAGACCGAGGTCGGGCTCAGCTGGGAGGCCGCGACGGACGCGCTGTTCTACCACGTCTACCGCGCCGACCCGCTCGCCGACGGCTCGGCGGGCACGTTCGAGCTCGTCGGACGCACGAGCGGGACCGAGTTCACCGACACCGGCGTGCTCACCACGGTCGAGTACGGCTACGCCGTCGCCGCGGTCAACGCCGGCGGACCCTCCGAGCTCTCGGGCACGGTCACCTCGCCCGCCGTCACCACGCTCGAGCGGCAGGCGGAGCGCCTCGACCGCGCTCCGGTCGCGGTCGCCACGGAGGGCGGCACCTACCTGGGCTGGCGGATGCTCGGGCTCGACGCCGAGGACGTGGCGTTCCACGTCTACCGCGACGGCGAGCGCATCACCCACGAGCCGGTCGGTGCCACCAACCTCCTCGACGCCGACGGGTCCCCCGGCGCCACCTACCGGGTCAGCACCGTCGACGACGGTCTCGAGTGGTGGGCCACGGACGAGTTCGGGGTCTGGGACGACCAGACGCTCGACATCCCGCTCGACAAGCCCGCCGACGCCTACGCCAAGGACGGTCAGCCGTACACCTACCGCGCCGGCGACGCCTCCGTCGGCGACCTCGACGGCGACGGCGAGTACGAGATCGTCCTCAAGTGGGACCCGTCCAACGCCAAGGACAACTCCCAGGCGGGCTACACCGGGAACGTCTACGTCGACGCCTACGAGCTCGACGGCACCCGGCTGTGGCGAATCGACCTGGGCCACAACATCCGGGCCGGGGCCCACTACACCCAGCCCCAGGTGTTCGACCTCGACGGCGACGGGCGCGCCGAGCTCACCATGAAGACCGCGGACGGCACGGTCGACGGCGCCGGCACGGCGATCGGCGACCCGCGCGCGGACTACCGCAGCTCCAGCGGATACGTCCTCACGGGGCCGGAGTACCTCACCGTCTTCGACGGCGAGACCGGTGCCGCCGTCGACACCGTCGACTACGTCCCGCCGCGCGGCAACGTCAGCGCCTGGGGCGACGGCTACGGCAACCGGGTGGACCGGTTCCTCGCCGGCGTGGCCTACCTCGACGGCGAACGCCCCAGCGTGATCTTCAGCCGCGGGTACTACACCCGCACGGTGATCGCGGCGTTCGACTTCGACGGCACGGACCTCACCGAGCGCTGGACCTTCGACTCCGACGTCGTGGGTGAGGACCACGCCGGGCAGGGCAACCACCAGCTCGCCGTCGCCGACGTCGACGGGGACCAGAAGGACGAGATCGTCTTCGGCTCCATGACGGTCGACGACGACGGGACCCCGCTGTACTCGACGGGTCTCGGTCACGGCGACGCCCTGCACGTCTCGGACCTCATCCCCTCGCGCCCGGGCCTGGAGGTCTTCGCGGCCCACGAGGACATGGGAGCGTCGGGCAACCTCGGCGCGACCATGCGTTCGGCCGCCACGGGCGAGGTCCTGTGGTCGATCCCGGCCGCCCGGGACACCGGCCGGGCCGCCGCGGCGGACATCGACCCCCGCCACGACGGTGCCGAGGGCTGGGCCGTCGGCGGCGACGCGGCGTGGGACTCCCCGGTCGGCGAGCTGCGGTCGGCGACGGGCGAGCTGCTCGCCGAGGAGATCCCCGCCGCCAACTTCGTCACGTGGTGGGACGGCGACCTCCTGCGGGAGATCACCGACCACGACTGGGACCAGGACGCCGGCACGGGCGTGCCCACCATCAGCAAGTGGGACTGGGACGCGCAGGAGGAGGTCGAGGTCTACCGCGCGGAGGGCACCCTGTCGAACAACGGCACCAAGGGCACCCCGGCGCTGCAGGCCGACCTGTTCGGCGACTGGCGCGAGGAGATCGTCACCCGCACCGAGGACTCCACCGCCCTGCGGGTGGCGACGACCGTCGACCTCACCGAGCACCGGCTGCGCACGCTGCAGTCGGACCCGGTGTACCGGCTCGGCGTCGCGTGGCAGAACACGTCGTACAACCAGCCGCCGCACACCTCCTACTTCCTGGGGGAGGGCATGGCCACGCCGGCCGCGCCGAGGATCGCCTACACCGGGGAGGCGACCGCGCTCGAGCGGGTGCCCGGCCCGGCCACCGGGGTCCCGGCCATTCCCGTGCTCCGCACCGACGACCCGCGCGGCCGCTCGGACGGCACGTTCACGCTCACGGCCCGGATCCCGGAGGGCCAGAACGCCAACCACGTCGTCTGGACCCTCGACGGCGAGGTGGTCGGCGAGGAGGCCCTCGTCGACCGCACGCCCGACGAGCAGGTCATGAGTCTCGCGGTGGAGGACCTAACCGCGGGATGGCACGAGCTGGGGTGCACGGTGTCGAACCAGCACGGTGACACCGTCTGCGAGCCCGTCAAGGTGCGGGTGACCGGTTGAGCGGGCGTCAGGGCACGGCCGGATCGTGACCGTCGAGGTGCCCGGCCGACCGTGACCGGGTGGACGACCGGACGAGAGCGCCACCCGTGGCCCCGAGAGGGGGCGCGGGTGGCGCTCTCGCCGTCCCGGGTGGCGCTCTCGTCGTCCCGGGTGGCGCTCTCACCATCCCGGGGAGCGCCGACGCCGTCCCGGCGTGGACGGCCTCGACGACGCCCCGGACCGGTGTGGGACCATGTGGCCGTGGCACGCGGCGACGGACGGCTTTCCCACGAGCTCCTCCCGGGCGAGAAGGGGCCGCAGGACGAGTGCGGCGTCTTCGGGGTCTGGGCCCCGGGCGAGGACGTCGCCCGCCTGACGTACTTCGGGATCTACGCCCTGCAGCACCGCGGCCAGGAGTCCGCGGGCATCGCCACCTCCAACGGTGAGCAGATCCTCGTCTACAAGGACATGGGCCTGGTCTCCCAGGTGTTCGACGACCGCGCCCTGCAGCCCCTCCAGGGCCACATCGCCGTCGGCCACGTGCGCTACTCCACCACCGGCGCCTCGGCGTGGGAGAACGCCCAGCCCACCCTCGGCCCGACGGCGGCCGGCACCGTCGCGCTGGGCCACAACGGCAACCTCACCAACACCACCGAGCTCATGGAGATGGTCCAGGAGCGATTCGGCAAGGACCTGCGCGGCGAGCTCGGCCGCGGCTCCTCCACCGACACCGCGGTCATCACCGCGATGCTCGGCGGCACCGCCCGGGCGGGGGAGCGGCTCGAGGACGTCGCGATGGAGGTGCTCCCGCTCCTCGAGGGCGCCTTCTCGCTCGTGTTCATGGACGAGCACACCCTCTACGCCGCCCGGGACGCCCACGGCATCCGCCCGCTCGTGCTCGGCCGCCTCGAGCGCGGGTGGGCCGTCGCGTCGGAGACGGCGGCGCTGGACATCGTCGGCGCCACCTTCGTCCGCGAGATCGAGCCGGGTGAGCTCGTCACCATCGACGCCGACGGGCTGCGCTCGCGCCGCTTCGCCGAGGCGACCCCCCACGGCTGCGTCTTCGAGTACGTCTACCTCGCCCGGCCCGACACCCGCATCGCGGGCCGCTCGGTCAACGCCTCGCGGCTGGAGATGGGCCGCGTCCTCGCCCGGGAGCACCCCGTCGACGCCGACCTGATCATCCCCACCCCGGAGTCCGGGACGCCCGCCGCCATCGGCTACGCGCAGGGCTCGGGGATCCCCTTCGGCCAGGGCCTGGTGAAGAACTCCTACGTCGGGCGCACCTTCATCCAGCCCACGCAGACCATCCGGCAGCTCGGCATCCGGCTCAAGCTCAACCCGCTGCGGGAGGTCATCGAGGGCAAGCGGCTCGTCGTCGTCGACGACTCCATCGTGCGGGGCAACACCCAGCGCGCCCTGGTGCGGATGCTGCGCGAGGCGGGGGCCGCGGAGGTCCACGTGCGGATCTCCTCGCCGCCGGTGAAGTGGCCCTGCTTCTACGGCATCGACTTCGCCACGCGGGCCGAGCTCATCGCGAACGGCCTGACCACCGACGAGATCCGTGCCTCCCTCGGCGCCGACTCCCTCGGCTACATCTCCCTCGAGGGCATGGTGGAGGCCACGGCCATCCCGCAGCAGCGGCTGTGCACGGCGTGCTTCACCGGTAGCTACCCGGTCCGCCTGGGTGAGCACGCCACCATCTCCGGCGCCGAGGCCCCGAGCGTGCCCCCCACCCCCGCCACCACCGGAGCAGCGCAGTGAGCGAGACGAGCCCGATCACCTACGCCGGCGCCGGCGTCGACACCGAGGCCGGCGACCGCGCGGTCGAGCTGATGAAGGACGCGGTGCGGGCCACCCACACGCCCGACGTGGTCGGCGGGGTCGGGGGGTTCGCCGGCCTCGTCGACGTCTCGGCGCTGCGGGAGTACCGGCGCCCCCTGCTGGCCACGTCCACCGACGGCGTCGGCACGAAGGTCGCCGTCGCCCAGGCGATGGACGTCCACCACACCATCGGCCACGACCTCGTCGGGATGGTCGTCGACGACATCGTCGTCGTCGGCGCCCGCCCCCTCCTCATGACCGACTACATCGCCTGCGGCAAGGTGGTGCCGGAGCGGATCGCCGACCTCGTCCGCGGCATCGCCGAGGCCTGCGCGCTGGTCGGCACCCCGCTCCTCGGCGGTGAGACGGCCGAGCACCCCGGCCTGCTGGGCGAGCACGAGTACGACGTCGCCGGTGCCGCCACCGGCGTCGTCGAGGCCGACGCCGTCCTGGGGGCCGAGCGGGTCCGGTCCGGGGACGTCGTCGTCGCCATGGCGTCCTCGGGCCTGCACTCCAACGGCTACTCCCTCGTGCGGCGCGTCGTCGAGGTCGCCGGCTGGGGCCTGGAGCGCCACGTCCCCGAGCTGGGCCGGACCCTGGGCGAGGAGCTGCTCGAGCCGACCCGGCTGTACACCCCGGCCTGCCTCGACCTCGTCGCGACCGGTCGGGTGCACGCCTTCAGCCACGTCACGGGGGGCGGCCTGGCGGCCAACCTCGCCCGGGTCCTGCCGGCCGGCCTGGTGGCGGACCTCGACCGCGCCAGCTGGACCGTGCCGCCGGTGTTCGAGCTGGTGCGCAGCCTCGGCCAGGTCCCGTGGACCGACCTGCAGAACACCCTCAACCTCGGCGTCGGCATGGTCGCGGTGGTGCCCCCCGACGCCGCGGACGCGACCGTGGCTGCCGTCCGGGCGCGAGGGATCGACGCCTGGGTGCTGGGGACGGTCCGCGACGACGAGGGCGCGCCGGGTCCCGACGGGCCGGCCGTGCGCGGCACCAAGGGGGTCGACGGCGGCGCGGTCCGGCTGCAGGGCCGCTACGTCACCGGCTGAGCCCGCCCGCCCGACCGAAGACCCCGGACGACGACGCCCGCCGGGGCGCCACGGCCCCTGCGCGGCCACGCCCGGGGGTTGGACCACGGCGCCGCAGAGCGCCTGAACGACCACGCCCGCAGGGCGCCGCTCAAGCGGTCGCACCCTGCGGGCGGTCGTCGTCACATCCCCGGCGGTGAGCCGGCGACGTCACGGGGTCCGGCGGATCTGACCCCAGTCGTCGTCGTCTTCCTCCATGGCGGGGGGGATCTCGGCGTAGTCGACATCGTCGTCCACGCCGTCAGTACGAGGAGACGTGAGCTCTCGTTCGAGAGCCCGGTAGTCGGTCTCGGGGCTGAAGTACTTCAGCTTCCGAGCGACCTTCGTCTGCTTGGCCTTCTGACGGCCGCGCCCCATGGCGTCGACCCCCTCCAACGTAGAACCGGGGCAGGCACCGTTCGGTGCGGCCCCGTGTTTATGGTCATCTGTGTCGTGGGGCAACGGTACATGCTTGCGGCCCCCCACAGCCATTCCGTGCCCGTGGGCGGGGTGTGGTCATCATCTCCGGCGCCGGGACCAAAGATGTCCATACGTCCAGAATGTCGGGACCATAGGCCCGCTCCCGTGCCCTGTACGCGTGGTTTGCTGAGTTCCACGAGGCGCCTCAGCGCCGGAGGAACGCGATCCCGGGAGGGTAGCCATGTCGATGACGGACGGGACCACTGAGCAGCTGCTCACGCCGTCGGAGGTGGCAGCTCGCTTCCGGGTGGACCCCAAGACGGTGACCCGCTGGGCGAACGCCGGCAAGATCTCCTCGATCCGGACCCTCGGCGGTCATCGCCGGTTCCGCCGCAGCGAGGTCGAGGCGCTGCTCCTGGCCAGCGGGCTGGCCGAGGAGATCCACGACAAGCCCGTCAGCGACGTCTCCACCGCAGCACGATAAGCAGGGCGGCCGCGGCCACGCTCGCACCGAGCGTGGCCAGCGCCTTGGGGTCGCGACGGCTGACGTCGTCGGCGAACGTCCTGGCCCTCTCCGTGGCGACCTCCTTCGCCGCGTCGATCTGCGCGCGCGGGTCGAGCCGGTCGCTGAGCTCGTTGACGGTGTCCGTCAGCTGAGCCCGGGTCCGGGCGATCTCGGCCTCGATCTGCTCCGGCGTGCGCTTCTTCACGGAGTCGGGCGTCTGCTTGGCGTCGCTCACTTCTTGATCCCCTTCTTCACCGCGTCGAGATCCTCCTTGATGCCCTCCTGGGGCTTGGCCTCGAACTCCTTGGAGGCGTCGATCGCTTTCTTGCCCAGGAGCGCCGCGATGCCGGCGACGACGAGCAGGACGACCGCGACGATGAGGGCGGAGAGCCACGCGGGCAGCGCGGTCGCGAGGCCGAGGACGGCGGCGGCGAGGAGCACGCCGAAGGCGTAGAGGCCCATGACGGCGGCGAAGCCGAAGAACCCGGCGCCGGTGCCCAGCCGCTTGCCCTTCTCGGCCAGCTGGGCCTGCGCGAGCTGGAGCTCGTCACGGATCAGTCGCGAGAACTGCTCGGAGACCGAGGAGACGAGCTCGCCGATGGTCTTGCCCCGCGGGGCGCCCCCTGGTGCCTGACCGCCCACGTACGCGTCCTCGACCACCGGAGTGGTCGGGCCGTCTGCCGATGTGCTCGCCACGATCTTCTCCTCGCATCCGTCTGACGGCACCGGAGCCGACGCCGACAGGCCCATGATTGCCGTCCCCGGCGCGCCCTGCACGCCAAGACTGCCAGGTTCCCACGGCGCTGACCTGCGTGTGCGGCAACCGCGCCGCCCGGCAGCCGACGGTCGCGGGTGTTTCGTCCGGGTGAACCCGATGTGAACCTTTGAGGGTTTCGGGAGATTCGGGTGGTGAAGTCCTTGACCTGCCGATTGCCGGTCAACATGATAGGGACGCTCTCCGTCGTCGATGCCGGGGGGTGACCGCGCGGCGATCCCGCGTCCGAACGATGCCGGCCCCCCGGCGCCCGAGGAGTCCTCTGTGAGTCTGTACCACCCACGCACGAGACGGACGGGGGTGGCGGCAGCCGCCCTCGGCGCCGTCGTCCTGGTCCCCGTCGTCGGCATCCCGGCCGCGTCCGCCGTCACGACCGACGGCCCCGTCTTCATCAGCGAGCTGCACTACGACAACGACGGCACGGACGTCGGCGAGGCGATCGAGGTCCAGGCGCCGGCCGGCACCGACCTCACGGGCTGGAGCCTCGTGCTCTACAACGGCAACGGCGGCACGTCCTACGGCACCAGTGCGCTGGGCGGTACGGTGCCGTCGTCCGGGGTCGTCGTCCGAGAGTTCCCGGGCGGCATCCAGAACGGAGCGCCCGACGGGATCGCCCTCGTCGACGCGACGGGCGCCGTCGTCGAGCTTCTCTCCTACGAGGGTGTTCTCACCGCTGTCGACGGCCCCGCCGTCGGCCTGGAGAGCACGGACATCGGCGTCGCCGAGGGAGCCGGCACAGCCGTCGGGCAGTCGCTCCAGAAGATCGACGGTGTGTGGACCGGCCCGCTGACGAGCACGTTCGGCAGCCTTCCGGCCGAGACGCCCGTGGACCCGCCGGCCGACACCTGCGGCGACCCGCAGGACGCCGTCGCGCTCGTCTCCGACATCCAGGGCACCGGCGCCACCTTCGAGACCACCTGCGCCGGCACCCAGACGGTCGAGGTGGTCGTGACCGCTCTCAAGCCGGGCCTGAACGGCTTCTACGTCCAGGAGGAGGCCGCCGACAGCGACGGCGACCCGCTCAGCTCCGAGGGCATCTTCGTCTTCGGTGCGATCCCGGCCGCCGTCGAGGTGGGCCAGCTCGTGCGGGTGACCGGCACCGTCGCGGAGTACTCCACCTCAGGCGCCTCCCAGACCCAGCTCGCCGACGCGACCGTGGAGGTCCTCGGTGCCGGCGCCGCGGTCGAGCCCACGCCCGTGACCTTCCCGGTGGCCGACCCGGCCGCGCTCGAGGCGTTCGAGGGCATGCTCGTCGAGCTCACCGACGAGCTCGTCATCAGCGAGTACTTCAACTACGACCGCTTCGGCGAGGTCGTGCTCGCCAAGCCGCTCGACGGCCAGGACCGCCTGCACACCCCCACCGCCGTCGTCGAGCCGGGCGCCCCCGCCCAGGAGCTCGCCGCGGAGTACGACCGCCGGGTCATCACCCTCGACGACTCCTCGTCCGCGCAGAACCCGGCGACGCTGCCCCACCCGGGCAACGGCGAGGTCTACACCGCCACGAACTCCTTCCGCGGCGGCGACACCGTCACCGGCGTCCAGGGCGTCGTCGACCACACCTTCGGCCTCTACCGGGTCCAGCCGACGACCTACGGCACGTACGCCGCCGTGAACCCGCGCCCGGAGGCCGCCCCGGCCGTCGGCGGGAGCCTCACCGTGGCGAGCTTCAACGTCCTGAACTACTTCCTCACCATCGACGACGGCACCAACGACGTCTGCGGCGCCGCCCAGAACATGGAGTGCCGCGGCGCCGACAGCGCGGCCGAGCTCGAGCGTCAGCGCACGAAGATCCTCGACGCCCTCGCCGAGCTCGACGCCGACGTCGTCGGGCTCATGGAGATGGAGAACACCCCCGGCGTCGAGCCGGCCGCCGACCTCGCCGCCGGGCTCAACGACCTCCTCGGCGCGGGCACCTACGACTACATCGACACCGGTGTGGTGGGCACGGACGCGATCCGGCTCGGGTACCTCTACAAGCCCGGCGCCGTCACCCCGGTCGGGGACCACGTGATCCTCGACTCCTCGGTCGACGCCCGGTTCGTCGACACCGCCAACCGACCCATGATCACCCAGACCTTCGACGAGGTCGCCACCGGGGAGCGGGTCACCGTCTCGGTCAACCACCTCAAGTCCAAGGGCTCCGCCTGCGACGACGGCTCGGACCCGGCCGACGGCCAGGGCAACTGCTCCGTCACCCGTGAGCGCGCCGTCGAGGCGATCGTGGACTTCCTCGCCGGCGACCCCACCGCCAGCGGCGACCCTGACCACCTGGTCATCGGCGACCTCAACTCCTACGACATGGAGGACTCGATCGACCTCCTCGTGACCGCCGGGTACACCGACCTCATCAAGGCCTTCGGCGGGGAGTACGCCTACGGCTACGTCTTCGACGGCATGGTCGGCTACCTCGACCACGCGCTGTCCAACGAGTCCCTCACCCCCCAGGTCACCGGGGCAGCCGAGTGGCACATCAACGCCGACGAGCCGGACATCCTCGACTACAACCTCGACTTCGGCCGACCGGCGGACTACTGGACGGCGGACGCGTACCGGTCCTCCGACCACGACGCCGTCCTCGTGGGCCTCGAGCTCACCAGCCCGGTCGAGCTGGTCGAGGTGACGCCGGCCCCGGTGACCTCGGTCGACGAGCCGGGCACCGAGGACGACACGTACACGATCCCGGCCGCCGAGGGCGTGGAGTACCTCGTCGACGGCGAGGTCCTCGCCGCCGGCACCTACCCCGGCAGCGGCACGGTGGTCGTCACCGCCCGTGCGACCGAGGGCTACGTCCTGGCCGAGGGTGCGGTGGCGAGCTGGGAGATCGTCTTCTCCGCCGAGCCCGCCCCGCAGCCGACGCCGGAGCCGACGCCGGAGCCCACCCCCGAGCCGACCCCGGCGCCCACCCCGGCCCCGGGTGGTGGCACCAGCGGCGGCACCGGTGGCGGCACCGGCGGCCTGCCGGTCACGGGCGCGGAGGCGGCCGGTCTCGCCGGCCTCGCCGCGATGCTCCTGGCCACCGGTGCGGCGCTGGTCTGGGCGCGTCGACGCGTGACCGCGTAGCGGACCGCGAACAGCGGCGGCCCCGCACCCTGCGAAGGGTGCGGGGCCGCCGTCGTCATGGGCAGCGAGGACGCGGGCCGGGACCGCCCGGGCGGTCCAGGCCGGGACCGCCCGGGCCGGGAGGTCCAGGCCGGGAGCGCGCGAGCCGGCAGGACGCCGGCGGGCGCCCCTGGGGCTACCGAACTCAGTCGTCGCTGACGGCCTGCAGCACCGGCAGCCGCGCCGCGCGTACCGCGGGCCACAGCGCGGCGACCACCCCGACGGCACCGGAGAGCAGGATCATCGTGGCGAGCAGGTCCCACGGGACGGCCAGCTCCGTCAGGCCCTGCTCGGCGAAGATGCTCGGCAGCGCCGAGGCCAGGCCCACCCCGACGACGACGCCGAGGATCGTGCCGTAGACCGCGGTCAGGACGGCCTCGACCGTGATCGTCGCGGCGAGCTGGAGCTGGCTGAGCCCCACGGCGCGCATGAGCCCGATCTCCCGGGTGCGTTCGATGACGGCCAGCGCCAGGGTGTTGACGATGCCGAGGACGGCGATGATGACGCTGAGGCCGAGCAGCGCGTAGAGGATGACCATCGCCTGGTCGACCTGGTCCGCCAGGGAGCCGGTGAGCTCCTCCGCGTCCTGGACCGTGAGGACGACGAACGGGTCGACCACCTCGCCGAGGGCCCCGCGCAGGTCGTCCGCGGCGATGCCGTCGGCCGCGTCGACGAGGACCGCCATGATGACCGTCTGCCCGCCGGGCACCGCCTCGGCGAAGGGCTCGGCGTCCATGACGACGGGCACGCCGAGCAGCTGGGACGCGATGACGGCGCCGACGCGCACCGGCTCGTCGAGCCCGGTCACCTCGAGCTCGTCGCCCACCGCCCAGTCACGTGCGACTGCCGCCGTCCGGCTCACGGCCACCTCGCCGTCGGCGAGCCCGGACAGGTCGCCCTCGACGACCTCGACCTCGATGGTCTCCCCGAACGCGTCGGCGGGCAGCCCGACGACCGAGACGGTGTCCGCGGCCCCGTCCGGCCCGGTGACGGTGGCGCGGCCGGTGGAGACGACGTCGGCCCGGCCGGCCTCGGGCAGGGCGGCGATCGCGTCGGCAGCGCCGGGGGGCACGGCGCGGGTGGCGGACTGGACCCAGAAGTCGGCGCGGGACTCGGTCCGCACGATCGAGCTCGTCGAGGCCTGCGCGGACTCGGCGAGGACGGCCGTGGCGCCGACGAGGGCCATGCCGATCATGAGGGCGCCGGCGGTGCTGGCGGTGCGCCGGGGGTTGCGCATGACGTTGCCGCGGGCGAGTCGGCCCACCGGCCGCAGCGCGACGACGGCCGGCCAGGCGAGCACGCCGAGGAACGCCCGGGCGATCGCGGGGGAGACCGCCAGCGTGCCCAGGAGGACGGCCCCGGCACCCACCCCGAGCCACGTGCCGGCCCGGTCCGTGCCCTCCTGGACGGACACCACGGTGGCGGCGACCCCCGCGGCGAGCAGGACGGCCCCGGCGATCGCGCGCACGTGCAGCGACCGCTCGACCACGGCGACGTCATCGCGCATCGCCTCGACCGGCGGGGTGACCGCGGCCCGCCGGGCGGGGATCGCGGCGGCCACGAGGGAGACGGCGGTGCCCAGGACGACGACGCCCGCGGCCTGTGCGGGGTCGATGACCACCTGGCCGCCCAGCTCCATGTCCATCGACGCCAGCCATCTGCGCACCACCGCGATGAGCCCGATGCCGCCGGCGATCCCGGCCGCCGAGCCGACGAGCCCGACGACCGCGGCCTGGCCGAGCACGGTCGTCATCACCTGCCCGGGCGAGGCGCCGACGGCGCGCAGGAGCGCGAACTCGCGCTGACGCTGGCGCACCGACATCGCGAACGTGTTGGCGATGATGAACCCGCCGACGAAGAGGGAGATCATCGCGAAGACGAGCAGGAACGTCCCGAGGAAGCCGAGCAGCTGGTTGATGGCCTCGTTGGCCTCCTCGCGCACCACGTCGCCCGTCGCGACCTCGACCGGCTCGCCGGCGACCGCCTCGGCGACGGCGTCGGCCAGCTCGTCGGGGTCGACACCGTCGGCGGCGAAGACGGCGACGGAGGGCACCTCGCCGCCGGGGGCGAAGGCCTCCTCGCCGGTCTCCGGGTCGACGAGGACGAGGGTCGTGCCGGCCATCGGGTTGCCGTAGGTCACCTCGCCGACGACCGTGACGTCGGTGAGGCCGCCGGAGCCGACGATGACCTGGGTCGTGTCACCGATGCTCAGGCCCGAGGTCTCCAGCGCCGTGGTCTCCAGGGCGATCTCCGAGGCGTCGCGGGGGGCGCGCCCGGCCACGAGGGTGCCGGAGGGGTCGTCCTCACGCAGCGCGCTGCCGAGGGAGGGCGCCTGGCCGTTGACGACGGCGCGGCCGTCGGCTCCGACGAGGACCACCGTGCCCAGCAGGTCCGGCACGGCCTGGTCGACGCCCTCGACCTCGCGCACGACGTCGACGAGCCCGATGTCGACGGCGGTGCGCTGCGGCCCCAGCATCTGCGTGCCGCCGCCCTGGCTGCCGCCCGGCTCCTCGGGGAGCTCGGCGCCGTCCGCGGGCAGCTCGGCGCCGCCCGGGACCTCCGGGGCGTCGGGCATGGTCGCCTCGCCGTCAGGAACGCCCGCGGAGGAGGCCTCGGCCGCGGTGGTGGGCCCGGCGGTCGGGGAGTCCTCGGCCGGGACCGCCTCGGCGTCGTCCGCGCCGGCCGACTCCAGCCCGCGGACGTAGACGTCCCCCTGGGTGGTCGAGGCGATGATCGAGGAGAACGTGTCCGAGAGGAGTGCCCGGAGGGAGAACGTGCCGGTGACGAAGGCGATCCCGAGGGTGACGGCGAGGACGCTGAGGACGAAGCGGACGAGGTGGGCGCGGATCTCGCGCAGCGCGACCCGGAGCATCAGCGGGCGGCCGGGACGGCCGCGCCCTCACGGCGCTGCTCGCGGGCGGATCCCAGGGTGCCGAGGGCGTCGAGGATCGACCCGGCGTCGGGGTCGCGAAGCTCGGCCTCGAGGCGCCCGTCGGCGAGGAAGAGGACCCGGTGGGCGTATGCGGCCGCCATCGGCTCGTGGGTGACCATGACGACCGACTGGCCGAGCTCCTCGACACTGCTGCGGAGGAACCCGAGCACCTCTGCGGCGGCGGTGGAGTCGAGGTTCCCGGTGGGCTCGTCGGCGAAGACGACCGACGGGGCGGCGATGAGGGCCCGCGCGCAGGCGACCCGCTGCTGCTGGCCGCCGGAGAGCTCGGTGGGCCGGTGGTGGAGCCGGTCGGCGAGCTCGAGGGTGCGCACGATGGTGTCGAACCGCTCGCGGTCCACCGGGCGCCGCGCGATGTCCAGCGGAAGGGTGATGTTCTCGCGGGCGGTGAGGGTGGGGACGAGGTTGTAGGCCTGGAAGACGAACCCGATCCGGGTCCGCCGGAGCTTGGTGAGCTGGCGCTGGCTCATCCGGGAGATCTCCACGCCGTCGACCTCGATCGACCCGGCCGTGGGGGAGTCCAGGCCCGCCATGCAGTGCATGAGCGTGGACTTGCCCGAGCCGGACGGGCCCATGATGGCGGTGAACTCCCCGCGGGCGAGGTCGACGTCGACGCCGTCGAGGGCGCGCACCTGTGTCTCGCCAGCGCCGTAGAGCTTGGTCAGACCACGCGCCGAGGCGATCGCGTCGGTCACCGGCCGGAAGCCGTCGGGACCGACGAGTGTCCCGTTCGGAGCGTCCCCGGGCTGCATCGGGGACGTGAGCCGGGCAGGCGGACCTGCTGTGGGCGCTGCGCCGGTCCGCTCCTGGTCGCCTGTGCCCTCTGCCTGATGTCTGCCCATGGTGAGATTCTCGCCCAGGGCGGGAGCCCGGTCGAACCGCTCCGCGGCGGGCGAACCGTGCATCCGTTCGGGCCGTTGCGGGCGAAGTACCTGACTCCCGAGAGGTGCTCGCCGGCGCGGGGCGCCGGCCGCGTCGACGGCGCGCACCCGCTAGTAGACGGGCCGGCCGCCCGAGGTACGCGCAGGACCGCCTGGGACGGCCGGAGCCGTCCCGGGCGGTCCGTCTCGCTCAGGCCGTCCGCCGCCGGGAGGCGGCGTAGAGCGCCGTCCCGCCCAGCGTGAGGAGCAGCCCCACCGCGCCCAGGCCGGCGGTCTCGGTGCCGGTCGTCGGCAGCTGCCTGGCCGGCCGGGTCACCGTCACGACGGCGGCCGGGGCGGCCGTGGGGGCGGGAGCCGGCACGACCGGTCGCACCGTGGGGATCGCCGGGGGAGGCGGCGGGAGGACGGGAGCGGCGTCGACACACACCTCGGCGGACGCCGTCGCCTCCTGCCCGGTCTCCTCGATCCAGGCGACGTTGGTGTACCCCACGCAACGACCGGCGGTGCCGGCCAGGGCGAGGTCGTACTCGAACGTCGCCGCGAGAGGCTCGCCGTCCTCGCCCGTGCCCGTGGTCCCGAGGACCACCGGGTGGTCGGGGTCGGTCCGGTCGTCCCAGACCGTGATGACGTCGTCGGTGACCTGGTCGAGGGTGAAGACGAAGTCGGCCTCGGCGGTCGCGGAGTGCCGCTCGGCCTCGTGCCCGTCGCCGTCCTCGACCTCGTGGCCGCCCTGGCCGCCGGAGCCGCCCTCGTGGCCGTCGTCGACGGCGACGACCACATCGCCGTGCCCGTCGTCGTGGCCGCCGTCGTCGTGGCCGGTCTCCCCGCGGCTCATCACCCAGGTGACCGTCACGGTGTTGGTGCCCGTGAGCACGCCGGGGGTGGCGAGGTCGGGTGCGCCGTCGAAGACGCACTCGTAGGGCAGCTCCCAGGTCGTGGCCGCGGGCATCTCGAGCTCGCGGTCGCCGACCGGTACGCCGTCGGCGTCGTAGACCGTGCAGGTCCCGCCGACGTCCGTGGTGTCGATGACCGTCACGGCCCCGACCGGACGGAAGTCGTTGGGGTTGGTCACGCTGATGACCCCGGTGACCGACCAGCCGTCGTCGACGTGCCCGGCGGGTGTCGCGGTGACGGTGTAGCGGAACTCGGCGTCGCCGTCGGCGTCCAGGGTCACCGAGTCGACGTCGACGTCCTTGGTGATCTCCCACAGGTAGGTGCGGTCGAAGGTGGCCTCGGCGGTCTTGTCCACCTGGAGCCCGCGACCCCGGCAGACCGTGACGACGGCGCTGTCACTGACCGTCGGCAGCTCCTCCAGCCACGCGGTGTTCGTGAACTCGATGCAGGTGCCCGGCTTCCCGGGGAAGGTGAGCTCGTAGCCGAAGCTCTCGACCAGACCCTCCTCCCAGGTGAGCACCCCGAGGATCTGCGGGACCCCGGCGAAGTGGAGGTCCACCGCGCTGGTGAGCACGCCGCCGTCGTCCCGGACGGTGACGGTCTCGTTCGCGGCCGTCTCGGACCACATGTCCTCGGTGATCACGACGGAGCCGGACGCGGTCCCGGTCGGGGTGCGGTGGGCCTGCGCGTCCCAGCTGGCCGTCGCGGTGTTGGTGCCGGTGGCCGGGCCGGCCAGGGTGCAGCCGTAGTCGAGCGTCAACGAGCCCTCGGCCGGCACGGTCGCAGCCGTGCCGCCCGTGACGGAGCAGGTCGCGCCGGGGAGGTCCGTGGTGTCGGTGACGTCCGCGACGACGTCCCACGTGTTGGGGTTCGTCACGGTGATGTCGCCGCTCATCGTCCACAGGTCAGCGCCGGCGACGGCGGAGACGGTGACCTCGTAGGCGAACGTGGCGACGTGGTCGGAGCCGGCGCCCTGACGGTCAGGAGGAAGCACGGCCTTCTCGAGCGCCCAGCCGTAGCTGGGCGTCAGGGCATCGACGGTCTTCGTGACGGTGAGGTCGGCGCCCTCGTTCCCCGGCTCGTGCGGGCCCGACGGGCGGGCCGCGCCTGTGGCTGGATCGCCGGACGTGGCGTCTGCGGCCCCGACCGGTGCGGCGACCGACGCCGGCCCGGCCGGGTCCGGCGCCGGCTCTGCGGTGAGCGCAGGCTCGGCGTCGGCGGGGGGCACAGTCCCTGCGACCGGCCCGGCCGGTGCGGCGACCGGCTCGGCAGGCACCGGAGCGGCGGGTGCGGTGGGCTCGGAGGCTGGTGCGACCACCTCGGGTTCGGGGGCGACCACCTCAGGTTCGGGGGCGACCACCTCTGCCGGGTCGGGCGCTGACGGCTCGGTGGGCTCGGGAGCAACCGACTCGGGTACGACCGACTCAGGGACCTCGGCCGCGGGAGCGACCACCTCGGCGACGTCGGCCGCGGCACTCTCAGGCGGCTCCGTGGGTGGGGTCGACATGCCCGTCAGGGCCACGACCACGGCCCCGGCGGAGAGGACGGTCACCGCTCTGCGGCGCCACCGTCGATCCGATCCGCTCGTCCTGGCGTGCCTGACGGTCTCCATGCCGCACACTCCCGCCCGCCCTGGGGCATCGACGCTGCGGGGCCCAACCTGGGGGAAGTCGCCCCGCTGACCACATCGTCGCGCCAGGGGCCAGAGGTGTCTCGGGTAGGAGGTCCCGGAATGCCGTCCGCACGGGGGGCGACGTCCTGGTGTCAGGGGCGGGCGCGGCAAAGTGGCGGCGCTGAGACGGAAGAAGCCGCGGACCTCGCGGTCCGCGGCTTCTTCCTCAGGTGGCTCCGACCGGCGTCGATCCGGTGACCTTTCGATTTTCAGTCGAACGCTCTACCAACTGAGCTACAGAGCCCTGACACGAACGCCCGGTCCTCTCGGACCGGGCGTCCGTACCGGCGACCCCGACGGGACTTGAACCCGCGACCTCCGCCGTGACAGGGCGGCGCGCTAACCAACTGCGCTACGGGGCCTCGTGTGAGGCGTGGAGCCTGGTACTACCTGGTGCTGATCCTGCGTGTCGTGCTGTCCTGCTGGTGGTGCGTACCCCCAACGGGATTCGAACCCGTGCTACCGCCGTGAAAGGGCGGGGTCCTAGGCCGCTAGACGATGGGGGCCCGTTGTGCTGGACGCCCGTGACGCCGCAGCGCCCCAAGACCTCGGACAGCATACGGGGAAGGAGCCCCCCGGAGCAAAATCGGCGGCCGTGTGCTCCTGGTCACGTGCCGGGCGCGGTGCGCAGGGGGCCGTGTCGCCGGGGGGCCGGGCAGGGCAGGATGGTGCCCGTGGTGGACATGACGCAGGACGCCTTCGAGGAGGCCGTGGCGGAGGCGCTCGACCTCATCCCGGTCGAGCTGGCCGAGCAGATGGACAACGTCGTCGTCCTCGTGGAGGACGAGCCCACCGCGGAACAGCTCGAGGGCAACGAGGACGAGGACCTCCTGGGCATCTACGAGGGGACCCCGCTGACGGAGCGGGACTCCTGGTGGGCGGCGGGCTCCCTGCCGGACCGCATCACCATCTTCCGCGGCCCCACCCTCCGGCTGTGCGAGAGCGCGGAGGAGGTCGTCGAGGAGGTTGCGATCACCGTCGTCCACGAGGTCGCTCACCACTTCGGCATCGACGACGCCCGGCTGCACGACCTCGGCTGGGCCTGAGGCGCCGCCCTCGTCACCTCGTCAGGCGTCGTCCTCCTCGGCGATCTCCCCGGAGGGGCGGTCCGCGCCCGTGGACATCACCGCACCCGAGCCGACGTCGACGAGCGGCTCCGCGGCCGCGACGGCGTCGGCCGCCGTGAACGAGGGCAGGGTCAGCCCGTCGTCGTCGTCGACGGGTGCGCGGACCATGGTCGCCGTGGCCCAGCCGCGCGCGAGGAGGTAGTGGTCGGTCCCGGGCTCGTCCTCGGCCTCGACACCGGAGTAGGTGAGCTGGACGTAGCCGGTGCCGACCTCCTTGACCCGGGCCTGGACCGCACCGAAGCTGGCGAGCGAGGCGGCCCGGAGCCCGCGGAGCCGGTCCGGCGCGACGTCGGGCACGTTGATGTTGAGGACCCGCTCGTGGAACGGCTCCGCGACGAGCCAGTCGTAGGCGCGGGCGGTGACGAGCCCGGCGGTGTCCCAGTGCTGGGGCTTGCCCGACGCGATGGAGACCGCCATGGCCCGGATCCCGTGGGAGGTGGCCGACAGGGCGGCACCCACCGTGCCCGAGTGCAGGGTCGCCCGGCCGGTGTTGGCGCCGAGGTTGATGCCGCTGAGGACGACGTCCGGCCGGGGCCCGAACGCGCCGAACGAGGCCACGAACGTGATGAGGGCGGGGGCGGCCTTGACCCCGAACGCCTCGACGCCGTCGGGCAGGCCCGGGGGCCGGCCCTCGACGAGCACGAGGTGCCCGTCCTCCTCCTGGGCCGTCAGCGCTGCCGACGCACCGGAGTACTGGCGGTGCGGGGCCGCGACGACGACCTCGTGGCCCGCGTCCAGCGCGACCTGGGCGAGGACGGTCAGGCCGGGCGAGGCGATGCCGTCGTCGTTGGTGACGAGAACCCGCACCGGGGACCATCTCCTTTCCGTCCGGGCGCCGACGCCGGCGCTGTCTAGAGGGACATCTCCTCGATGCTGATCCGCTGGGCGAACCGCTCGATCTGGTCCTTGCGGCCGGTGCCGAGGCCCCGGCGGGTGACGTTGAGCGCTCCCGCAGCGGCGCCCAGGCGCACCGCGTCGGCGATGTCGAGGCCCCGGCCCAGGCCGACGGCGATGCCCGCTGTCATCGAGTCCCCGGCCCCGCGGTGGTCCAGCGGGGTCATCACGGGCCCCTCGGCGAGGTGCGCGCCGTCGGCGGTGACGAGCAGGGCGGGCTCCTGGGCGCGCGAGACGACCATCGCCCCGACCCCCTGGTCGACCAGCG
This sequence comes from Georgenia sp. M64, assembly GCF_038049925.1. NCBI lineage: Bacteria > Bacillati > Actinomycetota > Actinomycetes > Allobogoriellales > Allobogoriellaceae > Georgenia > Georgenia sp. M64. Next base: position 570,371 of record NZ_CP145809.1, read on the forward strand.
AGCGGGCCGCGGCGAGGAGGGAGGCCGGCTCCGGGTCCGCGGCGAGGCCGGCGGCCAGGATCTCCTCGTGGCTCATCTTCAGCACCGTCGGTCCGGCCTTCGCGGCGGCGACGGCGGCCTCGCCGGAGAGGTCGGCGACGACGGCACGACCGGCCGAGCGCAGGTCGCGCACGATCCGGCCGAAGAAGCTCGCGGGCAGGACGTCCGCGGGCTCCGCGCCGGTGACGACGAGGACGTCGGCCTCGAGGGCGTCGACGAGCAGGGTGCCGTACAGGTCGTCGAGCTCGTGGCGGTTGAGGGCGAAGGGTGGCATGTGGGCGACCGTCTCGCGGTCCTCGCCCCGCAGGTCGTGGATGTACGCGCCGTTGCCGCCGTTGTAGGTGACGCCGTGGATCGTCAGCTTCTCCGTGGTGAGCATCTGGGCGACGAGCGGACCGATCTCACCGCCGAACGGCCCGCACACCGTGACGTCCGCGCCGAGGGAGACGGCCATGCGCGCGACCCACAGGCCCTGCCCGCCCGGGTGGAGGTGGATGTCGGCCTGGGAGGTGGTGCGCCCCGGGATGGCCTGGGAGTCGGCGACCTCGACGACGAGCAGCGGGGTCGGCGCCAGGACGCAGATGCGCGGGCGGACCGGCGCGGCGTTGTCGTCGGGCGTGCGCAGGTCACGTCGCTGCGCCGCCTCCGCGGGGGACCCTCCCATGACCTGAGACTAGGGGCGGACCCCCGGCGCGGCCAGAGGGGTGTGCAGGTTCGCCGAACAGGGGCACGATGGGCGGATGACGACTCCCGAGCGCACCGCCGCACCGGCCACGCCCGTGCGCATCCTCGAGGGCCAGGCGGCCAGCGACCGGGCGGCGCGTGCGCTGGCCCAGTACTTCGCCGAGCTGGACGAGCGCTTCGCCGGGGGCTTCGACCCGGCGCTGACCGAGCAGGTCGACCCCGCGGACGTGACGCCGCCCAGGGGGGACTTCCTGCTCCTCACCGAGCTCGGCTCGGGCCGGGTCCTCGGGTGCGGCGGGGTGCGGCTGCTGCCCGGCGGCGAGGTCGAGCTGCGCCGGATGTGGCTGGTGCCCGACGCCCGTGGGCAGGGCCTGGGCCGGTTCCTCCTGCGGACCCTGGAGAACCGGGCACGGGCCCTCGGCGGGCGCCGCGTGGTGCTCTCGGTCAACGACGCGCTCACCGAGGCGGTCTCCCTGTACGAGTCGGCCGGCTACCGGCCGGCGGAGCCCTTCGAGGACAACCCCTACGTCCAGGTCTTCCTCGGCAAGGACCTCGGCTGAGCCCTCCGCCCGCGACCGGGCGCGGGCACCCGCGCCGTCCAGGGACCGTTCAGCGCACGCCCAGGGCGCGCACCTAACCTGGGCGCCATGAGCATGACCGCCCTGAGCATGACCATCGACGCAACGATCGACACCACCGTGGACGTCATCGCCCTGGTGATGTGGGTGGCCGGCGGCGTCGTCGCCGGCCTCCTCGTCTCCTACGTCGTCACCGGCGTCACCCGGGTGCTGGCCCGGCGGCACCCGGTCGCGGGGATCATCACCCGGCGCGGCCGGCGGCCGTTCCAGGCGATGCTCGTCGTCGCGGGCGCCTGGGTCGGGCTGGTGCTCGGTGCCCCGCTCGCGGCCGGGATCCGCGAGCCCGGCTGGCGGGCGGTGGCCCAGCACGTCCTGCTCATCCTGCTCATCACCGCCGGCACGTGGTTCGTCGCCCAGATGGTGCGGGTGGTCGAGGACGCCGCGCTCGAGCACATCCGCGCCCGTGGCGGTGCCGCCAGCGGGCGGGACCGGCGGGTCCAGACGCAGGCGCAGGTGCTGCGCCGGGTGGCCTTCGCGGTCGTCGTCATCCTCGGGATCGCCGCCGCCATGCTCACCTTCCCGGGCGCCCGCGCCGCGGGGGCCAGCCTGCTGGCCTCGGCCGGCATCGTCTCGGTGGTCGCCGGCCTCGCGGCGCAGACCACGCTGGGCAACCTCATCGCCGGCCTCCAGCTGGCCTTCACCGACGCGATCCGCGTGGACGACATCGTCATCGTCGAGGGCGAGTTCGGCTACATCGAGGAGATCACCCTCACCTACGTCGTCGTCCGGCTGTGGGACGACCGGCGCATGATCATGCCCTCGACGTACTTCACCACCACCCCCTTCGAGAACTGGACCCGGCAGGCGCCGGCGCTCCTGGGCACGGTGGAGCTCGACGTGGACTGGCGGGTGCCCGTGCCGGCGATGCGGGCCGAGCTCGAGCGGCTGCTCGAGGGCACGGACATGTGGGACCGGCGTGTGGGGATCTTCCAGGTGTACGACGCCACCGGGGGGTTCATCCGGGTGCGCGCCCTCGTCTCGGGCAAGGACGCCCCGACGCTGACCGACCTGAAGTACTACGTGCGCGAGCACCTCGTCGACTGGCTCCAGACCCACGCGCCCTACGCGCTGCCGCGTCAGCGCACCATGGAGGAGTGGGTCGAGACCACCGACGACCGGGCCGGCGAGCTCTACGGAGAGCTCGCCGAGGAGCTCACCGAGCTGGCCGACCTCGACGGCGCCGAGGCGCCCGAGCCGGACACCCTGGCGCTCGCGCAGACCCGTCAGGAGGACCCGGAGCAGCGTCGCCGGCGCGAGTCGGAGGCCCGTCGGGCACGACGGCGGGCGGCCCGGGAGGACCGCCGCCGCGCCCGCGAGCACGGCGGGCTGCCCGGCCGGGCCGCGGAGGAGCGGGCCCGGCCGTCCTCGGACGCCACGCGGGTGCTCGACCTCGCCGAGGTCGAGGCGGCGGCGGACGAGGAGAGCGGTGCCCGCGCCGTGGACGGCGGCGCCGCGGTCGACCGCACCGACCCGTCGGCGCCCCGGCGCACCTCGATCATCGACCGGGTCGACCCCCCGGTCGTGGTCGGGCGGGTGGCCCGCACCGGCCACGAGGCCAGCGTCTTCACCGGGTCGAAGGAGGCCGAGGAGCGGGCCAAGGCCTTCACCGGCCCGAGCGCGGAGGTGCTCCAGGAGCGCGAGATCACCGCCGAGCGCAAGCGGGCGGAGGAGTCTCCCCGCACGCCGACCGAGGGCCGGGCCGGCGAGCTGTACGGCAAGGACGCCGCACCTGACGGCGACACGGACTGAGCGCGGCGCCCCCGAGGTGACGACCGGCCCGCGGTGACGCACCATGGAGCCATGACGACGGACCGGGTCGAGAAGACCGACGAGCAGTGGCGCGCCGAGCTGAACGACTTCGAGTACCAGGTGCTGCGCCTGGCCGGCACCGAGCGACCCTTCACCGGCGAGCTCCTCGGAGAGGACCGGGTCGGGGTGTACCGCTGCCGCGGCTGCGGCGCCGAGCTCTTCCGGTCCGAGACGAAGTTCGACGCCCACTGCGGGTGGCCGAGCTTCTACGCGCCGCAGGACAGCGACGCCGTCGAGCTCGTCGAGGACCGCTCCCACGGCATGGTCCGCACCGAGGTGCGCTGCGCCCGGTGCGGCTCGCACCTCGGGCACGTCTTCGACGACGCCCCGCAGACCCCCACCGGTGACCGCTTCTGCATGAACTCGGTCTCCCTGACCTTCGAGGAGCGCGACGCCCAGCGGTGATCCGCCTCCTCACGCTCAACCTCCAGCACGGGCGGCCGGTCGCCGGCACACACGCACGCGAGACCGCGAACGTCGCGCAGCCGGGCGAACCAACCCCTTGGGGCCGTGCCCCCACCGGGCCGTCCCACGCCCTGCTCGCGGCCGCCGAGCAGGTCGCGGCCGCCCGTCCCGACGTCGTCCTCCTCCAGGAGGTCGACCGTGGTCAGCGACGCTCCGGCGGGATCGACCAGACGGCGTTCCTCGCCGGGGCGCTGGGCCTGCGCCACCACAGGTTCGCGCCGTCGCTGCTCGGCTCGGCCACCGGCCTGCGCCTGACCGCGCCGGGTCTGCTGCCCGTGCGGTGGCGGGCCGGGCGGGCGGGCTACGGCGTGGCGATCCTCAGCCGGCACCCGGTCCGCTCGTGGCACGTGCTGCGCCTGCGAGGCGGGGGTCTGCGACGGCACCCGGCGGGCACCCTGGCGTACGACGCGGGACGGGTGGCGCTCGCCGCGGTCGTGGACACCCCGGACGGTCCGCTGACGGTGCTCACCACGCACCTGTCGGTCGAGCCCACCACCGCCCGCACCCAGCTCGCCCGCGCCGCCGGCGCGCTGAGCACCCTCCCCGGGCCGCGCGTCCTCGGCGGTGACCTCAACCTCGACCCGGCCGACGTCGCCGCCGTGACCGGGCTGGGCCCCCTGGCGACGGCGCCGACGTTCACCAACCGCCGGCCGCGGCGCCAGCTCGACCACCTCCTCGGCGACGGCGTCCGGGCGGCTGGTCCCGGCCGGCCCTACCACCTCCCGGTCTCCGACCACGCCGGCCTCGGCGCGGACGTCGTGCTCGGCTGACGACGACGCGGTGGAACAATGACCGCCGGTCCAGGTCGGCGGGGGAGTGGTGTGCGTGGGTGGGGTGCTCACCGGCTTCTTCTCCCTCGGCGTCGTCGTCGCGCTGGGCTACCTCCTGGCGCGTCACGACGTTCTCGGTCCCGGCGCCGACCGGGTCCTGAGCAAGCTCACGTTCTTCGCCGCGACACCGGCGCTGATGTTCCGCACGCTCGCGGGCGCCGACGTCGGCGCCGTGTTCTCGACCGGTGCCCTGGTCACCGTCGCCACGGCGGTGACCATGGCGGTGCTCTACGCCGTGCTCGCGGCGGTGCTCCTGCGCCGCCGGGGCGCCGAGGTGACGATCGGCGCGCTGACGGCGAGCTACGTCAACGCCGGCAACCTCGGCATCCCCATCCTCGTGTTCGCCGTCGGCGACGCGACCGCCATCGCCCCGGTCCTGCTCCTGCAGCTGCTCGTGATGGTCCCCGTCGCCTTCACCGTCCTGGACCGGCAGACCGGGCGGCGCGGCGTCTCCCGCCTCGACGCCGTCACCGGGCCGCTGCGCAACCCGCTGGTCATCGGTGTCGGGGCAGGCCTCGTGGTGGCGCTGACCGGGGTGCGGCTGCCCGAGCCCGTCCTGCTGCCGGTGGACATCCTCGCCGACATGGCCGTCCCCGTGATGCTCATCGCGTTCGGGCTGTCGCTGCGGGGGGCGCCGCTGCCCGGTCGCGGCGAGGTGCGGGCGCCGATGTGGCTCGCGGCCGTCCTGAAGTCGCTCGTCGCCCCGGCGCTCGCGTACGTCCTCGGCCGGGCGGCGGGCCTGACCGGCGACGCCCTCCTCGCCCCGGTCGTGGTCGCCGCCCTGCCGAGCGCGCAGAACGTGTTCGTCTACGCCATGCGGTACGGGCGGGCGGTGGCGCTGGCCCGCGAGGTCATCCTCATCACGACGATCGCCTCGGTCGCGGTGGTCGTGGCCCTCACGGCGGTCCTCGGGTGAGCGACGCGGAGGGCCCGGGCGGGCCGGTACCAGGGGGAGCGGTCGGCGGCGCCGGGGTCGGTGGCCCAAGAGCCGGCAGCCCAGGGCCCGGCAGCCCGGGCGACGGCGGCCGGGGCCGACCGGTCGTCCCCGCGCCGGCGCTGTTCATGGCGTCGGGGGTCAGCCTGTACCTCGGCGCGGCGCTCGCGGTCTCGCTCTTCGCCGTCCTGCCGCCCGCCGACGTCGCCTGGTGGCGCATCGCCGTCGCCGCCGTCTTCCTCCTGCTGTGGCGGCGTCCCTGGCGCCGGACCTGGACCTGGCGCACCGCCGCGGGCTCGGCCCTGTTCGGGGTCGTGCTCGGCGGTATGAACCTCCTCTTCTACGGCGCCATCGCCCACCTGCCCCTGGGCACGGCGGTTTCCCTGGAGTACCTCGGGCCGGTCGCCGTCGCCGCACTCACCGGTCGCGGGCTCCGGGCCCGGCTCGCGCTCGTCCTCGCCGCGGGCGGGGTGCTGGCGATCAGCGGGTTCGGGGTGGACTGGTCCGCGCCGGGCACCGCGGCGGGGGTGGGCCTCGCCCTCGCGGCCGGGGCGTCCTGGGCGGGGTACATCCTCCTCGGCCGGCGCATCGCCGCGGGGCGCAGCGGTCTGGACTCCCTGTCCCTGGCGATGCCCGTCTCGGCGCTCGTCTACGCCCCGGTGGCCGCCGGCACGGTGGGGAGCGTCACGAGCGACCCCGCGCTCCTGCTCGCCGTCGTCGGGGTCGGTGTCCTGTCCTCCCTCGTCCCGTACGCCATCGAGCAGGTGGCGCTCACCCGGCTGCCCGCGGTGACCTTCGCGCTGCTGACCTCGCTGCTGCCGGCGACGTCGCTGCTCGTCGGTCTCCTCGTCCTGCGGCAGGTCCCCAGCGTCGGCGAGGTCCTCGGCCTCGTCCTCGTCTCCGCCGCCGTCGCGCTGGCGACGCGGGAGTAGGACGCGGGAGTGGCCCGGCTCAGCCGGGCGGGACAGGCGGCCCGGGCTGCGCGGGCGGCCCGAGGAGGGTCGGTGGCCCGGGCACAGCGGGCGGACCGACCCGGGCGGCGACCCGCTCCAGCCAGCCCGGCGGCAGCCAGGCCCCGCCGGCGAGCCGGGGATGCTCCGGGTAGCGGTCCAGGGCCCACATGGCGAAGACGAGCTCGGCCCAGTCGGTCTCGAGCAGCCAGCGCACCGGTCCGGTGGTCGAGCGCCCCGTGAGGTCCACGAGACCGCGGCGGCCCACCTCGCACGCGTCCACCGCCGTCCAGGGCCAGGGGGAGACCCCGTGCGGGCCGGAGAGGTAGAAGCCGTGGGTCGAGACCGTGAGGAGGCCGCCGCCCGCCTCGACCCACCGCGGCCGGGCCGCGCGCTCCGCCTGCCGCTTCCGGCGGCTGTTGCCCCAAGCCTGGCCGACGGCGACCGCCGCGGTGGCGGCCAGCCCCACCGCGCCCGTGGCGAAGAAGAACGCCGAGCTCTTCTGGTACGTCGCGTCCCCGGCAGCGAGCACGTACCGGGTGAACGGTCCCGCGGCGAGCACCACCTCGTCGCCGTCGAGGCTCGGCCGGACCGGTGAGGGGACGGGGACGGGCGGGTGGGGCACCCGTCCGGCGGCGCGGGCGGCGGCGATGGCGCAGGTGTGCCACAGCGCCGCGTCCGGGCCGGTCAGGCTCTCCCACCCCACGGGCACCAACCTACGTCGGCCACCCGCGGCGCGGGGGACGTGACGGGCGCCTCGCCGGGCCATCGGCCCTGATGAGGCGCGGGCGTGCCATACTTGGGGCAGGGAAGCGCCCGACTGCGGCGCCCCGACATCGCACTGCACGGCCACCGCGCCGGCGGGTCCACCGCCGATGACGAGTGAGCGGAGATGCCTGCGGTGACCTCTTTGACTGAGAGAAGCACCCCTCGTGCCCCAGAACTCCTCTGCGCCCGCCTCCTTCGACGCCCTCGGTGTCCCGAAGAAGCTCACGGCGAGCCTGACCACCCGCGGCATCGCCGCCCCGTTCCCCATCCAGGCCGCGACGCTGCCCGACACCCTCGCCGGCCGCGACGTCCTCGGCCGGGGCCGCACCGGCTCCGGCAAGACCCTCGCCTTCTCGCTGCCGCTGGTGGCCCGCCTGGCCGCGCTCGTGCCGTCAGGGGAGACCATCCCCGGGCGCTCGCAGCCGGGCCGTCCCCGTGGCCTCGTGCTGGCCCCGACGCGTGAGCTCGCCACCCAGATCGCCGAGACCGTCACCCCGCTGGCCACCGCCGCCGGGCTGAAGGTCATGACGATCTTCGGTGGCGTCAACCAGACCCGCCAGGTCGAGACGCTGCGCCGCGGCGTCGACATCGTCGTCGCCACCCCCGGCCGGCTCGAGGACCTCATGGGTCAGCGCCACGTCGTGCTCGACGCCGTCGCCGTGACCGTCCTGGACGAGGCCGACCACATGGCCGACCTCGGCTTCCTCCCCGGTGTCACGCGGATCCTGCGTGCGACCCCGGCCGGCACGCAGCGGCTGCTCTTCTCCGCCACCCTCGACCGGGGCGTGGACAAGCTCGTCAAGCAGTTCCTCGACCGGCCTCTCGTGCACAGCGTCGACCCGGCCGAGTCCGCGGTGACGTCCATGGAGCACCACGTCTTCCTCGTCGGCGACGCCACCGAGAAGACCGAGCTCGTGCACGCCCTCGCCTCGGGCAGCTCGCGGCGGCTGCTCTTCACCCGCACCAAGCACCAGGCCAAGAAGCTCGCCCGTCAGCTCACGTCCAACGGCATCCCGGCCGTCGAGCTGCACGGGAACCTCTCGCAGAACGCCCGCGAGCGGGGCCTGGACGCGTTCACCTCCGGCGACGTGCGCGTCATGGTGGCCACCGACATCGCCGCCCGCGGCATCCACGTCGACGACATCGACCTCGTCGTGCACGTCGACCCGCCCGCCGAGCACAAGGCGTACCTGCACCGCTCCGGGCGGACCGCTCGCGCCGGCAACGGCGGCGACGTCGTCACCCTCGTCCTGCCCGAGCAGCGCGGTGACTTCCGCGCCCTCGCCCGCGCGGCGAAGATCGACGCCGCCCCGGTGCGCGTCGGTGCCACCGACGACAAGGTCCTCGCGCTCGTGGGCGAGCTCGCCCCGGCCGTGAGCGCCGACAAGGCGCACGCCGCCGCGTCGCGCAAGCCCGTGGCCCAGCCGCAGGGCACTGGTCGCCGGCGCGGCGGCGCCGGGCGGTCCGGCGCACCGACCGACGGTGGCGCGGTCCGCGGCGGGCGTACCGGTGGCGCCGGGCGTTCCGGCGCCCGCTCGGGCGCCGGCCGTTCCACCGGCGGCGCCGGTCGAGCCGACGGTGGCGGTCGTTCCGACGGCGGTCGCTCCGGCGGCTCGCGCACCGTGTGGTCATCCTCGGGGGAGCGCTCGGGCGAGAGCGTCGGCCGGTCGTCGCGCGGCAGCCGCCGGGCGACGTCGCCGTCCCGCTCGGTCTGACGATCTGACGCCGGGTCGTCCGGTCCGCGCACGCGCGCGGCGGGCGACCCGGTCTCGCGTCCGGCGCGCTCGGGAATCACCGCCCGCCCGGCGCCAGCACGATGTGATGTTTCCGTAACCGTTTCAACGTGCGGCCCCCTCGCCGACCTGCCACGCTTCCCCTGTTGGATGCAAGGCCGCAGACCGTGGCACACGAAGGAAGCGAGGAACACCTCATGGGCGAACTCATCGGGCTCATCATCTTCGGCGCCGTGATCGGCGCGCTGGCCCGCCTGTTCATGAAGGGCGACCAGAACATCGGCATCATCTGGACGATCATCCTCGGCGCCCTGGGCGCCTGGGTCGGCTCGCTCATCGCGGGCCTGCTGGGCGTGGAGGACACCGCCGGCATCGACTGGATCCGGTGGATCATCTCCATCATCATGGCGATCATCTTCATCTCGATCTACATCGGTATCCGTCGCGGCGGTAGCCGTCGCGTCTGACGACGCCGACGGGCACGACGAAGGCCGGCAGCACCTCGGTGCTGCCGGCCTTCGTCGTTCGTCCGTCTCAGGCCGGTAGGGTCGGCGCCGGCACGAGGTCCCGGCTCACCAGGCCGTCCGCGATCTCGTGGGCGTAGGCGTCCACAGCCGCCCAGTCCCGGAAGTCCCCCACCGGGGCGTGCAGGCCCTCGATGGTGGCGCGGTCGTCGCCGTCGAGGACCGCCGGGTCGACCGCACCGGGGAAGACGCGGTGGTCGTAGGCGCCGACGGCGGTCGCGATGGAGCTGACGTGGACGTCCTCGGCGCGCTCGCGCGGGTCGCCGAGGGGACCCGAGGAGAAGAGCCAGACCCCGCGGGTGGCCAGGTCTGCCTCGAGCCGGTGGGCGAGCTCGCGCGCCGCGGGGAGCCAGGTGCCGGCATACACGGCACTGCCCAGGACGACGGCGTCGATGCCGTCGAGTGTGTCGACCTCACCCGGTGGTCGCTGCGTCACCTCGTGGCCGGCCGACCGGAGGACCTCGGCCAGACGGTCCGCCGTCGCGGCGGTCGAGCCGTACTTGGTAGCGGCTGTCACGAGGATGTGCATGGTGCCTCCCAGCGTCGTCGGTGGTCGTCCCAGCCTCCCCCAGGACCGTGGCGCGGGTGGTGGGACCAACGGCCCGCGGGTGGGGGCGCCTGCCGTGGTCCGGGTCCTAGGACCCGTGCGTCCGACGGTCGTTCGGCGTATCGATGAGCGTGGGCGCTCACGCGCCCGGCTCGGAGACGGCGCCGCGCCGGGGGGATGAGGACCGGGAGAGTGTCATGGCCGAGATCAGCAGGCGCAACATGCTCAGGGCGGCGGCCGTGGTGGCCGCGGGGGCGACCGTCGGGGCGCCGGTCGCCGCGCACGCCGCGCGTGGCCGGCCGGGCGGCGGTGGCGGCACGGGCGGCGGCTCGGGCGGTGGCGGGACGGTGCTCGACCCGCCGGTCGGCGGCCGGTTCGCCGACCCCGTGCTGCTGGCCGACGTCTCGGCCGACCCCGCCGTCGTCGACGTCGCGCTCACCGCGAGGATGGCCACCGTGACGGTCGGCGGGGCGACGGCGAGCCTCATGACGTACGACGGGCTCCGGCCGGGTGGGACCATCCGGGCCCGCCGGGACCAGCTGCTGCGGGTCCGGATGCGCAACGACCTGCCGGCGAGCGGCGCCCGGAACATCCTCGGCCACCCGCTCTACGACACCAACCTCCACACGCACGGCCTGCACGTCACCCCGGGGGACAACCCCAACGGCACCCACGGGGACAACATGATGGTGATGCTGAGGCCGGGGGAGAGCACGGTCTACGAGTACGACCTCAGCCTGCAGCGCCCCGGGACGCTGAACTTCTACCACCCCCACCTGCACGGGTCCGTGGCGGACCAGATGTGGGCGGGCATGGCCGGGGCGCTCGTCGTCGAGGACGAGACCGAGACGCTGTCCGCGTACACGGAACGGGTCATGGTGCTCCAGGACGTCACCGTCGTCGGCAGCGTCGCCGAGCCCCACGACGCGATGATGGACTACATGCACGGCCTCGAGGGCCGGGCCGTGACCGTCAACGGGTCGTGAACCCGCGGATCGACATCGCCCCCGGTCAGGTGCAGCGGTGGCGCCTGGTCAACGCCTGCGTCGCGAGGTTCTTCCGGCTCAGCCTCGCCGGTCACACGCTCCACGTCGTCGGTACCGACGGCGGGCTGCTCGAGAAGCCCTACGCCGTCGGCGAGCTGCTGCTCTCGCCCGGTGAGCGGGTCGACCTGCTCGTCAAGGCGTCGGGCTCGCCGTCGACGTCGTACAAGCTGCTCTCCCTGCCCTACAGCCGCCAGGGCGCCATGGGCGGGGACCAGGTCACCCTGGCCACGCTGACGTACGGCGGGAAGCGGACCCGCGTCGACCAGACGCTGCCCACCGTGGTCGACCCGGCGGCCACGCGAGCACGGATCGACACCGCCGGCCTCAAGCGGGTGCGCATGGACCTGTCGATGGGGCAGGGCCACGGCTACATCAACGGCATCAGCTTCACCGGCCACGACTCGTCGTACATGACGATGTCCGAGCTGGGGACGTGGGAGGTCTGGGAGGTCACCAACTCCAGCGGGATGGACCACCCCTTCCACCACCACACGAACCACGCGCAGGTGCTCTCCGTCACCGGTGGCGACCCCGGCTACGCGCAGCTGTGGACGAGCGCGGCGGCGTGGAAGGACGTCACCGTCGTGCCGAGGTGGGGCCGGGTCGAGCTGCTCGTGCCCGTGCGGGACCACGCCGGCATGTCGATGCTGCACTGCCACATCATCGAGCACGAGGACATCGGGATGATGGGCGTCTGGCACATCGAGGAGGCGATGGGACCGATGTAGCCGCCGGGCGCCGGCGCGAGATCCCGACGCGCGAGGACGCGGCCACGTGCCTCGAGCGCCTGCTCAGCGCCAGCCGAGGGCCGGCGCGACGTCCTCGACGATCGAACGGAGGAGGTGAGCGTTGTAGTCGACGCCCAGCTGGTTCGGCACGGTGATCAGGAGCGTGTCGGCCTCCGCGATCGCCTCGTCCTGGGCGAGCCGGCGGACCAGCTCGTCGGGCTCGGCGGCGTACGTCTTCCCGAACGTCGCTCGCCCGCCCTCCAGCATGCCGACCTGGTCGGTGCTGCGCCGCTCCAGGCCGAAGTAGGCGTGGTCCTCGGCGGTGACGAGGGGGAAGATGCTGCGGCTCACCGACACCCGTGGCTCGTGGGCGTGCCCGGCGGCGCGCCACGCATCACGGAACCGGCGGATCTGCTCCGCCTGGAGCTCGTGGAACGGTACGCCGGTGTCCTCCGTGAGCAGCGTCGAGCTCATGAGGTTCATCCCCTGGGTCCCGGCCCACTCGGCCGTGGCCCGGCTCCCGGCGCCCCACCAGATCCGCTCACGCAGACCTTCCGAGTACGGCTCCACCCGGAGCAGACCCGGCGGGTTGGGGAACATCGGTCGCGGGCTGGGCTCGGCGAAGCCCTCGCCGGTGATCACCTCGAGGAACCGGGCGGTGTGGCGTCGTGCCATGTCGGCGTCGCTCTCACCCTCGGCGGGGTGGTGGGCGAAGTGCCGGTAGCCCTCGATCACCTGCTCGGGCGAGCCACGGCTGATGCCGAGCTGGAGGCGTCCGCCGGAGATGAGGTCGGCCGCCCCGGCGTCCTCCGCCATGTAGAGCGGGTTCTCGTAGCGCATGTCGATCACGCCCGTGCCGATCTCGATGCGGCTGGTCCGTGCCCCGACGGCCGCCAGCAGCGGGAACGGGGACGCGAGCTGCCTGGCGAAGTGGTGGACCCGGAAGTAGGCGCCGTCGGCCCCCGCCTCCTCGGCCGCGACCGCGAGGTCGATCGACTGCAGCAGCACGTCGGAGGCGGACCGGGTCGCGGACTGGGGGTGCGGGGTCCAGTGACCGAAGGAGAGGAAGCCGATGCGTTTCACAGGTACGACAACGTCCTCCCTCGCCCGGCATTCCATCGCGACGACCGCACGACGGGAACAGAGGGCTGACACCGAGGGGGGAGCAGTCCCTTGGCCCGTTCCGCCACTTCCCTCAGTCGACGCACGTGTGGCACGATGGTTGTGTACCAAGCGGTAAGAAACTAGATCCCTTGAGGAGCCAGTCGTGGGGGCAGTCGGCAGACCGCGAGCGTTCGACACCGAACGTGCGCTCGATGCTGCCGTCGAGGTGTTCTGGCGCCATGGCTTCGAAGGTGCCAGCCTCGCTGCGCTGGCCACCGCGATGGGGGTCAACAAGCCCAGCATCTACGCCGCCTTCGGTGACAAGGCCCAGCTCTTCCATGCCGCACTGCGCAGGTACGTCGAGCGCAACATGGGGTACGTCGACGCCGCTCTCGCACGGCCCACCGCACGGGAGTGTGCGGAGGCGTTCCTCGTCGGTAACGCCCGAGCCGTGACCAGGCCTGACTACCCTCCTGGCTGTCTGTCCGTCCAGGCCGCCGTCGTCCCGGGGGGCTCCAACGAGTTCTCCATGCTCGCCGAGAACCGCGCAGACATCCACGAACGGTTCGCCCAGCGGTTCCGACGTGCGGTCACCGAGGGAGACCTCCCCCCAGAAGCCGACCCCGACGAGCTCGCCGGACTCCTCATCACCCTCTCCAGCGGCTTCGCGATCCGCGCGGCCGACGGAACCCCGCGTGGCTCACTGGAGGCCATTGCCCGCCGAGCCGTCGCCGTGTTCCCCACTGGCCGCGCCACCGGAACCGAACCCGTCACCCCGAAGGAGAACACCCATGACTGACTCGCCGCCTTCCCTCGCCGCAGCCCGCGAGCAGGCCCTTGCCGTCCGAGCCCTCTACGAGAACCTGGAGGAGAGACTCAACGGGAAGACCTGGTCCCTGCACGAGCTGCAGATCGGCTTCGCGAACGACGTCGGCTACATCGGCCGCCTGCTGCTCGCTCACGACGGCACCTGGGGCATCGACCGCGACCCGCGTGCGGAGCTGGAGCACAAGCTCGCCGAGTCGATGTGGTGGACCTTCGTCCTGGCCGACAAGCTGGGCATCGACATCGACGAGGCCTTCACTCGGACGATGGGCCGAATCCGCACCGGCCTGGAGTCGACCATCGCCCGAACCGACCCGGCCGCAGCCGCACACGGCTGACCACCCCGAATCCACAAGGAGAAGCCGCCACCATGAAGCCCACCGAGCACCTCTGCGCCGCGGATGACCCCGAGCACGTGCGGACGCCCCCGGTGACCTATGTTTCCGTCCTGGGCGGCGGGGCGCCGGGGACCGACGAGTTCTACCGGAAGAAGTCGCTGGTCACCGACATCGCGCGCGAGCTGAACGACGCCGAGGCGTCGCCGGTGGTGGAGATCCAGTACTGGTACCCCGAGGGATCGACCCCGGTGGAGATCGCTGACTTCTACAGCGTCAACCCCATCCCGTCTTTGCGCTACAGGGTCCTCTCCAAGGTCCAGGCAGCGACGACCCAGACGGACGTCGATACCGCCAGGACCCGGGCGGTGAGCGCCGCGGACAGGACCTCCGACGAGATAGCCGTGTTCTCCCTGCCCGAGCAGGACGTCGTCCAGGTCATGCACCACGGGCCGTTCGCCGAGGAGTACGCCACGCTCGAGCGGCTCGGCAACCACGCCCGAGGGCGCCGTGTCCGTCGCAGCGGGCCTCACCACGAGATCCATCTCGACGCCTTCACGCGCACCACGCCACAGGACACGCTGCGCACGATCCTGCGCGACCCCGTGGCTTGACCGGAGCCGCTGGGAGGGCGCACGACCTCCGTTGTCCGGGACGCACAGTCAGCATGGGACCGGGACGCCGTCGCCCGGGCCCAGGCTGGACCTCTTCCCCGCGAGGGGGCCCCGTGGGGGTGGGCCCCGTGGGGATCGAACCCACAACCCGCGGATTAAAAGTCCGCTGCTCTGCCGATTGAGCTAGAGGCCCAGGGGCCTGTCCGGTGTCCGGTCCAGCCCGCTACGGAAGTATGCCAGGCAGTCACCGGCTCGGGACCGTGCCCTGGAGCTCGGCGATCTCCGCCACGAACCGTCGCCGGAGATCGGCCTTCCGCGCGTCGGGCAGCCACGAGGCGTCCACCCCGGCCAGGGCCATCGCGGTGAGCCGCTCCACGGGCACGTGGAGCTCATCGGCGAGGATCCGGTACTCGGCGGCAAGGGTGGTGGGGAACATGCCGGGGTCGTCCGAGGCCGGGATGACGTTGAGGCCGGCCTCGATCATCGCGGCGATGGACGCCCGTCGCCACGGCCTCCACGACCGGCGAGAGGTGGTGGAGATGACGGTGAACGGGACCTGGTCCTCGCGCAGGCGCGCCACGACGTCGTCGTCCTCGAGGACGAAGTAGCCGTGGTCGATCCGGTCGCACCCGAGGAGGTCCAGGCAGGTGATCGTGTTCACCGCCACCGGCGCGTGCTCGGAGGAGTGCGCCGTCCGGCGCAGGCCCGCCTCCCCCGCCAGGGCGTACGCGGCCGCGAAGCGCTCGGGCGGACCCGCGGTCTCGAGGTTGTCCAGGCCGATCCCGACGACGTACTCGTGCGGGTTGTCCACGACGGTTCGCACCCGGTCGAGAGCCGCCTCGCCGGTGCCGCTGCGGTCGATCGCGGCGATGAGCCGGCCGGTCATGCCGAAGTCTCGCTCGGCAGCGCGAACCCCGTCGGCGAGCGCGTCGACCATGCCCGCGTAGCCGAGGGAGCTCAGGTGCTCGGGCACCGCATCGAAGGACACCTCGAGGTGGCGGGTGCTGCTCGTGCGGTGCGCGTCCTCGAACGCCTCGTAGGCGATGCGGGTGAGGTCGTCGGCGTGCCGGAGGACCTGCGTCACCCAGCCCGACACCTGGAACAGGGAGTAGGAGACGGCCGGCTCGTCGGCGCTGCGCCCCTGCGGCACCGGGATGCGCGTGTCCAGGTAGAGCGCCGGGTCGGGCGGCAGGGAGTTCACCCCGGCATAGATCTCCTCGGGCGTCGCGGGGAGCGGGAGTCGCTCCCGGCGGGCCAGCTCGGCGAAGGTGCTGCCCCGGACCGTGCCGATGAGGTGGCAGTGCAGGTCGACCTTGGGCATCCGGTCGAGGAGGTCGTGCAGTACGGGGCTGGTCATCGTGGTTCGAGACGTCCTGTTCTTCGGGCGGCGGGGCGAGGCGACGAGCGGGCGGCGAGGCGACGGGCGGCGCGCACGGCGGGACCGGCCCGGACCGCGCGGTCGCGCGGGCCGGGCCGGGCGTGCTCAGCTCGAGCTGACCTCGCGGGCGAACCGGTCGACCCACTCGGCCCGGGTCGGGACGAGCTCGGTCGGGTCGAGGGTGGCGTAGCCGGCGGCGATCGGGTCGGCGGCGATGTCGCCCACCACGTCCTCGATCGTCGTGGGCACGGTGGCCTCGGGGTTGACCGGGAGGTCGCCGACCAGCTCGGCAGAGGCGGTCTGGGCCTCGGCGGAGAGCAGGTAGTCGATGAACGCGTGCGCGCCCTCGACGTTCGGCGCACCCTCGGGGACCATGGCCCGGTTCGTGGCCATGTACCGGCCCTCGGCCGGCGGCGTCCACGCGATGGGCTCACCGGCTGCCACGAGGTTGGTCGCGAAGCCGCTGAGCGCGTCGGCGGCCACGATCTCGCCCTGGGTGAGCAGGTTCGTCACCTCGGTGGAGGACGTGTAGAACTGCAGCACGTTGGGCGCCCAGCCCGCCAGGGTCTCGAACGCGGTTTCCACGTCGTAGGGACCGTCCCCGTAGGCGTCGGCCACACCGGAGACCATGAGCTGGCCAGCTGTGACGGAGATGTCAGGCAGGGCCACCCGGCCGGCGTACTCGTCGTCGCCGTAGATCTCCCAGTCGGCAGCGGTCTCGGCGTCGAGCTCGTCGGTCCGGTACAGAGTTCCGTTGAGCTGGTAGCTGTACGCCGGGCCCATGTAGGCGTCCTCGGTCGCGAACTCGGCGATGTCGTCGATGGCGGGGACGTCCTCCGCCGTGACCTCCTGGAAGATGCCCTCCTCCTGGCCCAGCGCGGCGTAGTAGTCGGAGATCAGCACGACGTCGACGCCCGGGTCCCCGCCGGCGAGCGTGAGCTGGGAGAGCCGGTCCGCGTTCGACCCGGTCTCGACCTCGACCTCGATCCCGGTCTCCGCCGTGAACGGGTCGAACACGGCCTCCTGGAACTCCTCGACGCCGAACGGGAAGGTGCTGACGACGATCGTGCCGCCGGCCTCCGTGGCGGCCTCGCCGGTCTCGCCGGTCCCGTCGGCCGGCTCGGTCTCACCGCCGGAGCAGGCGGCGAGGAGGAGGGTGGCGGCGGTCAGGCCGGCACCCGCTCGGACGGTGTGACGTGCGGATCGCACCATGGGCGGTTCCTTTCGTGGTGGCCGTGGCGGCCTGCGGGTGAGGTTCAGTCGGCGAGTGCGACGAGGCGGGACTCCGGCGCGGTGACCGACACGGGCTGACCCGCCTCGACGCGCCCGGCCTCGGCCGCGCGCACGTCGCTGAGCAGGGTCACGGTCGCGCCGGAGGGGTCGACGGCCTCGACGGTGACGAGCATGTCGACGCCGCGGTACGCGACGTCGGTCACGGTGCCCGGCAGGGCGAGGATGCCCGCGGGCGCGGCGCCGTCGGCGCCGGCGACGACGCCGAGGTGCTCGGGACGCACCGTCAGGGTGGTGCCGTCGCGCGCGGTGAGGAAGTTCTCGTAACCGAGGAAGTCGGCGACGAAGCGGTTGGCCGGCGCAGGGAAGACGTCCTGGGGGGCGCCGTGCTGCATGATCCTGCCACCTTGCATGAGGACCATCTCGTCGGACATCTCCAGCGCCTCGTCCTGGTCGTGGGTCACGAGGATCACGGTCAGCCCCGTCTCGGACTGGATCCGCCGGATCTCGGCACGCATCTGGAGCCGCAGGCGGGCGTCGAGGTTGGACAGCGGCTCGTCGAGGAGCATGAGCCGCGGCCGGATGGCCATGGCGCGGGCGAGCGCGACCCGTTGCTGCTGCCCCCCGGAGAGCTTCTTGGGTCGCGTGTCGGCCAGGTGGGCGAGGCCGACCAGCTCGAGCGTCTCCATCACCCTGGTCCGGCGCTCACCCGAGGGCACGCGCCGCAGCTTCAGCCCGTAGCCGACGTTGTCCGCCACCGTCATGTGGGGGAAGAGGGCGTAGGACTGGAAGACCATGCCGAGGTCACGCTTCTCCGGCGGCGTCCGGGTGGCGTCGGCACCGCCGATGCGGATCGTGCCCGAGGTCGGGGTGAGGTAGCCGGCGATCATCCGCAGGGTCGTCGTCTTCCCGCAGCCGCTCGGTCCGAGAAGCGTGGTGAACCTGCCCTCGGGGATGTCGAGGTCGATGGCGTCGACGGCGGTGAAGTCCCCGAACTGCTGGCTCACGCCGATCAGCTCTGCAGCGACGGTCATCGGTTGATACCTCCGAAGATCTTGGCGAAACCCACCGTGCGCTCGGCCACGAGGGCGACGACCACCGTCCCGGCGAGCAGGAGTGTCGAGGTCGCCGCCACCATCGGGTCGTAGCTCTGCTGGACGTAGTCGAGCATCGTCACCGGCAGCGTCCGGAAGTGGCGGGTCTGCAGCAGCAGGGAGAGCGGGACGTTGTTGAACGAGGTGATGAAGCTGAGGAGCCCTGCCGAGAAGATCCCGGGCCGCAGCAGCGGGAGGGTGATCGTGAGGAACGTGCGCAGGGGGGATGCCCCCAGCCCCCGGGCGGCCTCCTCCAGGGCGGGGTCGGCCAGGGCCAGGGAGGCGCCGGTCACCCGGACGGCGTACGGGAACATCAGGACCGTGTGACCGATGAGCAGGGTCTGGAAGTTCGCCAGGCCCAGACCGATCATCAGCTGCTGGTACAGGGCCAGCCCGACCACCAGCTCGGGCACGATGAGCGGGGAGAGGAAGAGCCCCTCGACGAGGTTCCTGCCGGGGATGCGCCCCCGGTGGATCGCGAGTGCGACCGGCACGCCCAGGAGCAGGGCGAGGACGGTGGCGAGCGCCGCGAGCTGCAGGCTCGAGACCAGTGCCCCCATGAAGGGCTCGTACTCGAGCGCGGCACCGAACCAGCGCAGGGAGAACCCGTCGGGCGGGAAGCGCAGGGTGCCGCCGGCCGTGAACGAGGTGGCGACCACGAACAGGATCGGCACGATCATGATGACGTACGCCAGGACCGCGAGGGCCGCCATGACCGGGTGCCGGGTGCTCACGACGTCGCCCCCTTCCGCCCGGCCAGCGTGGCGAGCCCCGAGACGGCGAAGACGAGCACCGTCATGATGAGCGCCGTCGCCGAGGCGGCGGCCCAGTCCAGGGTCACGCTGGAGTAGGAGAAGAGCTGGGTCGAGAGCATGCGCTGCCGTGACCCGCCGAGGAGGTACGGCGTGGTGTACGCGGTGACGGAGCCGGCGAACACGAGCGTCGCCGCGACGATCAGCCCCGGCCCCGACAGCGGGATGACGACGTCCCAGAGCGTGCGGGTCCGGCCGGCGCCCAGGCCGCGGGCGGCGTCGTCGAGACCGGCGGGAACCTGAGCCACCGCGGAGTAGGAGGAGATGACCGCGAGGGGCAGGAAGAGCTGGGTCAGGCCCAGGACGATCGCGAGCTCGGTGTAGAGAAGCTGCGGGGCGGTCTCGACCAGCCCGAGGCCGGTGAGGAGCTGACCGATGACGCCGTTGGAACCGAGGATCACCAGCCAGCCGAAGGTCCGCACGACGTTGCTCAGCAGCAGGGGGAAGATCGCCAGGGCGAGCAGGAGTCCCGCCCAGCGTGAGGTCGAGCGCGCGAGGAGGTACGCGAGCGGGAACCCGAGGACGATGCACAGCACCGTGACGATCAGTCCCAGGCCGATCGTGCGCCCGATGATCCGCAGGTCGTACGGGTCGGTGAGCATGCGCCCGAGGCGGGCGAAGACCTCCGCCGTGGTCACGTCGGGTGGTGCGAGCAGCATGAGGACCGAGGGGACCAGGAAGCCGGCCAGCAGCACGACGAGGCCCGGTACCAGCAGGAGGCCCTGTCTACCTGTCCGCATCCGCATCTCCGATGTGTCCGGCATGTC
This sequence comes from Georgenia sp. M64, assembly GCF_038049925.1. Lineage (NCBI taxonomy): Bacteria > Bacillati > Actinomycetota > Actinomycetes > Allobogoriellales > Allobogoriellaceae > Georgenia > Georgenia sp. M64. The sequence continues at coordinate 590,225 of NZ_CP145809.1, forward strand.
CGATGTAACCGGTTGTGGAACCGGTTACGGTGGACCATAGCGGTCGCTCCGGGCGCGCGTCACCCCCCTCTCACCGAGCGGGACGCCCGGGCTGGAACAGGAAGTTGAGGGAGGCCATGGCCACGCTCTCGGACGTCGCGGACCTCGCGAAGGTCTCCAAGGCGACGGCGTCGCGGGCCCTGAGCCGGCCCGAGCTGGTCGCACCGGGCACCGTGCTGCGTGTGACCGAGGCCGCACGATCGCTCGGCTTCGTCCCCAACCGTGCGGCGCGCTCCCTCGCGCGGGGACGCACCTCCATCGTCGCGATCGTCGTCCCCACCCTGGAGAACCTCTTCTTCGCGCCCATCGTCGCGGGTGCTCAGGAGCGCGCGGCGTCCTCGGACATGCAGATCACCATCGCCGTCTACGCCCTCGAGGACGTCGGTGAGGTCACGGCCGTCGAACGGCTCGCCCGGCAGGTCGACGGGATGCTCGTGCTCGCCCCACGTGCCGAGGACGACACCGTCCGCGCCGTGGCGTCGTTCAAGCCCACGGTCCTCGTCGACCGGGAGATCCCCGGCCTGTCCTCCGTCGTCGCCGACACGGCGACGGCGTTCGGTTCGGTGGTCGCCCACCTCGTCGCCGCCGGGCACCGCCGGATCGCCTACGTCGGAGGTCCCGAGGGGTCGTGGCAGGACGCCCAGCGCACCGCAGCCGTGCGCGGGGCGGCCCGCGGGGCCGAGCTCGTCGTGCTCGGTCCGCACCCGGCCACGTTCGCCGCAGGGATCGCTGCGGTGACGGACGTCCTCGAGGTGGGCGCCACCGCCGTGGTGCCGTACGCGACACCGATCGGGCTGGGTGTGATGTTCGGTCTGCTCTCCGCGCGACGGGCGGTCCCGGGCGACGTCGTCGTCACCCTCCAGGCCGACGTGGTGGACGCCCTCGGGATGACGGACGTGCCTTCGATCGACGTCGACGGCGCAGAGCTGGGCAGGACTGCGATGGCTGAGCTGCTCGAGCTGATCGACCGTCCGGGCGCCACCTCCGACCAGCGCGTTCGTCTGCCGGTCCGGGTGAGCCGGCTCGGGCTCTGACCGTACGCCCAGCCCCGCGGCGCCCCGAGACGCGCTGACGGTCCCCCAGTGCGGGTGTCCCGGGCGGGGTGGCATCGCGGCGTCTCCGGTTGCCGGTACCGGGAGTCTCACCTAACGTCCCTGCATCCGCCGGGCGCCTCCCGCCCGGTTCTGACAACGACGACAGACGAAGGAGCACCCATGCGTTCGACCAGGAGGACCAAGAGTCTCGGGGCGGCGCTCGCCGTCGCCGCCACCGCCCTCGCCGGGGCCGTCGCCGCGGCCGCGCCCGCCGGCGGCGCCGTCACCGACGTCCCGCCCCCCGGCGCCAACGACTGGAGCTGCGCACCCCGCCCGGAGCACCCCGAGCCGGTCGTGCTCGTCCACGGCACCTTCGAGAACATGCTCAAGAACTGGTCGACGCTCGCGCCCCGCCTCCAGCAGGAGGGCTACTGCGTCTACGCCCTCAACTACGGCAACGACGCGACCGGCCCGGTGGCCGACTCCGCCCGCGAGCTCGCCCCCTTCGTCGACGCCGTCCTCGGCGCCACGGGCGCGAAGAAGGTCGACATCGTCGGGCACAGCCAGGGCGGCATGATGCCCCGCTACTACATGCACCTCCTCGGCGGGTCGAAGAAGGTCGACGACCTCGTCGGCATCGCGCCCTCCAGCCACGGCACCCAGGGACTCATCGTCGCCCTCGACGGCGAGATCGTCACCACGGCGAGCACCGTCGACAACCCCGCCTGCCCCGCGTGCCAGGACCAGCTCGCCGGCTCGGAGTTCATGCAGACCCTCAACGCCGACGGCGACACCGTCCGCGGCCCGGACTACACCGTCATCTCCACCCGGTACGACGAGGTGGTCACCCCGTACGAGAGCCAGTTCCTCGACGGCCCGGCCGACCAGGTGACCAACATCCTCATCCAGGACAAGTGCCCGCTCGACCCCATCGAGCACGACCAGACCCCGAACGACCCGGTCGTGCACCAGCTGGTCCTCAACGCCCTGGAGACCGACGGCCCGGCGGACCCGGCCTACCAGCCGAGCTGCGTGCCGGTCGGCTGACGCCGGACGGCAGCTGCCCGGGGGCGGGGCAGGGGCGCCTCGCGACGGCGAGGCGCCCCTGCGCGCTCGGCCGTCCCGTCAGGGACGGCCGGTGACGGTCAGGCGTGCCCGATCTTCTTCCCGTCGGCCCGCCACGCGACCGCGACCGACGGCCGCGGGATGGAGCCGCCGCCGTCGGGCCAGTGGGAGCTCGGGGACTCGAACGTCGAGCCGTCGGTCTCGCCGGGGTGCTGGACGCACACGAGGACCCGGTCGTCGTCGATCCACGGGCCGCAGGTCTCCGCACCGAACGGCACGGTAAGGAACTGCTTGACCTGGCCACGGTGCTCGCCGTCGACCGCCACCCCGAAGAGGCCGTCGTTGCTGCCGAGCGCGTTGCCGTCGGTGCTGATCCAGAGGTTCCCGTACTTGTCGAACGCGACGTTGTCCGGGCAGGAGATCGGCGAGACCTGAGACTTGTCGAACCCGGCAAAGTAGGTCGCGGGGTCCGCCGGGTCCCCGGCGAGGAGGAAGATCCGCCACACGAACGAGGCCGCGGCGTGGTCGCCGCCCGCCTCGGCGATCTCGACGACGTGGCCGTGCTTGTTCCCGATCCGCGGGTTGACCTCGTCCACCTGGGCAGCGGTGCGGCGGGAGTTGTTCGTCAGCGCGAGGTAGACCAGGCCGGTCACCGGGTTCGGCTCGACGTCCTCGGGGCGGTCCATCTGCGTGGCGCCGACGGCGTCGCCCGCCTGACGGGTGAAGAGCAGGACCTCGACGCCGGTCATGCCCGGGACGTGCGAGACGGCGGCGTCACCCGAGGACGTGACGAGGGGGATCCACTCGCCCGTCCCGTCGAACTCCCCGTCGGCGGGCAGCGTCCCGGTGCCGTCGATCTCGGACGACGGGGAGTCGCCGGTGAACCGGGCGACGTAGAGGGTGCCGTTGTCGAGCAGGGCGGCGTTGTGCGCGGCGTCGCCCTCGACCACGCGGTCGGTGGAGACGAACTTGTAGAAGTAGTCGAACCGCTCGTCGTCGCCCATGTAGACGGCGAGGCGCCCGTCCGCCGTGATCGTCGTGGTGGCGGCCTCGTGCTTGAACCGGCCGAGCGCGGTGCGCTTCCTGGGCGTGGAGGCGGGGTCGTACGGGTCGACCTCGACGACCCAGCCGAAGCGGTTCCCCTCGTTCGGCTCCTGGGCGAGGTCGAACCGGGGGTCGAACCGCTCCCACTTCCGCCCGCTCTCGCCGCCCGGCAGGCCGTACCGGCGCAGCCGCTCCCGCGTCTCGGGGTCGGTGACGGCGTCGGCGTTGGCGAAGTACTGGTTGAAGTTCTCCTCCGCGGTCAGCCAGGTCCCGTAGGGGGTGAGGCCGCCCGCGCAGTTGTTCAGCGTGCCGAGGACGGTACGGCCGGCGGGGTCGGCGGCGGTGCGCACGAGGGCGTCACCGGCGACCGGGCCGGTCAGCTCGAACGGGCTGCCGGTATGGAAACGGCGGTTGAGCGGGTGGTCGACCACCGGGTCGAGCGCGCCGGAGCGGCGGCCGCGCCGCCCGGCCGTCACCGCCACGACCGAGAGGCCGTGCGCGGCCCACGCCACCTCGACCTGCTCGCGGGTCGGGTTCTCCCCGTCGTACCCGGGGAACATGAGGACCTCGTCGGTGTACTCGTGGTTGGCCACCATGAGGAACTCGTGCTGGCCGCGCAGCGGCAGCAGGCCCAGGTAGTCGCAGTTGTACCCGAACTGGCGCTGCTGCCCGGCGGCGGTGTACTCGCCCGCTACGAAGTCGGGGGCGTCGGAGAACAGCTTGTCGCCCCAGCGGATGACGACGTCGGAGAGGTAGCCGCCGGGGACGGTCACGGCGTCGGCGGTGTTCGGTGCGACCGGGGCGAAGCGCAGGCCCGGCGCGCCGTCGGGCCCGCCGGTGACGGCCGGGGCGGCGATCGCCCGCTCCTGGCCGGAGGTGGCCACGGCGCCGGCGGCGGCGATGACGGCGCCAGCCTTGAGGACGGTGCGGCGGGAGAAGGCGCGGGCGGCGACGTCGCCGAAGTAGTCGTTGCCCGACGTGTTGGGCACGTCGTGGAAGCAGGCGTCGCCGCACCGGAAGCGGCAGGTGAGCGACGAGCGGTTCCCGCCGTGGTTCGACAGCAGCGGAAGGAAGCGGCGCGTGGGCGTGACGGTCATGGCACTCCTCGGGAGGTGGTCCTGGGATCGCCCACACGCTAGGAAGTCCGGCGAACCGGACGGTGAACACCGCGTGTACGCCCCGCGTCCGCCGGACGGCGGGTCGGCGGCGTCGAGGCCTAGAGCCAGCCCTTGCGCTTGAACACCGCCCACATCGTCACCGACGTCGCGACCATGAGGGCGAGGGCGAGCGGGTACCCCAGGGACCAGTGCAGCTCGGGCATGTGGTCGAAGTTCATGCCGTAGATCCCGCCGACCAGGGTGGGGGCGAAGAGGATGGCGGCCCACGCGGAGATGCGCTTGACGACGTCGTTCTGCTCCAGGGAGGTCTCCGTCAGGCGCTGGGTCTCCTCGTTCTGGCGCTGGCCGACCAGGGTGGCGTTGACGGTGAGGATGTTCTGCAGCAGCACCCGGAAGGCGTCGGCGCGCTCGGTGACACGCACCGCGTGGTCGGCGACGTCGCGCAGGCGCCGCTGGAGCTCGTCGTGCACGCCGTACTTGTCGAAGCCGCCCTGGAGCGCCTCGACCATGCCGACGAGGGGCTGGGTGGCGCGCTGGAACTCGATGACCTCACGGAAGAGGGAGTAGATGCGTCGTGAGACGTCGGGGTCGCCGCCGAAGACCTCGTCCTCGATCTCGTCGATGTCGTTCTGCAGGCCGGCGACGACCGGGGCGTACTCGTCCACCACCTGGTCGAGGATCGCGTAGAGCACCGCCTCCGGGCCCAGCCTCAGCAGCTCGGGGCTCTGCTCCATGCGCCGGCGCACCCGCGCGAGGTCGGGGGACTCCGCGTGCCGGACCGTGACGACGAAGTCCGGTCCCGTGAAGACGTGGACCTCCCCGAACTCGACCCGCTCCTCGTCCTCGAGGTAGCGGGCCGGGCGGAGCACGGTGAAGAGCACGTCGCCGTAGCGCTCGATCTTGGGTCGCTGGTGCGCCGAGACCGTGTCCTCCAGGGCGAGCTCGTGCAGCCCGAACTCCGCGGCGATCGAGCTGATCTCCGCGGCGTCGGGACGGTACAGCCCGATCCAGCCCATCCCGCCGCGCAGGCGCATGAGGTCGTACGTGACGTCGAGGGACTCCGGCTCGGCGTGCCGCTCGCCGCCGACGTAGACGGCGTTGTCCACGATGCCCATGGCTGCCTCCGTGCCGGTCAGGAGAGCCGGACCATCTCGTCGAGGTCGTCGGCGGGCAGGTCGCCCGCCACGGTCGCGTTGACGCTCAGGCGCGTGAGCCGCAGCGACGCCCCGTAGCTCGAGAGGAACGCGGTGTCGGCCGCGTCGCGGCCGGTGGCGATGCGCAGCAGCGTCTCGCGCGGGGCCAGGCTCGTGGCGTCGACGACGTGCCAGTCCTCGTCCACCCAGACCTCGGCGACGGCGTGGAAGTCCATGGGGCTCAGACCCGGGGCGTAGACGGCCGCCACGCGAGCCGGCACGTCGAGCGCGCGCAGGAGCGCGACGACGAGGTGGGCGTAGTCGCGGCACACGCCCCGGCGGGCGAGGAAGGTCTCGACCGCGCCGTCGGTGACCCGGCTCGATCCCGGCACGTAGGACAGCTGGGTGCCCACCCACGAGGAGACCGCCGTGACGAGGTCCCACCCCCTCAGCCCGCGGAACTCCGACAGCGCCAGCGGGCGCAGCCGGTCGGACTCGGCGTAGCGCGAGGGCCGGCGGTAGGTGAACAGCTCGGTGCGCTCCTGGGCGAGCGGGGGATGCGGGACGGCGCCCTCGCCGTCGACCTGGGCGCGGTAGGCGATCTCGAGGGTCTGCCCCGCCGGGGTCCCGGCGGGCAGGTCGAGGACGTGCACCACGCCCTTGTGCCGGCCCACGTGCTCGATCGGCACCAGGGCCGTCCCGTCGAGGGTGACCGAGAGCTCCTCGTCGATGTCCAGCCCCGGGATCCGGGCGACGGCGACCATCAGCTCGAGCTCGGCGGCCCCGGCCGAGGTGGTGAGCGTGATGCGGGAGGAGACGTTGCGGCGCACCGGCCAAGCGTAGGGCCGCGGGCGGCCGGTCGCGGACGAGGTCCCGAGATCGGCGGCGGGTGGTTTCGCCCTGTCCGCGTCTTGCGGCGCCCGGGCGGAGCGGGCGCTGCGGCGGGGTCGTGCGCAACGACGTGGGGGCTGCGCGCCCGGGCCCGGTGGTGGAGAATCGCGCCAGGCCGGCCACCGGCTGCGCCACCGCCGGCCGGCGGTGGCGGCCACGAGGGAGGGGACCCACGATGAGCGACAGGCGCGTACCGCGACGGCCGGCGATGCTGGACCCGATCCAGGCCGAGCTCATCGAGGGCGACGAGGACCCGGCGACCCGGTCCGACGTCGCACACACCACCGCCCAGGCGCTGGTCCACGGCGGCCGCGAGGGCGCCGACGAGGACCCCGAGCTGGTCCGCCGGCTCGTCACCCTCGTCGACCGCGAGGGCCTCGACGAGATCGCCGTGCTGTGGTCGCGCAGCCCGCACACCACCTTGCCGGGCACGCTGTGGCGGCTGTACCTCCTGCGCGAGTGGGTGCGCCGCGACCCCGACACCGTCTCCCAGCGCTACCGGCTCGGCCTCCAGCGGGCCGAGGTCGCGGGCGTCGTCGCCGGCGTGGCCTCGCCGCCGGGACCCGAGGAGGTCAGCGACGTCGTCGACAAGGTCCTCTCGGGCCTGTTCGAGCGTGACCTCGACGTCGCGCTCGAGCGGGCGTCGGCCTTCCTGCGGGTGCTGGCCACCGGCTCGGCGATGGACGCCGACTGGATCGAGGAGGACGACGACGAGCTCGCCTTCCAGGTCACGCGCCGCGCCTCGGCGCTGCTCACGACCGCCGAGGAGCTCGAGGAGGCCGCCGAGCTGCACCGCAACGGCCACCTGGACTGAGGAACGCCCACCTCGACCGGGCCGCCCCCTTCCCGCCCGCCCCCGAGTCGGTGATACTGCCGGTACCGGCAACGACGACGGGAGGCAGCATGGCTGCGACGGTGCGACCCACCGACACGACAGCCGCGCGGACCGGTGTGCGGGCGGACGGCCCGGCACACGTGAGCGAGCGCGAGTCACGCAAGGTGGCCGAACAGGCCCGGCAGAGCGATTGGAGCAGACCGAGCTTCGCCAAGGAGCTCTACCTGGGCCGGTTCCGGCCCGACCTCATCACCCCCCACCCGCGCCCCGCCCCCGAGGACGCCCGTCGTGGCGAGGCCTTCCTGGCCACCCTCGAGGAGTACGTCCGGGAGCACGTGGACGGCCTGGCGATCGACCGGGACGCCCGCATCCCCGACGAGGTGGTCCAGGGCCTGGCGCGCCTGGGTGCCTTCGGCATCAAGGTCCCGGCCGCCTACGGCGGGCTGGGGCTGGGGCAGGTCCACTACAACCGGGCGCTCATGGTGCTCGGTACGGCCAGCCCGGCCCTGGGCGCGCTCATCTCCGCGCACCAGTCCATCGGCGTGCCCGAGCCGGTCAAGCAGTTCGGCACCGAGGAGCAGAGGCAGAGGTTCCTGCCGCGGTGCGCGGCGGGCGCGATCTCCGCGTTCCTCCTCACCGAGCCCGACGTCGGCTCCGACCCGGCCCGGCTGCACACCACCGCCGCCCCCACCGACGACGGCGACTACGTCATCGACGGGGTCAAGCTGTGGTCGACCAACGGGGTCGTGGCCGAGCTGCTCGTGGTCCTCGCGCGCGTCCCCCGCTCCGAGGGGCACCCCGGGGGCATCACCGCGTTCGTCGTCGAGGCCGACAGCCCCGGCATCACGGTCGAGCGGCGCAACGCCTTCATGGGCCTGCGGGGCCTGGAGAACGGCGTCACCCGGTTCCACCAGGTGCGGGTCCCGGCCGCCAACGTCATCGGGCGTGAGGGCATGGGGCTCAAGATCGCCCTCACGACGCTGAACTCCGGTCGGCTGTCGATCCCGGCGCTGTGCGTGGGCTCGAGCAAGTGGAGCCTGAAGATCGCCCGCGAGTGGGCCGGGGCGCGCGTGCAGTGGGGCCGGCGGGTCGGCGAGCACGCCGCCGTCGCCCACAAGATCGCCTTCATCGCGACGACGACGTACGCCCAGGAGGCCGTGGTCGAGCTGGCCGGGCACCTGGCGGACTCGGGCGAGACCGACATCCGCATCGAGGCGGCGCTGGCCAAGCTCTACGCCTCGGAGAAGGCGTGGCAGGTCGCCGACGCCCTCGTCCAGGTCCGCGGCGGCCGGGGCTTCGAGACGGCGGACTCCCTCGCCGCCCGCGGCGAGCGGGCGGTGCCGGTCGAGCAGGTCCTGAGGGACCTGCGCATCAACCGGATCTTCGAGGGCTCCAGCGAGATCATGCACCTGCTCATCGCCCGCGAGGCGGTGGACACCCACCTCGCGGTTGCCGGCGACCTCGTCGACCCCGAGGCCTCCCTCGGGGCGCGGGCCGGGGCGGCCGGGCGCGCGGCGGCGTTCTACGCCGGCTGGCTGCCCGGGCTGCTCACCGGGGAGGGCCAGCGGCCGGGCGCCTACGGGGAGTACGGGCCGCTGGCGACGCACCTGCGCTTCGTCGAGCGGTCCTCGCGCCGGCTGGCCCGGTCGACGTTCTACGGGATGGCGCGGTGGCAGGGCGGTCTCGAGCACAAGCAGGGCTTCCTCGGCCGGATCGTCGACATCGGGGCGGAGCTGTTCGCCATGACGGCGGTGTGCACCCGGGCCCAGATGCAGCTCGAGGACGACCCGCCCGCGGTCGGCCGGGCCGCGCAGCGCCTCGCCGGCGCGTACTGCAGGCGGTCCCGGCTCGAGGTCGAGCGGCTCTTCGACGAGCTGTGGGCCAACACCGACGCCGACGACGAGCGGCTCGCCAAGGAGGTCCTCGACGGCACGCACACGTGGGCCGAGGCCGGGATCGTCGACCTCTCCGAGGGCACCGGTCCCTGGATCGCCGACGCGTCCCCGGGCCCGGCCCGGGCGCCCGACGTCTCGCGGCGCATGCTCGAGGTGCCCGGCGGCGTCACGTCGGTGGCCGACGTGCTCGGCGGGGCGGGCGCCGCCGCGGCGGCGCCCCGGTAGGGCGTCCGGATGAGCCCGGACGGGCCGGCCGGCCCCGCGCCGGCCGGCCCGTCCGTGCGCGCCCGCGAGGCCCGGGGGACAATGGCCGGGCGCACCCGGGGGCGGTGCGGGGAGGCGGGGTCATGGAGCTGAACGAGCCGCGCGAGCTCGGCGCACGGGCGGCGGAGGTCCTGGCCCTGGCGGCCGAGGTGGCCGTCGCGGACGGCGTCGAGGCCCTGTCCGAGCAGACACTGCTCGACGTGCGCAGCCCGGTCCGCAGCGTTCGCCACGTCCTGGCCGAGGCCGGCGGGGAGCTCCTCGGGTACGCCCAGGTCCAGCCGGGCGACCCGGCCTCGGCCGAGCTCGCCGTACGCCCGTCCCGGCGCCGGGCCGGCGTCGGGCGCGCCCTCCTCGACGCCGTGCGCGTCGAGCCCGTCTCGGTCTGGGCCCACGGGGACCTCCCGGCCGCGCGCGCCCTGGCGCACGCCGCCGGCATGGAGGCGGTCCGGGAGCTGCTCCGGATGGCCCGGCCGCTGGCCGCCGTGCGTGACGAGGCGGCGTCCGACGCCGCCACCGACGCCGCCGACGCTGACGACCACGACGACGCCGTCCCCGACGCCCGCTCGCGCCCCGCCGGTCCGGCGCCGGCGGGCGTCGTCGTCGAGACGTTCCGGCCCGGCCGGGACGAGGAGGACTGGGTCCGGCTCAACGCCACGGCCTTCGCCGCCCACCCGGAGCAGGGCCGCATGACCGTCGCCGACCTGCGCGCCCGGGAGGCGGAGGACTGGTTCGACCCGACGGTGCTCTGGCTCGCGCGGCCCGGACCCGGGGCGCCCGCGGTGGCGTCGATGTGGGTCAAGGTCGTGCCGGGCGAGGACGCCGGCGAGATCTACGCGCTCGCCGTCGACCCCGACGCGCAGGGCCGCGGCCTCGGCGGGCACCTCACCCGCCTCGCGCTCGCGGAGATGGCCGCGCGGGGTCTGCGCACGGCCACCCTGTACGTCGAGGGGGACAACGTCGCCGCGCGGCGCACCTACGAGCGGGAGGGCTTCGTGTGCGTCGCCACCGACGTCCAGTACCGCTGAGACGGCTGCTCGACGGCGGCCGCCGCCCGGGGTCCGGTCAGGTCACCCGCGGGACACCTGCAGGTGCCACCATGGGGACAGGAACACGCAGCACCGCCGCCCGCCCGGGCGGTGGGGGAGACGACGAGGTGAGGAACGTGCCCAGCACCGAGCCGGTCGGCGCCGTCGACCAGACCGACGGCGTCGAGACCGAGGCCGTCGACGAGACCGAGCCCGTCGACAGCACCGACACCGACCAGACCGACGGCGAGCGCACCGCGAGCGGGCCGGTCCGCGAGCCGGCCACCAGGCGCGGCACGCCAGCCGGGCCGGGCGACGGCGCGCTGCACCTCGACGGGCACGGGCCGTCGACCGGTGCCGACGACGACGAGGAGTCCGACGAGGACCCCGACGAGGACCTCGAGGAGGACGACGAGGACCTCCTCGCCGCCAAGGCCCGCCGGCGCTCGCGGGTCCTCGCCGGCGTGAGTGCGTCCTCGGCCTCGCTCGCCCAGCAGGCGGCCGCCGCCGTCGCCGAGGCGCGCGCGGACAACCGGCCCCCCGAGGAGGCGGACCTGCCCGAGGGCCGCTTCGCCGACCGCGAGCTGTCCTGGCTGGCGTTCAACGAGCGGGTGCTGGAGCAGGCCGAGGACCAGAGCGTCCCCATCCTCGAACGCGCCTGGTTCCTGGCGATCTTCGCCTCCAACCTCGACGAGTTCTACATGGTGCGCGTCGCCGGGCTCAAGCGGCGCATCGCCACCGGGATGGCGGTCACGGCCGCGTCCGGGCTCTCCCCGCGCCAGGTGCTGGAGGCGCTCAGCGCCCGCGCCAAGGAGCTCACCGAGCGTCACGCCCGGGTCTTCGCCGAGGACGTCCAGCCCAAGCTCGCCGAGGAGGGCATCGGCATCCTGCACTGGGAGGACCTCGCCGAGTCCGAGCGGGACCGGCTCCACAAGTTCTTCCGCAAGCAGATCTTCCCCGTCCTCACCCCGCTCGCCGTCGACCCGGCCCACCCGTTCCCCTACATCTCCGGTCTCTCGCTCAACCTCGCCGTGCTCGTGCGCAACCCCACGACCGGCAAGGAGCACTTCGCCCGGGTGAAGATCCCGCCGCTGCTGCCCCGGTTCATCGCCGTCGACTCCGAGGGCCGGCCCTACCGCCCCGAGGACGTGCCCACCGACGCCGGCGGCCGCACCTCCTACCTGCCGCTCGAGGAGGTCGTCGCCCACCACCTCGACGCCCTGTTCCCCGGCATGGAGATCGTCGAGCACCACACCTTCCGGGTCACCCGCAACGAGGACGTCGAGGTCGAGGAGGACGACGCCGAGAACCTCCTCAAGGCGCTGGAGAAGGAGCTCGTGCGGCGCCGGTTCGGTCCCGCGGTGCGCCTGGAGGTGGCCGCGGGCATCAGCTCCCACGTCCTCGCGCTGCTCAAGCGCGAGCTCGGCGTGGACGACCAGGACGTCTTCGAGCTGGCCGCGCCGCTGGACCTCACCGGGCTCAACGTCATCCACGACCTGGACCGGCCGGGCCTGAAGTACCCCAAGTTCGTGCCGGTCACCGCGCAGGGCCTGGCCGAGGTCGAGTCGGCGAACCCCACCGACTTCTTCGAGGCCATCCGCTCCCGGGACATCCTCCTGCACCACCCGTACGACTCGTTCTCCACCTCGGTCCAGCAGTTCCTCGCCCAGGCCGCCGCCGACCCCAAGGTCCTGGCGATCAAGCAGACCCTGTACCGCACGTCCGGGGACTCCCCGATCGTGGACTCCCTCATCGACGCCGCCACCGCCGGCAAGCAGGTCCTGGCCATCGTCGAGATCAAGGCCAGGTTCGACGAGCAGGCCAACATCTCCTGGGCGCGCAAGCTCGAGCAGGCCGGGGTGCACGTCGTCTACGGCATCGTCGGGCTCAAGACCCACGCCAAGCTCTCCCTCGTGGTACGCCAGGAGACCGACGGCCTGCGCCGGTACTGCCACGTCGGCACCGGCAACTACCACCCCAAGACGGCGCGCGGCTACGAGGACCTCGGGCTGCTCACCTGCGACCGGGACGTCGGCCAGGACCTCACCCGCCTGTTCAACCAGCTCTCCGGCTACGCCCCGCGCACGCGCTTCCACCGCCTGCTCGTCGCCCCCCGGTCGATCCGGCCCGGGCTGGTCGAGCGGATCGAGCGCGAGATCGAGAACAAGCGGGCCGGCAAGGAGGCGTGGGTCAGGTTCAAGTCCAACTCCATCGTCGACGAGGCGATCATCGACGCGCTCTACCGCGCCAGCCAGGCGGGGGTGCAGGTCGACATCGTCGTGCGAGGCATCTGCGCCGTGCGCGCCGGCGTTCAGGGGCTGAGCGAGAACATCCGGGTCCGCTCCATCCTGGGCCGGTTCCTCGAGCACGCCCGGGTGTACGCGTTCGCGAACGGCGGCGAGCCGGAGGTGTGGATCGGCTCGGCCGACCTCATGCACCGCAACCTCGACCGCCGGGTCGAGGCCCTCATCAAGATCGCCGACCCCGACCAGATCGACTACCTCGTCACGCTGCTGGACGTGTCCGTCTCGGACACCACCTCCTCGTGGCACCTCGACGCCGACGGGTGGCACCGCCGGCACCTCGGGCCCGAGGGGGAGCGGCTCGCCGACCTCCAGGAGATGCTCATGGCCCGGGCCCGGCGCCGCGTGGCGGCCTCGCGGTGAGCCAGGCGGCCGAGGCCGCCGCCGCGACCCGGACGTGCCAGGACGTCCAGGCGGCCGGTGCGCTCGTGTGGCGGCAGAACGGGCGGAAGCTCGAGGTGCTGCTCGTCCACCGGCCCCGCTACGACGACTGGGGCTGGCCCAAGGGCAAGCTGGACCCGGGCGAGAGCCTCGTCGAGTGCGCCGTCCGCGAGGTGGCCGAGGAGACCGGCGTCCACGTGGCCCTGGGCCAGCCGTTGTCCACGGTGCGGTACCGGCTCAAGGACGGCCGGGTCAAGCACTCGCACTACTGGGCCGCGGAGGAGATCGACGACGGCGCACAGAGCCCGCAGGGCCGACCGGCGGTCACGCCCGCCGACGGCAAGGAGATCGACGAGGTCCGCTGGGTCGAGGTCGGCGCGGCGCGGGAGCTGCTGACCTACCCGCACGACCGCGAGCCGCTGGGGGTGCTGGTGGACCAGTGGCGCGACGAACGGCTGCGGACCTGGACGATGATCGTCCTGCGTCACGCCCGCTCCCGGAAGCGCTCGGCGTGGAAGGGTCCGGAGTCCGCGCGTCCGCTCACCCCGGCGGGGGAGCTGCAGGCGCACAACCTCGTCCCGATGCTCGCCGCGTACGGGGTGGAGGAGGTCATCACCTCGCCGTGGGAGCGCTGCGCGGCGACCGTGCGGCCCTACCTCGAGGCCACCGGCATCGGGGCCGAGCTGCGGCCGGAGCTGACCGAGGACGCGCACGCCAAGCGCGCCAGGCCCGTGCGCGAGCTCGTGCGCAAGGAGCTCTCCCGGCGCAACGTCCCCGTGGTCGTGTGCACCCACCGGCCCGTGCTGCCCACGGTCGTGGCCGAGATCGCCAAGCGCACCCCGCACCGCATCATGCGCCAGGTGCCGGAGTCCGACCCGTGGCTGAAGAAGGGCGAGATGCTCGTGGTGCACGTCGCCAAGCGCCCGGGCCGCTCCGGCGTCGTCGCGGCCCTGGAGAAGTACCGCGCCCGGGAGTAGCCGGCTCGCGAGGCGGACGGTCGAGTCGCTGCCGCCCACCGTGCGGGGGGCGTGACGCAGGGCAGCCCGAGGTGCCGGGCGGCCGTGTTGCTCAACTGTGACCTGATGTGCGCTCGCGTTCATCCCTCGTTCACCCCCTGCCCGCCGACGCGTCACCCCGCTCACCTAGCGTCGATCACGGCCGGCGGCACACAGGCTCCCGGCCCACACCGACTCATCAGGGGATGGAATGACCGTCAAGCTTGGAAACCGTCGCTTCGCGAGCCTCGCCGCGATCGGCGCCCTCTCCCTCGTGCTCACCGCCTGCGGTTCGGGCGAGGCGACCGAGGGCAGCGACGAGGGCGGCGCGGCCGCCGCTGGACTGTCGGGGGAGCTCCCCGGCGCCGGCGCCTCCTCCCAGGAGAACGCCATGAACGGGTGGCTCGCCGGGTTCACCGAGGCCAACCCCGACGTCAACGCCTCGTACGACCCCACGGGCTCGGGCACCGGGCGCGAGCAGTTCATCAACGGCGCGGTCCTCTTCGGTGGCACCGACTCCACCTTCGACGAGGAGGAGCTCGCGGCCGGGTCGGAGCGCTGCTTCGGCGGCGAGGTCGTCGAGCTGCCCCTGTACATCTCCCCGATCGCCGTCGCCTACAACCTGCCCGGTGTCGACACGGAGCACATCAACCTCGAGCCCGAGACCCTCGCGGCGATCTTCAACGGCGACATCACGAGCTGGGACGACCCGGCGATCGCCGCGACCAACGAGGGAGTCGAGCTCCCCGACCTGCCGATCGTGCCGGTCAACCGCTCGGACGACTCGGGCACCACCGAGAACTTCACCGAGTACCTCGCCGCCGCCGGCGGGGACGCCTGGCCGCACGAGGCCAGCGAGACGTGGCCGGTCACCGGCACGCAGTCCGGTGCCCAGACCGCCGGCGTGGTCTCCACCATCGAGGCCGCCGAGGGCACCATCGGCTACCTCGACGCCTCGCAGGTGACGGACGTCATGGGCACCGTCGCCGTCGGCGTCGGTGACGAGTTCGTGCCCTTCTCGCCCGAGGCAGCAGCCGCCGTGGTCGACGCCTCCCCGGCCGCCGAGGACGCCAGTGACCTCCGGCTGACCATCGACCTGGCACGGGACACCGAGGAGTCCGGCGCGTACCCGATCGTGCTCGTCTCCTACTCGATGGCGTGCTCCACCTACGACAGCGAGCAGGACGCGGAGAACGTCAAGGCGCTCCTGACCTACATCGCCAGCGAGGAGGGTCAGCAGCGCGCGGCCGACCCGAGCGTCGCGGGCTCGGCGCCGATCTCGGAGCAGCTGCGCGAGAGCGTCATGGCTGCGATCGAGCAGATCACGGTGGCATGATCCGACCCGATCCAGCCTGACCTGCCCTGACCGACCCGCCGGGCGGGGTCGCGCCCCGCAGGGGGACGACCCCGCCCGCGCCTGCCTGCAGCGGGCCGTCCCCACCGGCGGGTGGTCGGGTCCCGACCGGCGGGTGGCCGGGTCGCGACGGCGGGTGGCCGGGTCTCCGCCGTGCGATGGATCGCGCGCGGATGTCCCCCTAGAGTGAGCGCTGCTGTTTCCGGCAGACGTGAGGGGCGAGGACGTGCACGCAGGATCGCGCCGGGCCACCGGGGCTCTGGGAGTCGTGCTCCTCCTGACCGCCTGCGGCGGGGCGGAGGAGGGCGGGTCCGGTCTGTCCGGCCCGCTGCCGGGCGCAGGGGCGTCCTCGCAGGAGGTCGCCATGATCGGCTGGCTCGCGTGGATGAGCGAGAACCACCCCGACGTGCTCGTCTCCTACGACCCGGTCGGGTCCGGCAGCGGACGCGAGATGTTCATCAACGATGCGATCCAGTTCGCCGGGTCCGACGCCGCGATGGAGGCCGACGAGCTCGACGCAGCGAGCGAGCGGTGCCTCGGCGGTGAGGTCATCGAGCTTCCCCTGTACATCTCCCCGATCGCCGTCACCTACAACCTCCCGGACCTCGACGTCGAGCACCTCAACCTCTCGCCGGAGACGCTGGGCCGGATCTTCGACGGCGACATCAGCACCTGGGACGACCCGGCGATCGCGGAGACCAACCCCGGTGTCGACCTGCCGGACACCGCCGTGGTGCCGGTCAACCGCTCGGACGACTCGGGGACGACGGAGAACTTCACCGAGTACCTCGCCGAGGCCGCCGGCGACGCCTGGCCGCACGAGGCGAGCGAGACCTGGCCGATCTCGGGCTCCCAGTCCGGCACCGGGACCTCCGGCGTCATCACGACCGTCCAGGCGGCCGAGGGCACGATCGGGTACGTCGACGCCGCCCAGGTCACCGAGGACCTCGGTACCGTCGCCGTCCAGGTCGGCGACGAGTTCGTGCCCTTCTCGCCCGAGGCGGCCGCCGCGGTCGTGGACGTCTCGCCCCCGGGGGACGGGGCGAGCGACCTGCGTCTGACCATCGACCTCGCGCGCGACACGGAGGAGTCGGGGGCCTACCCGATCGTGCTCGTCTCCTACACGATCGTGTGCTCGAGGTACGCGGAGGAGCGGGACGTCGAGAACGTCAAGGCGCTCCTGACCTACATCGCCAGCGAGGAGGGCCAGGAACGCGCCGGGGACCCGAGCGTGGCCGGCTCCGCGCCGATCTCCGACCAGCTGCGCGAGCGGGTCATGGCGGCGATCGACCAGATCACGGTCGCACCCTGACCGTCCTACCGCACCCGACCACGGACCGGCCGGACGGTCGGACCGTCGTCGGTGTCGACCCGGGACCCTGCTGCCGTAGTCTCCCAACGGGCCACGCCGGGGACACCGGTACGAGGATCCGGCGGCTCGTGGAGGGGAGGGGCTGTGAGGGACGGAACAGGCCGCGTTCACCGTCCGTTCACCGTGCACCCGCCGTCCGGACACCCGGGGTACCTAGGCTTGTGGTCGCCGTGTGCTGGCGAGTCCGTGCGCCCGCCGGTGGTCCTCCGACCGCTGCGTCGGGCCCTACCTACACCGGAGGAACAGTGGCCGCTGCCATGACCCCCACACCCGTGCGACCCTCACGGCTGAGCAGCGCCCCCGGCCGCGTCGGGAACAAGGTCTTCGCCGGCGTCAGCACCGGCTCGGGCCTGGTCATCCTCGTCATCCTCGCGGCGGTCGCCGGGTTCCTCCTCGTGAGGTCCTGGCCGGCCATCACCGCCGCGCAGGCCGACTACGACGCCATCGGCTTCATGCGGGGGGAGAGCCTCGCGAGCTACATCGCCCCGCTGATCTTCGGCACGCTGCTCTCGTCCGTCATCGCGCTGCTGTTCGCCGTGCCGCTGAGCATCGCGATCGGTCTGTTCATCTCGCACTACGCGCCGCGACGGATGGCGCAGGGGCTCGGCTACCTCGTCGACCTCCTCGCCGCGATCCCCTCGGTGGTCTACGGCATGTGGGGCATGACCTGGCTCGTGCCCCAGCTCAACCCGCTCTTCGCGTGGACCGGCTCGGCGCTCGGCTTCATCCCCCTCTTCCAGGGCTTCCAGGCCCCGGCGAAGAACATCATGTCCGCCGGGATCGTCCTCGCGGTGATGATCCTGCCCATCATCACGGCGACGATCCGGGAGGTCTTCCTGCAGACTCCTCGGCTGCACGAGGAGGCCTCCCTCGCCCTCGGGGCGACCCGGTGGGAGATGATCCGTCAGGCGGTCTTCCCGTTCGGCCGCTCCGGGATGATCAGCGCGTCCATGCTCGGGCTCGGTCGCGCGCTCGGCGAGACGATGGCCGTGCTGATGATTCTCTCGCCCGGCTTCCTCATCAACTTCTACCTCCTCCAGCCCGGCCAGCACCAGACGATCGCGGCCAACATCGCCAACCAGTTCCCGGAGGCCTCCGGGCTCGGGGCCGACGTCCTCATCGCGACCGGCCTCGCCCTGTTCGCGATCACCTTCGCGGTGAACCTCCTCGCCCGATGGGTCATCGCCCGCCGCGCCGAGTTCTCGGGAGCCAACTGATGCCCACCACCACCTCCTCGATCGTGCGCAAGCAGGGCGCCCTCCCGGCGTGGACGCCGTGGGCCGTGCTGGCCGGTTCGCTCGCGCTGGCTCTCCTCCTCTTCGCCGTCGTGTCCTCACCCACCCTCGCGCCGGTCGTCCTCGTGGGCGGGATCGTCTTCCTCGTGGCGAACTGGGCGGTCTCCCGCGCCGTCGAGGGTGAGCGGGTGGCGAAGGACCGGCTGGCCACCTCGCTGGTGACAGCGGCCTTCGTCATCGCGATGATCCCGCTGGTCTCGCTCGTGTGGATCGTGCTCAGCAAGGGCCTGACCCTGTTCAGCTGGGACTTCCTCACGACCGACATGACCGGCATCTTCGGCGACATGACCGAGGGCGGTGCCCTCCACGCCATCATCGGGACGCTGTGGGTGACCGGCATCGCGTCGCTCATCTCGATCCCGCTGGGGATCTTCACGGCGATCTACCTCGTCGAGTACGGCCGCGGCCGCCTGGCCCGCGCCATCACCGTCCTCGTCGACGTCATGACGGGCATCCCGTCGATCGTCGCCGGCCTCTTCGCCTTCGCCCTGTTCACGATCGTCGTCGGCCCGCAGTACCGCTCGGCGTTCATGGGTGCCGTCTCGCTCGCCGTGCTCATGACCCCGGTGGTGGTCCGCTCGGTCGAGGAGATGCTGCGGCTCGTGCCGAACGAGCTGCGCGAGGCCTCGTACGCGCTCGGCGTGCCCAAGTGGCTGACCATCGTCAAGGTCGTGCTCCGTACCGCCGTCGCCGGCATCACCACCGGCGTGATGATCGCCATCGCCCGGGTGATCGGCGAGACGGCCCCCCTGCTCATGACGGTCGGCATCGTGGCGACGATCAACAACGACCCGCTCGAGGGCCGCATCGCCACCCTGCCGGTCTTCGCCTACCGCCAGTACGCCCAGGGCGGCGTGGGGGCTGACCGCGCCTGGGCGGCGGCCCTGACCCTCGTGGCGATCGTCATGCTCCTCAACCTCGTGGCCCGCCTGGTGAGCCGGTACTTCTCACCCCGAGGGCTCGCCCGATGACACCCGTCGTGACCACCACGTCTCGAGCCGGACAGCCGGCCGCCCGCTCTGCCAGCTCCGGAAGGACCGCCCATGTCTAAGCGAATCGACGTCAAGGACCTCAACGTCTACTACGGGGACTTCCTCGCGGTCGAAGGCGTGACCATGACCATCGAGCCCCGCTCGATCACCGCCCTCATCGGACCGTCCGGCTGCGGGAAGTCGACGTTCCTGCGCACCCTCAACCGCATGCACGAGGTCATCCCGGGCGCGCGCGTGGAGGGCGAGGCGATCATGGACGGGCAGAACCTCTACGCCGACGACGTCGACCCGGTGCAGGTCCGGCGCCAGGTGGGCATGGTCTTCCAGCGCCCGAACCCGTTCCCCACGATGTCGATCGCGGAGAACGTGCTCGCCGGTGTACGGCTGAACAACCGCCGCATCAAGAAGTCCGAGGCCGAGGATCTCGTCGAGGACTCGCTGCGCGGCGCGAACCTCTGGAACGAGGTCAAGGACCGGCTCGCCCGGCCGGGCTCGTCGCTCTCCGGCGGCCAGCAGCAGCGCCTGTGCATCGCCCGGGCGATCGCCGTTCGCCCGGAGGTCCTGCTCATGGACGAGCCCGCGTCGGCGCTCGACCCGATCTCCACCCTCGCCATCGAGGACCTCATGGCGGAGCTGAAGGACGACTACACGATCGTCATCGTCACCCACAACATGCAGCAGGCGGCGCGGGTGTCGGACAAGACCGGCTTCTTCAACATCGCCGGCACCGGCAAGCCCGGCCACCTCATCGAGTACGACGCCACGGACAAGATGTTCTCCTCGCCCACCATGAAGGAGACCGAGGACTACATCTCGGGCCGCTTCGGGTGATGCCCGTCCGGGCGGCGGCCCTCAGCGCGCGGCACCCTCGAGGGACTCGCTGACGCTCTCCTCGAGCAGGAGCACGCACAGCGACTCGCGGTCCCCGGCACGCTCCCACCCGTCCTCGGTGGGGCTGAGCACCGAGAAGGACAGCTCGGACTCGGCGTACGGGACGCCGACGAAGCCTTCGAACTCGGCGGTGCACCGCTCCTCGGCCTCGACCCGGAGCTCCTCCGCCCCGGGGAAGTCGCCCTCGTGCGTGATCGCCGCGAACACCTCGGCGTCGTGCGGCTCCGAGCACTCCAGGGGCGTCACGGTGGTGACCTCGGGGCCGGCGAGCTCGGCCCGGTCCAGGCAGTCACCGACCTCCAGCGCGAGGACGCCGTCGTCGGTGCAGGCGGCCAGGGAGCCCAGGAGGGCCAGGCCCGCCGCCGTCGCGGCGACGCGATGGGCGGTGGCAGCCATGGGCACTCCTTCGGGACGTGCGGCCAGGCTAGCGCCGCCCCGGCGCCGCAGCACGGCGACGGCGCCCGGGCCGTGCCGGCACCGGTCGTGGGCGCTCAGGGTGTGAGCGCCGCCCCGAGCAGGTAGAACACCGCCGCGAAGAGGGCCGCGCCGGGCAGGGTGAGGACCCACGCCAGGAGGATGCGCGCCACGACGCTCCACCGGATCGCGGCGAGCCCGCGGGTCGCCCCGGCGCCGACGATGGCCGCGGTGATCGCGTGCGTCGTGGAGATCGGCGCCCGGAGGAGGACGGCGGTGGCGTAGGAGATGCCCGCCGCGACCGACTCGGCCACGAAGCCGCGGGGCGGGTCGAGGTCGATGACGCGCCGGCCCAGGGTGCGCACGATCCGCCACCCGCCGAAGGAGGTCCCGGCGGCGATCGCGACCGCCGAGGCGACCTTGACCCACACCGGGACCGCGGTGCCGTCCGCCAGCCCGCCGGCGACGAGCGCCAGGACGATGACGCCCATCGTCTTCTGCGCGTCCTGGAGGCCGTGGGCCAGGGCCATCGCCGACGCCGAGACGGTCTGTGCGGCGCGGAAGCCTCGGCTGGTCGAGCGGTACGGCCGGTCCCGGAAGACTGCGACCGTGAGCGCCATGAGGAGGTAGGCGAGGACGAAGCCCACGAGCGGGACGAGGAGCATCGGCAGCAGGACGGCGCCGACGACGACGTCACGGTGGACCTCGGTGGCCGAGGCCAGCCCGGCGCCGAGGAGCCCGCCGATGAGGGCGTGCGAGGAGGAGGACGGCAGGCCGAGCCACCAGGTGCTGAGGTTGAGGGCGATCGCCCCGGCGAGGGCGGCGAGCACGACCGTCAGTCCCGCCACGCCGGGCGGCGGGGTGACGATGCCCGAGCCGATCGTCAGGGCGACGCCGGTGCTGAGCAGCGCCCCGACGAGGTTCATGAACGCCGCCATCGACACGGCGAGGCGAGGCGTGAGCGCACGTGTCGTCACCGAGGTGGCGATCGCGTTCGCGGCGTCGTGGAAGCCGTTCGTGAACGCGAAGACCAGGGCGACCGCCACCACGACCCCGACGAGCAGCGGCTCCACCGCTAGGACTCCTTGAGCGTGAGCAGGGCGACCGCGCGGGCGAGCCGCTCGAAGGCGTCGGCCGCCGCCTCGAGGGCACCCGCGACCGCGGTGACCCGCTGCGCCCGCAGCGCGTCGCCGCCGTCGTCGCCGAGGACCTCGCGGAGGATGTCGTGGTAGACGTGCTGCGCCTGGTTCTCCAGGCGGTTGACCTCCACGCAGTACTCCTCCAGGCCGTCGCGCGAGCGCAGGTGCGGCACGGCGGCGGCGGTGAGCTCGGCGCAGCGCTGCAGCACCGCGACCTGCTGGCTCACGCCGTGGGGCAGCTCGCCCACCCGGGTGGCGACGACGACCCGGGCGGCCTCGTCCATGGCGTCGAGGCAGTCGTCCAGCGCCTCGACCAGACGGTGGACGTCCTCGCGCTCGTAGGGGGTGATGAAGACCCCGCCGAGGTGCGCCAGGACGGCGTGCGTCGCCTCGTCACCGGCGTGCTCGACGTCGTGGAGTCGCGCCGCGAGCTCGACCCGGCGCACCCGGTCCGATCCGAGGAGACGTGCGAGCAGCCCCGCCCCGGTGACGAGGTGCGCGGCGGAGGCGGTGAGCAGGGTGAAGAGCTCCGCGTCGCGAGGGAACGGCCTGAAGCGCAACTGATGTCTCCCCACGGGGCGTGTCCGGCAGTGTCTGCAGACAGGCTAGATGAGATCCGCGGGCGCACCGTTCCGCGTGCGACAGGCCACACCGAGGGCGGCGGCCGGGGGAGTGTGTGTGACGCCGGGCCGGAGAGCGCCAGTCGGCGCGAAGGCCGCTCTTGGCGGCTTTAGTTGGAGCCCGGGGCTTTCGCGACCCGGCGTCGCGACCACTGTACGACACCTCGTCCGCACGTGCCCAGGGAGCCGGGTCCCCGCTGGTCGGGCGGCGTGGCGGCGCTGCTCGGACGGTGTGGGGGCGTGGGGCGGACGGCGTGGGGCGGACGGTGTGGCGGCGGCGGCCACGAGCGTGACTGGCGACCCGGGTCCGGCGCGCGTGAGCGCTCAGGCGGTCGCGGGTGACGTCACCGGTGCGTCGGTGGCGTCGAGGCCGCGCGGGTCGAACCGGTAGCCGACGTTGCGGACCGTGCCGATCATCTGGTCGTGCTCGGAGCCGAGCTTCGCGCGCAGGCGCCGGATGTGCACGTCCACCGTGCGGGTGCCGCCGTAGTAGTCGTAGCCCCACACCTCCTGGAGGAGCTGGGCGCGGGTGAGCACCCGGCCCGGGTGCTGCACGAGGTGCTTGAGGAGCTCGAACTCCTTGTACGTCAGGTCCAGCGTCCGGCCGCGCACCCGGGCGGTGTAGGCGGAGGCGTCGATGACGAGCTCGCCGGCCTCGAGCTGCTCGGGCGCGACCTCGGCGGCCTCGTCCTTCGTGCGCTCGGCGACCATCCGCAGCCGGGCCTCGACCTCGGCCGGCCCCGCGGTCTCCAGGACGACGTCGGCGGCCCCCCACGTCGTCGACACGGCGGTGAAGCCGCCCTCGGCGAGGACGAGGATGACCGGCGGGGCCTCCATCGGCCCGGCGAGGAGGCGGCACAGGGTGCGGGCGGCCACGAGGTCGCGCCGGGCGTCCAGCAGCACCGCCGCGACCCCGAGGTTGTCCACCACGGACGACGGCGACGGCGGCGCGACGAGCACCTGGTGCCCCAGCAGGGTCAGGGCCGGCAGCGCGCGCGCCGCCCCTCCCGGCTCCGGGGTCAGCAACAGCAGCTGCGCCACAGGACTCCCCCTTCTGTACGAGGGGTCACTGTAGTGCCCGGCCGGGACGCCCCTCCGAGGGCGTGCAGCAGGCGGACACGGCAGGGTCTGCGACAATCGCCGGGTGCCCGCCTCATCGCCGACCCGTGCCGCCCAGCCGGGGTGGCGGCCGTGATGGGCGCATCGACCAGGGCGGCCGTCACCTCGGTGGGGGCCGCCGCGGTCGCGCTCGCCGGCTTCGCCGCCGACGGGTTGCTCGCCGGGGTCGTGCTGGCGCTGTCCATGGTCTTCGCCGCCGGGTGGTCGCGGCTGGTCGACCTCCCCACGCACCTGGGCGCCGTCGTCGTCGTCGCCGGGGTGTCCGTGGCGGCCCTCGCCGTGACCCTGACGAGCACGGTGGCGGTGCTCGGGATCGTCATGGGCCTGGCAGTCGTCGCCGCCTTCGTCCACCAGATGCTGCGCCGCGACGGCCGCCCCCGCCTCACCGAGTCGGTCTCGGGGGTCGTCAGCGGCGCCGTCGTCGTCGTCTCCGCGGCCGGCTGGGTCGCCGTCGGGACCTCGGGGTCCTCCCCGGCGCTCGTGGTCACCGGCGCGGCCACCATCGCCGCCGCCGCCGCGGTGACGACCGTCCCGGTCACCGCCCGCACGGTCGTCCTGCTCGCCCCGGCCGCCGGCGGGCTCGCCGGGCTGCTGGCGGGCGTCCTCCTGCTCGACGACGTCGGACCCGTGCCCGGGCTGCTCGTCGGCCTGGCGGCGGGCGTCCTCACCTCCGCCCTGCACGTCCTCTTCGGCCGGTTCCCCGCCTCGCGGCGGCTGCGCCCGGCCCTGGCGGCGGCCCTCCTCCCGGTCCTCGTCGTCGGTGTGCCGGTCTACCTCGTCAGCCGGCTCCTCGCCGCCTGAGGTACGCGGGTTAGCCTTGGGAGCATGGCCTTCACCATCCCCGACGACCTCGCCCCCGAGTGCCTCCCGCTCGCCTGGCTGCTGGGCAGCTGGCGCGGCTTCGGCATGCTCGGCTACCCCGGCGTGCCCGAGCAGGCCTTCGTCCAGGAGGTCCGGTTCGACCACGACGGCGGTCCGTACCTGCGCTCGCGCAGCACGATCTGGCTCGCCGACCGGTCCCGCTCGGGGGAGATCGCCCAGGAGATGACCGGGTCCGAGGGGGCGAGCGCCCTCGTGCCCGGCCAGCAGTGGTCCACCGAGACGTCGTACTGGCGACCGGTCCCCACCGCGGCGGGCGACGACGGTCCCGACGGCCAGGCCCGGGGCGCCACCGAGCTCGAGGTGCTCGTGGCCGACCCGGCCGGGCAGCTCAGCGTCTACCTCGGCGCCGTGCGCGGTGCCCGGGTGGACCTCGCCACGGACGCGGTGGTGCGCACCGCCACCGCGGCGGAGGTGGCCGGCGCCCGGCGCACCTACGGCCTGGTCCAGCACGACCTCATGTGGGCGATGGACCTGGCGGCCTTCGGCAACGAGCTGCAGTCCTACGCCTCCGGGCGCCTCTCCCGGCAGGACGGCTGAGGGCCGTGGACACCACCGATGCACCGGCCTACCGCAGCCCGCTGCTGTCGCGGCCGGGCGCCGTGGCGGCGTCGGGCCCGGACGCCGGCGTGGCACTCCACCACGGCGACCCCGTGCACGAGCAGCGTGCCCTCGCGCGCGGCCGGGGCGTGGTGGACCTGTCCCACCTCGGCGTCGTCACCGTCTCCGGCCCGGACCGCATCACCTGGCTCAACACCCTCAGCTCCCAGCTGCTGCTCGGCCTCGAGGCCGGGGCCGCGACGGAGATGCTGCTGCTGGACGTCCACGGGCACGTCGAGCACGCCCCGGCGGTCCAGGACGACGGCGAGCGGACCTGGCTCGTCACCGAGGCGGCCGACGCGCAGGCGCTAGCCGCGTTCCTGGACTCGATGCGATTCATGCTCCGGGTCGAGGTGGAGGTGCGCACCGACGTCGCCGTCCTCGGCACCGCCGCCGGCGGCTGGGCTCGACTGACCCCGCAGATCCTCACGTGGCGCGACCCGTGGCCGCGCACCGCACCGGGCTCGACGCACTACGGCCCGCCCGACGCCGAGCACCCCGGCACCGAGATCCACCGCGGCCTGACCCTCGTGCCGCGGGCGGACCTCGCCACCGTCGTCGACGCCTTCTGCGCGCCCCCGGCGGACGGTGGCCCCGCCGGCCGGCCCGCCGGCACCTGGGCGTGGGAGGCGCTGCGCGTCGAGGCGTGGCGACCGCGCCTGGCCACGGAGGTCGACGAGCGGACCATCCCGCACGAGCTCGACTGGCTGCGCACCGGCGTGCACCTGAGCAAGGGCTGCTACCGCGGCCAGGAGACCGTGGCCCGGGTGGTGAACCTCGGCCGGCCGCCGCGCCGCCTGGTGATGCTCCACCTCGACGGCTCCGACCACCTCCTGCCCGACCCGGGCGCGGACGTGAGACTGGGGGAGCGCAGCGTCGGCCGGCTCACCACGGTGGTGCGTCACGAGGAGCTCGGCCCGGTGGCCCTCGCGGTGGTGAAGCGCTCGGTCCCGGCTGACGCCGTGCTCGACGCCGGCGGGGTGGCCGCCGCGCAGGAGATCGTCGTCGACCCCGCGGGGACGACCGACGTGCGCCCGGCCGAGCGCCCCGGCGCCGGCCTGCTCCGCCGCGACCTGCGGCCGTGAGCCGGGGCCGGCGACCGTGAGCGGCGGCCGGGAGGCACGCCGCGCCACCGTGAGCGGCGGCCGGGAGGCACGCC
Organism: Georgenia sp. M64; assembly: GCF_038049925.1. Lineage (NCBI taxonomy): Bacteria > Bacillati > Actinomycetota > Actinomycetes > Allobogoriellales > Allobogoriellaceae > Georgenia > Georgenia sp. M64. Next base: position 616,081 of record NZ_CP145809.1, read on the forward strand.
GCGCCACCGTGAGCGGCGGCCCGCGGCGGTGAGCCGGCCCGAGGGCTCTGACGGCCCGGGCCGGCCGGGTGGGCCGGCGCAGGCGGCCCGGCTCGTCGCCGCGGGCCTCGGGCAGTCGATGGACCTGCGCCGGTGGAAGGTCTTCCTCGGGGTGCGCTCGCGCTTGGGCACCCGGCGGGTGCGAGAGGGGTTCGTGCCCGTCCTCACCGCGGCCCTCACCGCCGGCGTGGCCTACTTCGTCTCGCACGAGCTCCTCGGGCACGAGCTGCCGATGTTCGCCCCCATCGCGGCGTGGATCGTGCTGGGCCACAGCCAGGACCGGCAGGTGCGCCGCACCGCCGAGCTGGGGGCCGGGGTGACCATCGGCGTGTGGCTGGGGGAGGTCTTCGTCCAGGTCTTCGGCACCGGGGCGGTCCAGATCGCCGTCGTCCTGCTCCTCGCCGCCCTCGCGGCGCGGTTCATCGACCGCGGCCCCCTGCTCACCACGCAGGCGGGCGTCCAGAGCGTCGTCATCGTCGCCATGCCGACGACGATGGTCACCGACGGTGCCCTGGGCCGCTGGTCCGACGCGCTCGTCGGCGCCGCGCTCGGGCTGCTCGTCACCGCGCTGGTGCCCGCCGACGTCGTCGGCCGCTCACGGGCCCTGGCCCGTACCGCGCTGGACCAGCTCGCCACGATGCTCGCCACCCTCGCCCGGGGCCTGCGCGCCGGCGACCCGCAGGTCGCCGCGGACGCCCTCACCATGGGCCGGGCGTCGCAGCCGAGCCTGGACGCCTGGTCCTCGGCGATGCGCAGCGCCCGTGAGATGGTCCGGGTCAACCCGGTCGTGCGGGGCGAGCGGACGACCGTCGCGGAGCTCAGCCGGGCGGCCGTCCTGGCCGACCGCGCCATGCGCAACGCCCGGGTGGTGGCCCGGCGCGCCGTCGTCGCCGTCCAGGAGGAGGGGCCCGCGCCCGACGTCGCCGGGCACGTGGAGACCCTCGCCGTCGCCATGGGCTCCCTCGCGGCGGCGGTGGGCCGCGGTGACCCGCCCGACCACGCCCGGGCGCTGCTTCAGGAGGTCGCCGCGGCGCTGGCGCCCGAGGCCTACGCCGAGGGCTGGCGCCGCCAGACCCTCGTCTCCCTGCTGAGGTCCCTGGCCGTGGACGCGCTGGAGATCACCGGCATGTCGCACGGCGAGGCGACCGGTGAGCTCGCCGAGGACTCCTAGCCCAGGAGCACGTCCTCGCCCTCGACGCGCAGCTCCACCGGCGGCAGCGGCTGGGTGGCCGGTCCGGCGTGCACCGCGCCGTCGGCGGTGGAGAACGTCGAGCCGTGGCACGGGCACACCAGCTCGGTGCCCCGGGCGGCGACGAGGCAGGCCCGGTGGGTGCACACCGCCGAGAGGCCGTGGACGTCGCCGGCCTCGTCGCGCACGATGGCCACGCCCTCGCCGGGGCTGGGCTCCACGACGACGGCGGTGCCCGGGGCGAGGTCGGCCAGGGAGGCCAGCGGCGCGGGCCCGGCGGCGGTGCCGGTGGCAGGCCCGGCGCTGGGCGGCGCAGCCGGCTCGGCGGCGCCGCACGCGGCGAGCACCGGGACGGCCAGCGCGCCGGCGCCGGCGACGAGGAACGTGCGGCGGGTGGGGGCGTCTGCGGCGGTCATGAGGACATCGTGCCGCGCCGCTAGGCTCTGTGGGTGCTCGGAAACGTCCAGCTCCTCATCTTCCTGCTGCTCGCGGTGATCATGTTCGCCCTCGAGGTGTGGGCGCTCGTCGACGCCGCGACCCGGCCCGCGCCCGCGTTCCTCGCCGCGGACAAGCGCACCAAGAACTTCTGGCTGGCCCTGACGGGGGTCGCCGCCGCCATCGGCTTCATCGCCATCCCGCCCCCGCTGGGGCTCGGCCTCATGGGCGGCTTCCTGCAGTTCGTGGCCGTCGTGCCCGCCGCGGTCTACCTCGCCGACGTGCGGCCCGCCGTGCGCGGCTACCGGCCGCCCCGGCAGGGCCGGGGCTGGTAGCCCGGTGCGGGCCGTCCTCCAGCGGGTGACCCGCGCGGCGGTGCGGGTCGACGGCGAGGTGGTCGGGGAGGTCACCCGGCCGGGGCTGGTCGCGCTCGTCGGCGTCACCCACGACGATGGCGCCGAGCAGGTGGAGCGGCTGGCCCGCAAGATCGCCGAGCTGCGGATCCTGCGCGGGGAGACCTCCGTGGCCGACGCGGCCGCCCCGGTGCTCGTCGTCTCCCAGTTCACCCTGTACGCCGACGTCCGCAAGGGCCGCCGGCCCACCTGGAACGCTGCCGCCCCCGGGCCGGTGGCCGAGCCCCTCGTCGACGCGGTCGTCTCGGCGCTGCGGGAGCGGGGCGTCGAGGTCGCGACCGGCCGGTTCGGCGCGGACATGGCCCTCGAGCTCGTGGGCGACGGGCCGGTCACCGTCCTCGTCGACGTCTGAGTCCACAGCCGTTCGCACCGGACCGGCCGGTCACGGCAGGATCGGGGCATGAGGATCGAGGCCGTGCTCGGCGACATCACCCGTCAGGACGTCGACGCCGTCGTCAACGCCGCGAACTCCTCGCTCATGGGCGGCGGCGGGGTCGACGGCGCGATCCACCGGGCGGCCGGTCCCGGGCTGCTCGAGGAGTGCATGGAGCTGCGCCGCACCGAGCTGCCGGACGGTCTGCCCGTGGGCAGCGCCGTGCCGACGGCCGGCCACCGCCTCCCGGCGCGCTGGGTCATCCACACCGTCGGGCCCAACCGGCACCGCGGGCAGGACGACCCCGCCCTGCTCGCCTCGTGCTTCACCTCCTCGCTCGTCGTTGCAGCCGAGGTCGGCGCCCGCGAGGTCGCGGTCCCGGCCGTGGGAGCAGGGGCGTACGGCTGGGACCCCGCCGAGGTGGCCCGGGTCGCGGTGGGCGCCGTGCGGTCCTTCGCCGCCGCGCAGGACAACCGGGACGGCGCCGAGGTGTGCGGCCTTGAGCAGCGCGCCGTCGGCCTCACGCCCGTGGAGCTGGTCCGGTTCGTCCTGCACGACGAGGAGGTCCTGCGGGTCTTCAGCCGCGAGCTGGGCTGAGGCGCGGACCCGCCGTCCACCCCTCGCACCGCCCGCGACCGGGGCGGGGTCGTCACGCCGGTGGCGAACACGGGCAGTTGTGCGGGCCCCTCGCCGTTAGCCTTGACGAACGCTGCCCAGACCGGTCGCTGCCGGGCCCCGGCCGAGGTAGCCGCCCGTGAGGAGTGCACATGTTTGAGAGATTCACCGACCGTGCCCGTCGGGTGGTCGTCCTCGCCCAGGAAGAGGCGCGGATGCTCAACCACAACTACATCGGCACCGAGCACATCCTCCTCGGCCTCATCCACGAGGGTGAGGGCGTCGCCGCGAAGGCGCTCGAGGCCCTGGACATCTCGCTCGAGGCCGTGCGTGCGCAGGTCACCGAGATCATCGGCGAGGGCCAGCAGTCCCCGTCGGGTCACATCCCGTTCACCCCGCGCGCCAAGAAGGTCCTCGAGCTCTCCCTGCGCGAGGCGCTCCAGCTGGGCCACAACTACATCGGGACCGAGCACATCCTGCTCGGCCTCATCCGCGAGGGGGAGGGTGTCGCCGCCCAGGTCCTCACCAAGCTCGGTGCGGACCTCAACCGGGTGCGCCAGCAGGTCATCCAGCTGCTCTCCGGCTACCAGGGCAAGGAGCCCGTCGCCGCCGGGGGACCCACCGAGGGTCAGCCGGCCGGCTCGGCCGTGCTCGACCAGTTCGGCCGCAACCTCACCCAGGCCGCCCGCGAGGGCAAGCTCGACCCGGTGATCGGCCGCATCCTGGAGATCGAGCGGGTCATGCAGGTGCTCTCGCGCCGCACGAAGAACAACCCCGTCCTCATCGGCGAGCCCGGCGTCGGCAAGACCGCCGTCGTCGAGGGCCTGGCCCAGGACATCGTGCGCGGCGACGTGCCCGAGACCCTCAAGGACAAGCAGCTCTACACCCTCGACCTCGGCTCCCTCGTGGCCGGCTCCCGCTACCGCGGCGACTTCGAGGAGCGGCTGAAGAAGGTCCTCAAGGAGATCCGCACCCGCGGCGACATCATCCTGTTCATCGACGAGATCCACACCCTCGTCGGGGCCGGGGCCGCCGAGGGCGCCATCGACGCCGCCTCGATCCTCAAGCCGATGCTCGCCCGCGGCGAGCTGCAGACCATCGGGGCGACCACGCTCGAGGAGTACCGCAAGCACATCGAGAAGGACGCCGCGCTCGAGCGGCGCTTCCAGCCGATCCAGGTGGCCGAGCCGACCCTCGCGCACACCATCGAGATCCTCAAGGGCCTGCGCGACCGCTACGAGGCGCACCACCGCGTCTCCATCACCGACGAGGCGCTCGTGGCGGCCGCCACGCTGGCCGACCGCTACGTCTCGGACCGGTTCCTCCCGGACAAGGCCATCGACCTCATCGACGAGGCGGGCGCGCGCCTGCGCATCCGCCGCATGACGGCGCCGCCGGAGCTGCGCGAGCTCGACGAGCAGATCTCCGAGGTCCGCCGCGAGAAGGAGTCCGCCATCGACGACCAGGACTTCGAGCGCGCCGCGCGTCTGCGCGACGACGAGAAGCGCCTGGGCGAGCGGCGGCTCGAGCGGGAGAAGGCCTGGAAGAACGGCGACCTCGACGCCGTCGCGGAGGTGGACGAGGACCTGATCGCCGAGGTGCTGGCGATGTCCACGGGCATCCCGGTGTTCAAGCTCACCGAGGCCGAGTCCTCCAAGCTCCTCCACATGGAGGACGAGCTCCACAAGCGCATCGTCGGCCAGGACACCGCCATCAAGGCGCTGTCCCAGGCGATCCGGCGCACCCGCGCGGGCCTGAAGGACCCCAAGCGCCCCGGCGGGTCGTTCATCTTCGCCGGCCCCACGGGCGTGGGCAAGACCGAGCTGGCCAAGGCGCTCGCCGAGTTCCTCTTCGGGGACGAGGACGCCCTCATCCAGCTCGACATGTCCGAGTTCTCCGAGAAGCACACCGTCTCGCGGCTGTTCGGCTCGCCCCCCGGCTACGTCGGCTACGAGGAGGGTGGCCAGCTCACGGAGAAGGTGCGCCGCCGTCCGTTCTCGGTGGTCCTGTTCGACGAGGTGGAGAAGGCGCACGCCGACATCTTCAACTCGCTCCTGCAGATCCTCGAGGACGGCCGCCTCACCGACTCCCAGGGCCGGGTCGTGGACTTCAAGAACACGGTCATCATCATGACCACGAACCTCGGGACCCGGGACATCGCCAAGGGCCTGCTCACCGGCTTCCAGGCCGGCGGGGAGCTGTCCAACAGCTACGAGCGGATGAAGACGAAGGTCAACGAGGAGCTCAAGCAGCACTTCCGGCCCGAGTTCCTCAACCGCGTGGACGACGTCATCGTCTTCCCGCAGCTCTCCGAGGCCGAGATCATCCAGATCGTCGACCTCATGATCGCCCGCCTCGACGGCCGTCTGCGCGACCAGGACATGACCATCGAGCTGACCTCGGCGGCGAAGGAGCTGCTCGCCGAGCGCGGCTACGACCCGGTCCTCGGCGCCCGGCCGCTGCGGCGCGCGATCCAGCGCGAGATCGAGGACGTCCTGTCCGAGAAGATCCTGTTCGGCGAGATCAAGGCCGGGCAGAAGATCATCGTCGACGCCGAGGGGGAGGGCCTGCTGGGCCAGTTCACCTTCGAGGGCGTCAAGGTGGGCGAGATCCGCAAGCCCGAGCCCGTCGCGGTCGGTCACGGTTCGACGATCGAGCAGCGCGACATGCCGACGGCGCCCGACGGCGGCGGCGCCGGCGGGGGCGGGCAGCTCCAGCCCGAGCACTGAGCACGATCCGGGAGGGCCCGGCGGCCACGGCCGCCGGGCCCTTCGGCGTCGTCGGCCGTCGCGGCGTTGTCGGCCCTCGCGACGCTGCCGTCTTTCGCGGTTGCGGCTCCCCGGCGGACCCGGGACCGCCCGTCAGGCGGGCCGGGCGTAGCGCCGGACGAAGGCGCGCACGACCTCGTGGGAGTCGGTGACGTCGACGCCGCTGACGCGCACGACCACCGACTCGAACTCCTCCGCGGGGAAGTACCCGGCGTGGCGGTAGACGCTCATGCGGGTGATGACGGCGTCGCGGTCGGTCTCCGGGTGGAACTGGGTGACGTACTGGTTGCGGCCCAGGCGGTACATCTGCACCGGGCAGGCCTCGGACCGGGCCAGGAGCACCGCCCCCGGCGGCAGGACCGTGCAGGCCTCCTTGTGGCCGACGTAGGCGGCGAACGTCGGCGGCATCCCGGCGAGCAGGGGGTCGCCACGGCCCTCGTCGGTGAGGCTGATCTCGACGGCGGCGGTGCTCTCGGCGTACGTGCCGTCCACGACGCCGCCGGCGACCCGGCCCAACGCCCCGATGCCGAAGCACGTGCCGAGAAAGGGCAGGTCCCGCTCGTGGATCTCGCCCAGGACGACGTCGAGCTCGGCCTCGATCCGCAGCTGGTCGTCGCTCTTGTGCTCCGCCGGCACCGATGTCGTGAAGGGGCTGCCGCCGAGGAAGGTCCCCGCGAACCGGTCGAGGTCGAGCGGCGTGAACCGCCCCGACTCCATCCGGATCCGGACGAGCTCGTCGGCGCGCAGGCCGGTGAGCCGGAGGAACGAGGCGTACTCGCCGTCGGCGGCGGCGTCCTCGCTCCGCGAGGCGAGCAGCGCGAAGGGCTTGGTGGGCACGGGGAGAGTGAACACCACCGAGCCGGGCGTGTGCCTCCGTGTCCCGGGAACGGGTGTCCTCCGGATGCGGGGTCACCGGGGCGGACGTAGCGTGACGAGCATCCCCCCAGGGGGCCGACCGAGGACAGGAGCACGAGATGGGCTTGGACGACAAGATCCGCAACGCTGCCGAGGAGACGGGCGGCAAGGTCAAGGAGGGCGCCGGGAAGGCGACCGACAACGAGCGGCTCGAGGCCGAGGGCAAGGGCGACCAGGCCAGCGCGAACATCAAGCAGGCCGGCGAGAACGTCAAGGACGCCTTCAAGTAGCGAGAACGCTCGACGCGCCACCGCCCCGCGCAAGGGTGGCGAGGCCCCGCGGGAGACATCCCGTGGGGCCGTCCGCGTCCGGGGCCGCTACCGGTGCCGGGCGCTCTCGCCCAGCTCGTCCGCCGCGGTGGGCCTGGCCGCGGCTGCCTCGGTCACCGGGGCGGCCGCGGTCACCGCCGCCGCCGGGTCGTCGGCGCCCGCCCCGGCCGCCGTCGGCGTGCCCGGGGCGCCCGACGGGGAGCCCGGGACGACCGGGCGCCGCCCGGGACCGGCCGGGCGCAGGAGGTCCACCGACGGCTGCCGGGTGGACCGGCTGATGGCCGCCCCGAGAGCGAGGAGGACCGCGACGGTGACCACGGCCCGGACGACGCCGTCGCCCTGGACCGAGACGATGAGCGGCGCCAGGAGGACGGCGACGAGGTTCATCACCTTGATGAGCGGGTTGAGGGACGGGCCGGCGGTGTCCTTGAAGGGGTCGCCGACGGTGTCGCCGATGACGGCGGCCACGTGCTGGGGGGAGCCCTTGCCGCCGAGGTGGCCGTCCTCGATGTACTTCTTGGAGTTGTCCCAGGCGCCGCCGGCGTTGGACAGCATGACGGCGAGCAGCTGGCCGGTGAGGATCGAGCCGGCCAGGAACGCCCCGAGCGCCTCGGCGCCGAGTGCGAACCCGACCGCCACCGGTGTGAGCACGGCCAGCAGGCCCGGTGTGAGCAGCTCGTGCAGCGACCGCTTCGTGCACAGGTCCACCACGCGGGCGTAGTCGGGACGGACCTCGTAGGTCATGATCCCCGGCTCGTCGTGGAACTGCCGGCGCACCTCGACGACGACCTCGCCGGCCGCCCGGGAGACCGCGCGGATGAGCAGCGAGGAGAAGAGGAAGCCGACCGCACCGCCGATGAGCAGGCCGACCAGCACGTCGGGCTGGTCGACCCGGATGCCCTCGAACTGCATCCCCGCCGCGCGGAGCGCCTCCTCGAACGAGCCGAACAGGGAGGTGGCGGCGATGACAGCGGTGGCGATGGCGATGCCCTTGGTGATCGCCTTGGTCGAGTTCCCGGTGGCGTCGAGCCGGCCGAGGGACCGGGCGGCCTCGCCCTCGAACTCCCCGGACATCTCGGCGATGCCCTGGGCGTTGTCGGCCACGGGGCCGAAGGTGTCCATCGAGACGATGACACCGACGGTGGTGAGCATGCCCATGCCGGTGAGGGAGATGAAGTACAGGGCTTCGGCGGCGCCGTCGCCCATCGCGAACGCGGAGAGGATCACCAGCGCGATGGTGAGGATGGCCCAGACGGTCGACTCCAGCCCGAGGGAGAAGCCGGACAGGATCGTCGTCGCGGGCCCGGTGCGCGTGGACTCGGCGACCTCCTTGACCGGGCGGTACCGGGCGTCGGTGAAGTACTGGGTGAGGACCTGGATGACGCTGGCCAGGACGAGGCCGAGGATCACGGCGACGGCAGGTCGCAGGTCCTGCATGTACCAGCCGGACAGGGCCAGCACCGCGGCGGCCGAGAGGCCGGCGGAGAGGAAGAAGCCGCGGTTGATGGCCCGCATGCCGTGCTCGTCGTCGCCGCGCGGGTTCACCGCGACGATGCCCACCATCGAGGTGAGGACGCCGACCGCGCGCACGAGCAGCGGGAACATCACCCCGGCGATGGCGCCGGCCGCGGAGCCGGACCACGCGGCCGCGCCGAGGATGAGGGCCGCGACGAGCGTGACCTCGTAGGACTCGAAGAGGTCGGCGGCCATGCCGGCGCAGTCGCCGACGTTGTCGCCGACGTTGTCGGCGATGGTGGCGGCGTTGCGGGGGTCGTCCTCGGGGATGCCCTGCTCGACCTTGCCGACGAGGTCGGCGCCGACGTCGGCGGCCTTGGTGAAGATGCCGCCGCCGACGCGCATGAACATCGCCAGCAGCGCGCCGCCGAAGCCGAAGCCCACGAGGACGGCGGTGGCGTCCTGCTGGTAGATGAGGAGGATGACGGTGGCGCCGAGCAGACCCAGGCCCACGGTGAACATCCCGGCCACACCGCCGGCGCGGAAGGCCACGCGCATGGCCCGCCGCGCGCCGCTCTCGCGGGCCGCGGCGGCGGTGCGCACGTTCGCGCGCACGGCCAGCCACATCCCGGCGTAGCCGGTCAGCGCGGAGAACGCCGCCCCGAGGACGAACGCCAGGGACCGGCCCGCGCGCAGGACCAGCTCGGAGTGCGCGGCGTCGGCGGCGACGGGCAGGGCGAAGAACAGCACCACGCCCAGGACGAGGATGAACCACGACACCGTGCGCATCTGGCGGGCCATGTAGGCGCGGGCGCCCTCCTGGATGGCGCCGGCGATCTCGATCATCTTGACCGTGCCCTGCGGCGCCCCGAGCACCTCGCGCACGAGCTTGTACGCGAAGGCCAGTGCCAGCAGGGAGATGGCGAGGATGACCCAGAGGGCCGTCATCTCGAACGGTCCGAACACGGCCTGGAGCGGTGCGCCCTCGGCCGCCCGGAGGTCTGCGTACATGGCAACCCCGTCGTCGACAGTGGTGGCGGGCGGCTGCCCGTCTCGACCACCTCCACCGTAGGGCGGCGGCCGCGCCCCGCCGGAGGACCTTCGACCCCGCCGGGCCGGGGTCGGGTCAGGCCGTCCGGGGCGGCTCCGGCGCCGGGAACAGCGGCGGCACGTCGGTGTCGAGCACGGCCGCCACGACCGCCGGGTCGACCTTCTCCAGGGTGGGCGGGTCCCACCGCGGGCGCCGGTCCTTGTCGACCAGCTGGGCGCGGATGCCCTCGGTGAAGTCCGCGCGCGCCGCGAGACCGGCCCCCGAGCGGAGCTCCTGCTGCAGCGCCTCGCGCAGGGTCCCGCCCCGGGCGCGGGTGAGCGTCGCCAGGGCCACCTCGACGGCGGTGGGGGAGAGGGACCTGATGACCTCGGCGGTCCCACGCGCGGCGGGGTGGGGGTGGGCCGCCAGGCGCCGGACGACCGCCAGCGCCGTCGGGGCGTCGTAGCACTCGTCGATCCAGGCGCGGTGGCCGACCAGCTCGCCGGCGGGGGGCGCGACGGCGAGGGCACGGACCGCACCGGCGGGATCGCCGTCCTCCAGGACCGCGGCCGTCAGGGCCGGCAGGGACTCGGCGGGGACGAAGTGGTCGGCCAGCCCGGTGTAGATCGCGTCCCCCGGTCCCGCCACGGCGGCCGTGACGCCGAGGTGGACCCCGGTCAGGCCCGGTGCGCGGGCGAGGAGGTGGCTGCCGCCGACGTCGGGGACGAAGCCGATGCGCGTCTCGGGCATCGCGACGCGCGACCGCTCGGTCACCACCCGCAGCGAGGCGTGGGCGCTCAGGCCCACCCCGCCGCCCATGGTGATCCCGTCCATGACCGCGAGCACCGGCTTGGGGTACTCCGCGATCCGGGCGTTCAGCCGGTACTCCTGGCGGAGGAAGTCCAGGGCGCGGGCGGCCTCGCCGTCGAGCACGGCGCTGCGCAGCGCCCGCACGTCGGCGCCGGCGCACAGTCCCCGGTCGCCGGCGCCGTCGAGCAGCACGGCGGCGACGGCGGGGTCGTGCTCCCAGCCGGCGAGCGCGGCACCGACGGCGGTGAGCATGGGAGCGTCGAGCGCGTTGATCGCGCTCGGCCGGTTGAGGGTGAGGTGGCCGACCCGGCCCTCCACCCGGGCCAGCACCGACGTGCCCATCTGCGCCGCCGTCATCGCCGACCTCCCCATCGCTCCGGAAGGCCCACCGTACCGGTGGGACCGCGCGGCGCACGAGCGCTCGCGCAACCACCTCCTGTATGCAGACGCGCACTTCCGGCGTCGGAACCCGGCCGTGCGAGCCGTGTTTGTATACAAACCGCGCGTCGACGGGTACCGTCGGACCCGTGCGCGCCAGCGAACGGGTCTACGCCTCCCTCCGGGAGGAGATCGTCACCGGGCGCCTCGCCCCGGGGACGGTCCTGGGGGAGGTGGAGCAGTCCGCGCGCCTGGGGGTCTCGCGGACACCCCTGCGCGAGGCGCTCGGGCGGCTCGCCGCCGAGGGGCTGGCCGTGACCGGTCGGGGCCGCACCCTCGTCGTCTCCAGCCTGTCGGCGGTGGACGTGACCCACCTGTTCGAGCTGCGCGAGGCCCTGGAGACCCAGGCGGCCAGGCTCGCGGCGCGTCGCGGGGACCGCGCCGTCTTCACCGCGCTGCGCGAGAAGCTCTCCGCGCAGGTGGCGGACCGCCCGGACGGCGACGCCTACTTCGCGCTGGTCGCCGAGCTCGACGCCGCCCTCGACGAGGCCATGGGCAGCCCGTACCTGCGCCGGTCGCTCGTCGGTCTGCGCAGCCACGTCGCCCGGGCCCGCCGGCTCTCGCAGGACAACCCCGGCCGGCTCGCCCGCGCCGCCGAGGAGCACGCCCTCATCGCCGGTGCCGTCGCCGAGGGCAACGAGACCCTCGCGGCCCAGGCCACGGCGGTGCACCTGCGCTCGAGCCTGGAGACCATCCTGGCCGCGCTCGACCGGGCCGCCCCCAGCCCTTCCGCCCCGCCCGCACCCGCCCCAGGAGGCAGCCAGTGATCACCCACCACGTCCGTGTCCACCCCTCGAGCGCGAACCTGCCCCGCACCGACCAGCTCGCGTGGAAGATCGCCGAGGTCGCCGCCGACCCCGTGGCGGTGGCCCCGGAGGTGACCGAGATGGTGGTCAACCGGGTCATCGACAACGCCGCCGTGGCCACCGCGTCCCTCCTGCGCGCGCCCGTCGTGGCGGCGCGCGCGCAGGCGACGGCCCACCCCCGCACGCCCGGCGCGACCGTCGTCGGACTGCCCACGGCCGAGCGGGTGAGCCCGGAGTGGGCCGCGTGGGCCAACGGCGTCGCGGTGCGCGAGCTGGACTACCACGACACCTTCCTCGCGGCGGAGTACTCCCACCCCGGCGACAACATCCCCCCGATCCTCGCAGTCGCCCAGCACCTGGCGGCGCGGCGCGACCTCGGGGGAGCCGAGCTCGTGCGCGCCCTCGCCACCGGGTACGAGATCCAGGTCGACCTCGTCCGCTCGATCAGCCTCCACGCCCACAAGATCGACCACGTCGCCCACCTGGGCCCCTCCGCGGCCGCGGGCATCGGCACCCTGCTCGGGCTCGCCCCCGAGGTGATCTTCCAGGCGGTGGGCCAGGCCCTGCACACGACCACCGCCACCCGCCAGTCCCGCAAGGGCGAGATCTCCACCTGGAAGGCCTACGCCCCGGCCTTCGCCGGCAAGGTCGCGGTCGAGGCGGTCGACCGCGCCATGCGCGGCCAGACCTCCCCCACCCCGATCTACGAGGGGGAGGACGGCGTCATCGCCTGGATGCTCGACGGTCCGGGCGCCCACTACGAGGTCCCGCTGCCCGGCCCGGGCGAGGAGAAGCGGGCGATCCTGGACACGTACACCAAGGAGCACTCCGCGGAGTACCAGTCCCAGGCGCTCATCGACCTCGCCCGCCGGCTCCACCGCGAGCGTCCGGAGCTGACGGACCCCGCGAACGTGGCGTCGGTCGTCATCCACACGAGCCACCACACCCACCACGTCATCGGCTCCGGGGCCAACGACCCCCAGAAGTACGACCCCGCCGCGTCCCGCGAGACCCTCGACCACTCGATCCCGTACATCTTCACCGTCGCGCTGCAGGACGGGCGGTGGCACCACGTGGACTCCTACGCCCCCGAGCGGGCCGCCCGCCCCGACACCGTCGCGCTGTGGCGCACGGTCACCACCGCCGAGGACCCCGGCTGGACCCGGCGCTACCACTCGGCCGACCCGGCCGAGAAGGCCTTCGGCGGCCGGGTCGAGATCACCCTCACCGACGGCACGCAGGTGGTGGAGGAGATCGCCGTCGCCGACGCCCACCCCCTCGGCGCCCGGCCCTTCGCCCGCGAGCAGTACGTGGAGAAGTTCCGCACGCTCGCCGACGGCGTCCTCGAGCCCGCCGAGATCCGGCGGTTCCTCGACGTCGCCCAGCGCCTGCCCGAGCTGCGGCCCGACGAGCTCGGCGGGCTCACCGTCGTCGCCCCGGCCGCCCTCATGTCCTCCGTCACCGCACCCGAGGGGATCTTCTGATGCTCTACGCCCCCACCACCGCGGCCGCGAAGCGTGCCGCCCTGCGCGCGGCCCTGGCCGGGCCCGGCCTCCTGCGCTTCCCCGGTGCCTTCAACCCCCTCTCGGCCAGGCTCATCCAGGACAAGGGCTTCGAGGGCGTCTACATCTCCGGGGCGGTCCTGTCCGCCGACCTCGGCCTGCCCGACATCGGTCTGACGACGGCGACCGAGGTCGCCGGCCGCAGCCACCAGATCGCCCGGATGACCGACCTGCCGGCCCTCGTCGACGCCGACACCGGGTTCGGCGAGCCGATGAACGTCGCCCGCACCGTCCAGGAGCTCGAGGACGCCGGGGTGGCGGGCCTGCACATCGAGGACCAGGTCAACCCCAAGCGCTGCGGGCACCTCGACGGCAAGCAGGTGGTCGGGACGGACACCGCCGTCAAGCGCATCCGCGCCGCGGCCGACGGCCGCCGGGACCCCAACCTCCTCATCATGGCCAGGACGGACATCCGCGCGGTCGAGGGTCTCGACGCCACGCTGGAGCGGGCGCGCGCGCTCGTCGACGCCGGGGCCGACGCCATCTTCCCCGAGGCGATGACGGGCCTGGCCGAGCTCGAGGCGGTCGCCACGGCGGTCGACGTCCCGGTGCTGGCGAACATGACCGAGTTCGGCAAGTCCGAGCTCTTCACCGAGGACCAGCTCGCCTCCGCGGGGGCGCGGATCGTCATCTACCCCGTCTCCCTCCTTCGCGTCGCCATGGGCGCCGCCGAGCGGGCGCTGGACACCCTCGTGGCCGAGGGCTCGCTGCGCTCGGAGGTCGCGGGCATGCAGCACCGCGCGCGGCTCTACGAGCTCCTCGACTACCCGGCCTACAACACCTTCGACGCCGGCGTCTTCACCTTCACGGTCCCCGGCCGCTGATCACGCGGTCCCTCACGCAAAGGAGCGAGATATGACCGAGACCACCCAGGTCCGCAAGGGCCTGGCCGGGGTCGTCGCCGACACCACGGCCATCTCCAAGGTCAACCCCGAGACGAACTCGCTGCTCTACCGCGGCTACCCCGTGCAGGAGCTCGCCGCCCGGTGCAGCCTCGAGGAGGTGGCGCACCTGCTGTGGCACGGCGAGCTCCCGACGGCGGCCGAGCTCGCCGCGCTGCAGGAGCTGGAGCGGGCGAACCGGGGGCTCGAGGAGGACGTGCGCGCCGTCGTCGACCTCGTGCCCGTCACCGCCCACCCGATGGACGTCCTGCGCACGGCGGTCAGCCTCATCGGCGCCCAGGACCCGGCCGCCGGCGACCCCTCGTCCGAGGCCGCCCGCACCCGGTCGGTTCGGCTCCTGGGCCGCATCCCCGCCGTCGTCGCGTACGACCAGCGTCGCCGGCGCGGCCAGGAGCCCGTCCCCGCCCGGGACGACCTCGGCTACGCCGAGAACTTCCTCCACATGACCTTCGGGGAGGTCCCCGACCCCGTCGTCGTCGACGCTTTCCGGGTCTCCCTGGTGCTGTACGCCGAGCACTCCTTCAACGCCTCGACGTTCACGGCCCGGGTCATCACCTCGACGATGTCGGACATGTACTCCGCCGTCGTCGGCGCGGTCGGGGCCCTCAAGGGTCCCCTCCACGGCGGGGCGAACGAGGCCGTCATGCACGTCTTCGACGAGATCGGCGACGCCTCGCGGGCCGAGGCGTGGCTGGACCGGGCCCTGGCCGAGCGACGCAAGATCATGGGCTTCGGCCACCGGGTCTACAAGCACGGCGACTCCCGGGTCCCGACGATGAAGGCCGCCCTGGACACCCTCGTCGCCCACTACGCCCGCCCCGACCTCGCCGAGGTCTACGACCGGCTCGAGGCGGCGATGGTTGCGCGCAAGGGCATCGAGCCCAACCTCGACTACCCCTCGGGCCCGGCGTACCACCTCATGGGGTTCGACACCGCGACCTTCACCCCGATCTTCGTCGCCGCGCGGGTCACCGGCTGGACGGCGCACATCATGGAGCAGGCGGGCGACAACGCGCTCATCCGCCCGCTGAGCGCCTACGACGGCCCGGCCGAGCGGCACCTCCCGGACGGGCCGGACGAGGCTCCGGCGGGCGAATCGGGACGTAGGCCGTAAGTCACCCCTGTGACGTGCTCCACTCCATAACCTGGGGGCGTGACCCAGGTCACCCATAGTCTGATGATCGAGGCGCACGGACGGGCGCCGGGAGCCAGGAGGCGCGTGATGCCGCAGTACGTGTACCGCTTCAGCGAGGGCAGCAAGGACCAGAAGGACCTCCTCGGCGGCAAGGGGGCCAACCTCGCCGAGATGACCAAGCTCGGACTGCCGGTGCCCCCGGGCTTCACGATCACCACCGAGGCCTGCCGCGCCTACATGCGCGACGGCCACGTGCCGCCCGAGCTCCGGGTCGAGGTGACGATGGCGGTGCGCGAGATCGAGGACACGATCGGGCGGCGGCTGGGCGACTTCCACGAGCCGCTGCTCGTCTCCGTGCGTTCCGGCGCCAAGTTCTCCATGCCCGGCATGATGGAGACCGTCCTCAACATCGGGCTCAACGACGCCTCCGTCAAGGGGCTGGCCGAGTTCTCCGGCGACGAGCGCTTCGCCTGGGACTCCTACCGCCGGCTCATCCAGATGTTCGGCAAGACGGTCCTGGGCATCGACGGGGAGCACTTCGCGCACGCGCTGGACGAGAAGAAGCGGACCGCCGGCGCGGCGACCGACATCGACCTCACGGCCGAGGACCTCAAGGAGCTCGTCGCGGAGTTCAAGGCGATCGTCCAGGAGGACGCCGGGCGCGAGTTCCCCCAGCACCCGCGCGAGCAGCTCGACATGGCCATCGAGGCGGTCTTCGACTCGTGGAACACCGAGCGCGCGCGTCTGTACCGGCGTCGCGAACGCATCCCCAACGACCTCGGCACCGCCGTCAACGTCGTCACGATGGTCTTCGGCAACCTGGGGGACACCTCGGGCACGGGCGTGTGCTTCACCCGTGACCCGTCCACCGGGCACTCCGGCATCTACGGGGACTACCTCGCCAACGCCCAGGGCGAGGACGTCGTCGCCGGCATCCGCAACACCCTGCCGCTGGCCGAGCTGGAGACGCTGGACAAGAAGTCCTACGACGACCTGCGCCAGGCGATGCGCCGTCTGGAGACCCACTACCGCGACCTGTGCGACATCGAGTTCACGATCGAGCGCGGCAAGCTGTGGATGCTGCAGACGCGGGTGGGCAAGCGCACCGCGGCCGCGGCCTTCCGCATCGCCACCCAGCTCGTCGACGAGCACCTCATCACCATGGACGAGGCCATCTCGCGCTGCACCGGCGCCCAGCTCAGCCAGCTCCTCTTCCCCCAGTTCGACGGCGAGGCCGAGCGCCACCTCCTCACCAAGGCCATGCCGGCCTCGCCAGGCGCGGCGGTGGGCGAGATCGTCCTGGACAACGCCCAGGCGATCGAGCGCACCTCCGCCGGCGCCAAGGTCATCCTCGTGCGCCGCGAGACCAACCCGGACGACCTCGCGGGCATGATCGTCGCCGACGGCATCCTCACCGCGCGCGGCGGCAAGACCTCCCACGCCGCCGTCGTCGCCCGCGGCATGGGCAAGTGCGCCGTGGTCGGTGCCGAGGAGCTCGACGTCGACCGGGCCGGCGGCGAGGTGCGCATCAACGGCACGGTCCTGCACGCCGGCGACACCATCGCCATCGACGGCTCGAGCGGTGAGGTGTTCCTCGGCGAGGTGCCCGTCGTCGACTCCCCGGTGATGATCTACATCTCCTCCGGCCTCGAGGCCGGCCTCGCCGCCGCGGAGGACGAGGCGACGAAGGAGCTCGTCCACGCCATCGACCGGGTGCTCGGCCACGCCGACGACGTGCGCCGCATGCGGGTGCGCGCCAACGCCGACACCGCCGAGGACGCCCGCCGCGCCCGCGACCGCGGCGCGGAGGGCATCGGGCTGTGCCGCACCGAGCACCAGTTCCTCGGTGACCGGCGCGTCTACATCGAGCACGTCGTGCTGGCCGAGGACGACGAGGCGCGCCTCGCGGCGCTCGAGGAGCTGCTGCCCCTGCAGCGCACCGACTTCGTCGAGCTCCTCGACGCCATGGACTCCCTGCCCACGACCATCCGGCTCATCGACCCCCCGCTGCACGAGTTCCTCCCCGACCTCACCGAGCTCGCCGTCAAGGTGGCCCTGGCCAAGGAGCACGGGAAGGTCGACGAGCGCGAGGTCAAGCTGCTCGCCGCCGTCCAGCGCATGCACGAGCAGAACCCCATGCTCGGCCTGCGTGGCGTGCGCCTCGGGCTGAAGATCCCGGGCCTGTTCGCCCTGCAGATCAGGGCCATCGCCGAGGCGACCGTGGAGCTGCGCAAGGCCGGGAGGAACCCGCTGCCGGAGATCATGGTCCCGCTGGTGGGCTCCATGCGTGAGCTCCAGATCGTCCGGGAGGAGGCCGTGCGCATCCTCGCCGAGGTCGGCGCCGCGGCGGGCGTCACGCTCGACCTGCCCATCGGCTGCATGATCGAGCTGCCCCGGGCGGCCCTGACCGCGCACCGCATCGCCGAGGAGGCGGACTTCTTCTCCTTCGGCACCAACGACCTCACCCAGACCACCTGGGGGTTCTCCCGCGACGACGTCGAGGGAGCGTTCTTCGCCGACTACCTGGAGAACGGCGTCCTGACGATCTCCCCGTTCGAGACCCTCGACGCCGACGGCGTGGGGGCGCTGGTGGTCTCCGGCGTCACCGGGGGGCGCTCGACCAAGCCGCACCTGCACATGGGGGTGTGCGGTGAGCACGGCGGCGACCCCGAGTCGATCCACTTCTTCCACGACGCCGGGCTGGACTACGTCTCCTGCTCGCCGTTCCGGGTCCCCATCGCCCGGCTCGAGGCCGGTCGCGCCGCCGCCCTGGCCGGGGAGGATGCGACCGCCTGACGCCGCCGTCGCGCTGAGGGCTGCCGGGCTCGGCCGGCAGCCCTCAGGTGCGTCCGGCGCCGCGGCGCCACCGGCCAGGCGTCGGGACCAACGTCCCGAGCACACGTCGGCGCCACCCGACACGCTCTGACCATGTGGCTATCGGACTGCCCGGTGCCGGCGAGTGTGCGGGTCCTGGGTGTGCACGTCGACGACGACGTGCGCTCGCGGATCGCCGAGCTCGGCCTCCGGCCGGGCGCGCTCCTGCGCGTCACCCAGCACGCCGCCTTCGGCGGCATCGTCGTGGCCGCGGCCGGCTGCCGGCTGGCGGTCGACGCCGCGACCGCCCACCGGGTGGCGGTGCGGCCGGTGCCCGCGCGCTGAGCGCCGGGCGAGCGCAGGCTGATCGGTCCGTGCGCGAGAATTGAGCGGTCGTCGCGGCGATCTGTGTCGATCGATCCCGGCGTTGCCGAGCGCTCCCCGTGTTGCCGAGCGATCCCCGTGTTGTCGAGCGCTCCCCGTGTTGTCGAGCGCTCCCCGTGTTGCCGAGTGAGAGTGGTGTGCAGGGATCGCTCGGTCACAGAGTGATCGTTGGCGGCGACGAGGCGCGAGCGATCCCCGTGTTGCCGAGCGCTCCCCGTGTTGCCGAGCGCTCCCCGTGTTGCCGAGCGCTCCCCGTGTTGCCGAGTGAGAGTGGTGCGGAGGGATCGCTCGGTCACAGAGTGATCATTGGCGGCGACGAGGCGCGGGAGATCCCCTTCCCCCGCCCCCCTGCACGCGCGCGCCCGCGGGAGCGCCGTCGCTGCGACCGCACACGCCACCTGAGGCAGGCCGGCCACAGGGTGGCGACGCCGACCGGGTCCCGGACGGCGCGTGCCACACTGGCCGCCGTGAGCACCGTCACCAGCGCCGACCTGGCCGCCGAGCTCGACGCCGCCGTGGACGGGGAGGTGGACACCTCCGAGCGTCGCCGCGCCGAGTACTCCACGGACGCCTCGAACTACCGCGTCGTGCCGCAGGTGGTGGTGACCCCGCGCGACGAGGACGACACCCTCGCCGCACTCGACGTCGCCCGCCGCCTGGCGGTGCCGGTCACCGCCCGCGGCGCCGGGACCTCCGTGGCCGGCAACGCCGTCGGGCCGGGCATGGTGCTGGACTTCTCCCGGCACATGCACCGGATCGAGCGAGTCGACGCCGACGCTCGCACCGCGGTGATCCAGCCCGGGGTGGTGATGTCCTCGCTCCAGGCGGCCGCCCGGCCGCACGGGCTGTGGTTCGGCCCCGACCCCTCCACGCAGAACCGCGCGACCCTGGGCGGGATGATCGGCAACAACGCCTGCGGCCCGCACGCGGTGGCCTACGGCCGCACCGCCGACAACGTCAGCGCGCTCGACGTCGTCGACGGCACCGGCCGGCGCTTCGTCGCCGGCGCCGGTCCGGACGCGCTCGCGGCCGTGCCCGGGCTGGACAGGCTCGTCGCCGCGGAGCTCGCGACCATCCGCACGGCGCTGGGCCGGTTCAAGCGTCAGGTCTCCGGCTACTCCCTCGAGCACCTGCTGCCCGAGAACGGCCAGGACCTCGCCAAGATGCTCGTCGGCACCGAGGGCACCCTCGTCACCGTCCTCGGCGCCACCGTCGACCTGGTCCCGCTGCCCACCGCGCCCGTCGTCGTCGCGATGGGCTACCCCGACATGGCGACGGCCGCCGACGCCGTCCCGGCCCTCCTCGCCCACGCGCCGCTCGCCGTCGAGGGCCTGGACTCACGCCTCGTCGACGTCGTGCGCCGCCACCACGGCCCCGCCGCCGTGCCCGAGCTCCCGGAGGGGGCGGGCTGGCTCATCGTCGAGGTGGGCGGGAGCGACCCCGCCGACGCCCTGGCCCGGGCGCGCGCGCTCGCGGCCGACGGCGGCACCTCCGCGGTCCGGGTGGTCCCGGCCGGCGCCGAGGCCGCCGCCCTGTGGCGGATCCGGGCCGACGGCGCCGGCCTCGGCGGTCGGACGCCCGACGGTGCGCCGGCCTGGCCGGGGTGGGAGGACGCGGCGGTCCCGCCGGAGCGGCTGGGGGACTACCTCCGCGACTTCACCGCCCTCATGGCCGACCGTGGCGTGGACGGGCTCCTGTACGGCCACTTCGGGGACGGGTGCGTGCACGTGCGCCTGGACCTGCCGCTCGAGACGCCGGCCGGCATCGGGCCGTCCCGGGCGTTCCTCGAGGCCAGCGCCGACCTGGTCGCCGCCTACGGCGGCTCGCTCTCGGGCGAGCACGGCGACGGGCGGGCACGCTCGGAGCTCCTCGGCCGGATCTACAGCCCCGACGTCGTCGACCTCTTCGCCCGCGTCAAGACGCTGTTCGACCCGGCGGGGCTGCTCAACCCCGGCGTCGTCGTCGACCCTCGGCCCCTGGACGCCGACCTGCGCCGCCCCTACGCCAGGCTCACGCCTGCCGCCGACGGGTTCGCGTTCGCCGAGGACGGCGGGGACTTCGCGACGGCGGTGCACCGCTGCACCGGCGTGGGCAAGTGCCGTGCCGACACCTCCGCCGCGGGCGGGTTCATGTGCCCCAGCTACCAGGCCACCAAGGACGAGAAGGACGTCACCCGCGGCCGTGCGCGGGTGCTGCAGGAGCTGACCAACGGCTCGCTGGTGAGGGACTGGAACTCACCGGCGGTGCTGGCCTCGCTCGACCTGTGCCTGTCCTGCAAGGCCTGCTCCTCGGACTGCCCCACGGGCACCGACATGGCGCGCTACAAGTCCGAGGTGCTCCACCGCGCCTACAAGGGGAAGGTCCGCCCCCGCAACCACTACCTCCTGGGCCAGCTGCCGCGGTGGTCGGCGATGGTCACGGCCGTCCCTGCCCTGGCGCGGCTGGCCAACGTCGTGCTCGGGGCACGCCCGGTCGCGCGGGCGGTGCTGGCCGCCGGCGGGATGGACCCGCGGCGCTCCATGGTGAGCTTCGCCGACGAGCGCTTCTCCCGCTGGTGGCGCCGGCGTGAGGGGGGCAGCGCGACCTCCCGCGGCGCCGTGCTCCCGTCCCGCACCGGCACCGGCACCGAGACCGGGAACCGCACCGAGACCGGCACCGCCACCGACACCGACGCGCGGTTCGTCGTGCTGTGGGCCGACTCCTTCTCCGAGACCCTCGACGGCGCCGGGGCACGCGCCACGGTCGCGCTCCTCGAGGGCGCCGGCTACACCGTGATCGTCCCCCGGGAGCAGGTGTGCTGCGGCCTCACCTGGATCTCCACCGGCCAGCTCGACGGGGCGAAGAAGCGGCTGAGGGACCTCCTGGGGGTGCTGGCCCCCTACGCGGCGAACGGCATCCCCGTCGTCGGGGTCGAGCCCAGCTGCACCGCGGTGCTCCGCTCGGACATGGTCGACCTCCTCCCGGACGACCCGCGGGCACCGATGCTGGCCGCGCACACCTACACCCTCGCCGAGCTGCTCACCGCACCGGCCCCGGTGGGGCCCGGCCCGCACTGGGTCCCGCCGTCGCTCGAGGGCGTCGAGGTCGTGGCGCAGCCGCACTGCCACCACCACTCCGTCATGGGGTGGGAGTCCGACGCCGCGCTCCTGGCGCGCACCGGGGCACGCGTCACCACCCTGGCCGGGTGCTGCGGTCTCGCCGGCAACTTCGGGATGGAGGCCGGGCACTACGAGACGTCGGTCGCCGTCGCCGAGAACGCCCTGCTGCCGGCCCTGCGCGCGGCAGGCCCGGAGACGGTTTATCTCGCCGACGGCTTCTCCTGCCGCACCCAGGCCGAGCAGCTCGCCGGGCGCCACGGGGTCCACCTCGCCCAGCTCCTCACCGGGGACCGCTGAAGGCATCGCGCCACCCGTCCGGGACCGGGTGGTGCGGGTCCGGGCGGGGTCCCCGCGACCCTTCGCGGCGGTCGGCGTCGTGAGAAGATGAAGGCCGATCCCACCCACCCGCGAGACAGTCAGGTCGACGTCGTATGCCGTTCTTCGAGTTCGACGAGGGCCGCCTCGTCCCTGCCCAGTTCGGGCACGCCGTGACCGAGGACATCGACCCCGAGGTGCTCCAGGCGGTGCGCGACCAGGTCCTCGAGGTGGTCCAGCGGCCGCTGTTCCCCGTGAGCTGGTACGGCGACGTCCGGCGCGCGGGCACCTACGGCGCCACGGCGGCCTCACCACGGCTGACGGCGATGGACGCCTCCG
The DNA here is from genome assembly GCF_038049925.1 of Georgenia sp. M64. NCBI lineage: Bacteria > Bacillati > Actinomycetota > Actinomycetes > Allobogoriellales > Allobogoriellaceae > Georgenia > Georgenia sp. M64. Next base: position 638,185 of record NZ_CP145809.1, read on the forward strand.
GGCAGGTCGTGACCGTCGAGGTCGTCGACCGGCTCGACTCGGCCGCACTGGTCGCGGCGCTGTCGCGCTCGGGCCGCAACGCGGACCTCGGCTGGGCCGAGCTGAGCGGGCTCTACCCGCGCGGCGCCGACGCCTTCCGCCGGGAGTGGAACCTCTTCCGTGAGTCGATGCCGCCGCGCACCACGCCGGGTCCTCGCCTCGTCGTCGTCGCGGGCACCGTCGAGGAGGAGGTGCGCCCGGCGCTGGAGGTGCTCGGTGACTCCGGGGTCGTCGTCCACGAGATCGCCGTGCGGCGCATGAGCAACGGTCGCCAGTTCCTCGAGATCAACGAGCTCCGCCCCGACCTGCTCGAGGCCGGCGGTGCGCTGCTCACCTCTCGCGAGCGCTCCGTGGAGATCACCGCCACCGCCCGGCCGCGCGAGTACTCGCCGGACGAGCCTGGCAGCGTGCCGGACGAACCCGGCGGCACCGCGGACGGGTCCGCCGGTGTGCCGGACGAACCCGGCGGCACCGCGGACGAGCCCGCCGGTGTGCCGGACGGGCCTGCCGCCGCGGGGCAGCCCGACGAGACGAGCGGCGCACTCCCGCGCAACCGTGGCTCGGAGGAGAGCACGCCCCCCATGGGGGTGCCGGTCCACGGCGCGCACAGCGACGACGGTGTGACGGCCGCCGGCAGCGACGAGCCCGGGGACGAGGACCGGGAGGGCCTCGTCGTCGTTGCCGCGTCCCTCGGCTCGGACACCGTCCTGGTGTGGCACCAGCTGCGCCGAGGGGTGCGCCACGAGGCGATCCTCACGGCCGACGGGATGATCCGTCTCCCCGACGGCGCGACCTTCCTCGACCCCGACGCCGCGGCGACCGCCGCGTCGGGTCGTGACGACGTCGACGGCTGGCGGGTGTGGCGGTTCGGGGAGGCGGGTCCCACCCTGGCCGACGCCCGGTCCGAGCTGGCTGCCGCTGCGGGACGCGAGAACGGTGGCCGCCGACGCGGCTGAGCGACGGGACCGCCGCCGCTGAGTGCGGTGGCCGCCGGTCCGGCTGAGTGTCCAGGGTCCGGCTGAGCGCCGAGGATCCGGCTGAGTGTCCAGGCGGCCGCGCCCGGAGCAGGTGTTCGCTCCGGGGGGTCAGCCGGCGCAGTCGCGCTCGGCCGGCTCCTCGTACTCGGGCACCGGCCGGGCCTGCGCCTCCTCGGCGGTCGCGGCCACCCCGTTGCGCTCGATGTCCTCGATCAGCCAGTCCATCTCGAAGATCTCCCGGCGCTGCGCCTCGCTGATCTCCACGGCCAGCTCGCACACCCGGACGTCCTCGATCCCGGCCCGCTCCGAGCGGGTGATCGCCAGGGAGTGGTGAGGGATCATCCCGCGCATGAAGGAGGTGTCGTCCACCGTGGCCTGGCTGCGGTCGAGCGCGGCCCCCCCGCCGAGGAGCAGGAGGCTCACGGCGACGACGGCGATGTTGGCCTTGGCGCTCTTGTACATGTTGAGCATCCAGGCGAGCATCACCAGCCCCATCGCGCCGCCCATGGTGATCGCCATGAACACCCGGCTCTGGCTGAAGCGGATGTGGCTCCACTCCCACGAGCCGACGAACATCACGAAGTACATGACGACCATCCCGGTGAGGATCATCGCCGCGAACCGCAGGTACATCCCCTTGCCGTGGGACTGGCCGTGCCCCTCGTGGGACTGGCCGTGCCCCTCGTGGGACTGCTCCTGACCCCCGTGCGGGCGGCCGCCGTCTCCGCCGCCGCCGTCTCTGCCGCCGGCGGCGGAGCCCGACGGGCGATCGGCCTGGTGCGACATTTCGGACATGAGACGGCCCTCCTCCGTTTGCTACCTGACCTGCTCCATCCTTCCCTCCGGAGATTCCGGCGCAACCCGGCCCGGCGCCCCCACCCGGGACGCAGTCCTGCGTCGCACGACGGCCGCGAGCCCTGCCGGAGCTCAGCGCAGGACGTAGGCGCGGGCCCAGCGCCGCAGCTCGGCGTAGACCCGCCGGCGCACCGCCGCGGCCGAGAGCGTGACGTCGTGGATGGCGCCGTCGAACCGTGCGACCGTGACCAGCGGGCCGAGCTGGAGCGCGCGGCGGCGGATCTGCTCGACGTCGAGCACGGTGTCGGTCTCGCGCATCTGCTGGGACCACCGCGGGCTGACGAACGAGCGTCCCGACGTCATCACCAGCACCGGGCAGCTGATCTCGAGCTCGGCGGCGACCTGGGCGTGACCGGCGAGGATCGCGGCGAGCCAGCCCGCCCTGATCGGCGCCGCGGGTGAGGTCCGCCAGGCCGGCTCGGGGTTCCAGCCGGTGACGAACGGGTCGTCCTCGGAGCCGGCGGGGACGGGGCCGTCCGCCTCGGTCCACCCCATGAGGGCGCGCTGGTAGAAGCCGGGGTCGGCGGTGGGGAGGACGGAGCGGGGCTGGAGCCGGGCGAGGCTGCCCACGAGGGGGGTCGAGAGCGTGCGCAGCAGCGACGTGCCCTGCAGCTCCAGCCACGGGGAGTTGAGCACCAGCGCCCGCAGCGCCCCGGGGTGCCGGTGCGCCCACAGGGCCGTGGTGAGACCGCCGGTGGAGTGCCCGACGAGCACCAGGTCGGTGCCGACGCCGTGCTCGGCCCGCAGGACCTCCAGGGCGGCGTGGATGTCCTCGTCGTACGTGGAGAGGTTCTCGACGTAGCCGCGGGTCTGGTGCGACCGGAGCGAGCGGCCGTACTTGCGCAGGTCCAGGGCGTAGAAGGCGCCGCCGAGGGCGGACCACTCCCGCGCCTGCTCCCGGTGGTAGAAGTAGTCGTTCCAGCCGTGGACGTACAGCACGGTGAAGGTCGGCGTCGACGGCGTACCCGTGAGGGCCTCGGGGTCGGACACCGGGACGTGGCGCACGAGGGTGGCCACGACCTCACCCTCGTCGTCGTCGTGGAGGGGCAGCGTCCGGGCCTCGAAGCCCGCCCCGAGCACGTCCTCGACCCACCGGTCCGCCGGCGGCGGCGGGGGGAAGACGACGGCCTGCTCCGGCACGGCCTCGGCCTGGCTCGCAGCACCCTCCGTGGCGCCGGTGCCGTCCGGCGTCGACGTGGTCCCCGTCCCGCCGGCGCGCAGCCGCGCCGCCACCGCCTGCCGAACCCGTTCGGAGCGCGGGGGGACGACGTCGTCGTCCGGCGGGTCCTTGACCATGCACCCATGATGCCTCGCCGGCCCGGCGCGCGGGCGCGTCGTCGCGAGGGCTCGTCGGGGGGCCGGGAGCGGCCGGGTCAGCGCGCCGGTCGTCCCACCGGCGCCACGGCCCGGAGGAACCGGCCCAGCAGGGCGGCCACCTGGTCGTGCTCGATGAGGAAACCGTCGTGGCCGTAGGGCGAGCGGACGTACGCGACGGGCCCGGCGCCGGCGATCCCGGCGGCGATGCGCTCGGACTCGGCCGGGAAGAACAACCGGTCGCTGTCGACGGCGACGACGAGCGCCTCGGCGGTGACCTGGTCCAGGGCCGCCTCGACGCCGCCGCGGTCACGGCCGATGTCGTGGGTGACCATGGACCGGGTGAGGGTGAGGTAGGTGTTCGCGTCGAAGCGGGCGGCGAGCTTGCCCGCGTGGTGGTCGAGGTAGGACTGCACCGCGTACCGGCCGCCCTCCAGCGGCTCCTCGGCGTGCTGGGGCAGCCGGCCGAACCGGCCGTCGAGCTCCGTGGGGGTCCGGTACGTCGTGTGGGCGATCTGCCGGGCGAGGCCCAGGCCCGCGTGGGGACCGTGCCCCGGGGCGGCGTCGTAGTAGTCCCCGCCGCGCCAGCCCGGGTCGAGCTCGATCGCCTGGAGCTGGGCGTGCGCCCAGGCGATCTGCTCCGCCGAGCTCTGCGCGGTCGAGGCGACGACGGCGACGGCCCCGACCCGCTCGGGCTCCGTGACGGCCCACTCCAGGACCCGGTGCCCACCCATGGACGCGCCGACGACGAGCGCCCACCGCTCGATGCCGAGCAGGTCGGTCAGCTCGACCTCGGCGGCGACCTGGTCACGCACGGTCAGGAGCGGGAACCGCGACCCCCACGGTGCGCCGCCGGGGGCCGGGGAGGACGGACCGGTCGTGCCCTGGCAGCCGCCGAGGACGTTGGGGGCGACGACGAAGTAGCGGTCGGTGTCGATCGCCCGGCCCGGTCCCACCACCTGGGACCACCAGCCGTCGCCCTCGGGGTCGCCGGCGTGCCCGGTGACGTGGGAGTCGCCGGTGAGGGCGTGCAGGACCAGGACGGCGTTGTCGCCGGCCTCGTTGAGCTCACCCCACGTCTCGTAGGCGATCCGGACGTGGGGCAGGCGGCCGCCGCCCTCGAGGGGGAGCGCGCCGATGTCGGCGAACAGGCGCGGACCGGGGTCGTCGCCCGGGCGCCACGCCCCCGTCGCGGGGAGGGTGGCGGGGTCACGCTCGCGGCGGACGGGCCGGGCGCGCAGGGTCCGGGGCGCGGGGGCGCCGCCCGGCCGGGGGTGGCCGGGCGCTCCGTCGGGTGCCCCGTACCCCGGCGTGCCCTGCGTGCCCGGCATGCTCAGGCCTCCGCGCCGGCCGGCTCGGACGTGAAGGACGCGGCTGCGGCCAGTCCCAGCTCGAGGTCGGCGAGGATGTCGTCGATGTTCTCGATGCCCACCGCGAGACGCACCAGGCCCGGGTTCACGCCGGAGGCCGCGAGGTCCTCGGGCGAGAGCTGGGAGTGGGTGGTCGAGGCGGGGTGGATGACGAGGGAGCGCACGTCGCCGATGTTGGCGACGTTGGAGTGCAGCTTGAGCGCGTCGACGAACGCCAGGCCCGCCGCGTAGCCGCCGGCCAGCTCGAACGCCAGCACCGCGCCGGCGCCGCGCGGGGCGTACCGCTGCGCGAGGTCGTACCACGGGGAGGACGGCAGCGAGGCGTACGCGACGCGCGTGACCTGCTCCTGGCCCTCGAGGAACTCCGCGACGCGCCGGGCGTTGGCGACGTGCCGCTCGATGCGCAGCGACAGCGTCTCCAGCCCCTGCCCGATGAGGAAGGCGTTGAACGGCGAGACGGCCGGGCCGAGGTCGCGCAGGAGCTGGACCCGGGCCTTGAGGATGAAGGCGGGGGCGCCGAGGTCCTTGTAGACCAGGCCGTTGTAACTGGGGTCCGGCGTGTTGTAGTTGGGGAAGCGCTCGGGGTCGGCCGACCAGTCGAACGTGCCGCCGTCGACGATGACGCCGGCGATCGAGGTGCCGTGCCCGCCGAGGTACTTCGTGGCGGAGTGCAGCACGATGTCCGCGCCGTGCTCGAGCGGCTTGATGAGGAACGGCGTGGCGATGGTGTTGTCGACGACGAGGGGAACGCCGACCTCGTGGGCCACCGCGGCCACGGCCTCGATGTCGAGGACGGCGCTCTTGGGGTTGGCGATGGTCTCGCCGAAGAACAGCTTGGTGTTCGGCCGCACGGCCGCGCGCCAGGACTCCGGGTCGTCGGCGTCCTCGACGAACGTCGTGGTGATCCCGAACTTCGTC